>NZ_UGOD01000001.1:1421250-1740000 GCF_900461525.1 Legionella busanensis | reverse complement strand
CATCTAATAAATTAACTTTATAACTTACTTGTGTTGCAGGCTGGGTTCCTATTTGTTGGCCTTGCAAGCTAACATTGACATCTGTTGCTTGACCATTAGTAATTTTAAAAGTAATAGGAGAGTTACTCGCTTTAACTTGGTAAACAAGATGAGCTGTATTATCTATTTGATAACTGTCAGCAACTAGCAAATTATATGAGCCACTATCTAAATCAAGAGAGCAGCCATTGGTTATATCACAACTATATGTTTGCTGTGTTTCTTTAACAGTTAATGTAGCTGCTCCTTTCACTGGGAATCCAGGTGAAGTAAAGGTTACATTGAGTTTACCTGTGGCGATTGTTTGACTAAATAAATCATGCAACACTTTTTCAGCTTGAAGATTAATTGCACCGCCATTTGGATCAATTAAACTAATGGTGTCGCCTAAATAACCAACTGCCCAGAAGAATAAATCATTCTGCATGCCATTAGCTATCATGTAAGGCACTAGTGCTTTTTGGAAAAAGGCAAGACCTTCCGCACTTTTCCAGGAGGCTTCTCCTAAAACAACAGGATAACCTGCTTTCTTTAAAAATCCCCAAGTCCAATTAAAACGAAGCTCACTCGGTTTACCTGGTGCTGACTCCCAAGTACCTACTTCACGTGGATAGACGTGTGGTGAAAACACAAGGTGCGCTTTGTTAGCAGTCGCATCACCCATTAACCAGGTAATCGTTGCATCATCTAAACCGGCAGTTTTAAGTTGTTGAATAAAGCCTGCACGGTTAAAACTAGGTACACCATTCTTAGCATTGGCTTTATCTAATAAAGGTTTAAAGTCTTCGCCCCAATTTCCTTTAAATTCGACACGTTTTGTTCCAGTTGCGCAATTTGTAGGATCGTCTGAAATCGCATAAGCTTCAGGATTGGGCACTAAATCAGTTTCTTTAACACAAGCTACCGGTTGATCAGGATCACCTGACCCAGGGCCTGAACCTTCAACAAATAATAATACATCTGGATTATATTGTTTAAAGACTTTAGCAGCTGTGGCTATTACTTTTATCCAAGCGGGCTGATCGGCATTATCACGAAACCAAAAAAGTCGATGCGGTTCATTAAACACATCAATCCCTATCACATTGGTTAAATTACGTGCCTTAATCTCATTAGCAAGTAATTTTAAATCTGCTTCATACTGAGTTAAGCTATAGACCGTACCATCCCGGAAACCATCTCCATAGCCATATTTATGGTGAAAATCGATTAACACTTTGACATTATTTTTTTTAAATTCTTCAAGCGTAATCCAAAATGCTTCTTGCGGCGTTACAGTTTGCGCACAAGCTGAACCATTAGTTTCCCAGACTTTACAAAATATACCATTGGCACGAGTTGGTTCAGCCTTATTAGCGAGGGATCGATTCATATCCACTTGCCCTGTGTTATCATACAGGACACCAGGTTGAATGGGCAGACGAATCGTTTTAAACGCTACACCATTTGCTTTAGTTACCCCAGAGTCTGTAAAATCCCAAGGACGTACTAACGCATCCATCATGCCATAGGTCTTACTGTAGTTAGTAGAAAAATTACCCACCGCATAAAAGGGGTTTGATGCTAAGCCTTGTACGATTTTTGAATCTTGAAAGCCTGACCAAGATATACCATCAATTTTTACGATATTACCAGCACTGTCATAAATACTACCACTTTGAGTATAGAAAGCATGACTTGAGGTGGAAACGAGAAGACCAATTAGGCCCTTGCTAATATTTCTTTTTATAAACATAAGCGGTTCCTTCTTGTTGTTAAAATAACTTTACTGTCATTATCCAAAATGATAGACCTTGTGACTCATTTTGCAACAATTTAAATTAAAATAAACTATCAAGCAAACTTTATAATTCAATTGAATAAAATTTATGAATAAAATCTACTTTAGCTCGCTCCTATAGGTGTAAAATTATTAGTATAATAAGAAATAAATATTGTGATTCGACTAAAAACAAAGGTGGCTCAGTGATGAGTGCAATTACTATAATTGATTGCTTTAATGCTTTACTAAAAAGCTTAGATGAGTTCCAAACGCATGTCTATACGCAATTAAAAAACAACCCCGTTTGGATTAATGATCCAGCTAATAAAGAATTATTAATTTCTGATTACAGTCTTTTCATTGCTGCGTTAACAGATTTTTATCCTGGTGATCTTGAAACGCCCCAACATACTAAATCATTTCAAGGGGCATTAGGTGGTAATTTAACAACTTTGCACTTAGTAAGTTTAGTTAATCAAAGTAAAGATCAATTAAAGTTGGTAATTAATGAGTATTTAAGTGAATTACAAACTAAAGATACGCAGGTTGTTCATACTTTATTAAAAAATGCAGGATTTCCGCGGCTTAAATTAAAACAAGTTTATCGTCATATACCTTGTATTGATTACCATCCAAGGCGTATTGCCTTTACGCAAGTAAAACATAATTCCCATATTATCATCACTAAAAAAGAGCTCGCGGCAAGATTAAATAAAATAGGTAAGGGCCGACATATTGATGTACAACAACAAAAATTACAATACTTAGATGATGATAAATTAGCCATACATCGGGATACGCAATCGCTGTGGGCAGCAAACATTGCCACGTTTAAAAATGAAGAGGGCTTATCTATTACGCGAAAATTAATGACTTCCATGCCAATTATTTATCTACAACAGGATGATTTACCTCTTCCTGATGTGAATTTTAGTCGACGACAAAAACGTGATTTGACAACAGTAAGATATGATAAAAAGATTGAAGATGAGGTTTTTTTACCTTCAGCAGCTGCTTATCGTTATAAAAAGCCAAAGTAAATTTGTTTTTATGAAAGTTTGTTAATTTTAATTTCTTTTGCAACTTAACTGCTAAAAGTTATCCCCAGAATCTGTGGATAACTGTGTGAGGAATTTGTTTAACTTGGGGCATTATAAGAAATTAAACCGTTACAACTTTTTAATTGAATCGACTAATTCTTTTGCTTCGGAGAGCGTAAAAGGCTTATAAAGAAAACCTGCCATACCAACCGCAGCAGCTTGGGCATTAAATTGGGCTTCGCTGTGAATAGTTAGAGCTATGATTGGTGTGTCTTTATTTAAAAGACTCTGCGTCTTAATTAAGTTGGTTGCCTCAAAGCCATTCGGGCCATTGCTCAAACCTAAATCCATTAAAATAGCATCATAGTGTATTTTATTAGCTTTCTCAAAAGCTGCCGTACCATTATCAGCTGTATCTACAATACAATTTAATTCAGTTAAGTGTAATTTAGCCACCACTTGCGCTGCTTTTGCATCTTCAACTATTAATATGCGCATCGGTTTATTCATTTCTATTTCCAATAATACATTAGATATTTAAATTAAAGCATACCAAATTTATGATTGCGTATTTAAATTAAATCTATTCTGAGTTAAATAAAAGGGAGTGTAAAATACTAAATTTAAGGTTTTATTAAAAGGATAAACTTTTTTTAAACTTAACTAGTTATAGCAATCTTAAAAAAGACCCGCAATAAATTTGTACTATTTTTTCGTATCTAAAATTTCTTATGCTAAGCTGTTATAGGATGTAAAGAGTTCTAATTAAAAAAAAGGAATAGCTATGAAAAAGAAATGGATTCTACCGTCACTCTTACTTTCTCAGGTTATTTATGCCGCCCCTTGTCCTTTTGATCAAGCAAAATCATGTGAATTAAAAACCGATATTTTGAAAGATAAGTCACCGGAAGGCCTAAATTATTATTCACCAACTAATTATGATCATCGCATGTCTGGCGAGATAAATGTTTATGATGTTTCCAAAGTCACTAAAAAGGCTGATGGCACACTAACTTTGCTAGCTGATCTTATAAATCCTGGTTTTTGGCGCACAGGGGAAATTATGACTCGCCATAATTTGACCTCACCGCCTTATAATTCTCCAACACCATCAACGCCTTGGACAACTAAAGTAACTACTCATGGTTATTTAGAAGTTAATGTTCGATTACCCTTTTGTACAGCAAGCGCGGATGGTCGCTGTCAGAATGGAACAAATCCAGCTGAATATAATCGAGGACTTTGGCCCGCTATTTGGATGATGCCGACTTATGATAATGAATGGCCGCTAAATGGCGAATTTGATATTATGGAGGCTTATCCTAAAGATACAGCATTTAATGTCACTACGGCCGCACTTCATTTTAATGGTAATGATCCAAGTTGTGGAGGTTTTGATTGTCGCGGTTGGGGTTATGGTTTAGATAGCCATACTTTTCCTGAGCTAGCTTATAAGCAACCACATACATGGGGGTTTGAATGGGAAAAGGACCCACAAAGCGCTAATGGTGGCTATATCATGACCGGCTTTATTGATAACGCTCGCGTTTGGGGCCCTTTAAGGACCGATACTTTACCTGCTGATGGCGCTAACGCCTTTAGACGTGGTTTTAATGATCCTAATGGTGGATTTTATTTGATAGTCAATTTAGCTATCGGTGGACCTTATGCTGGTGCGCCTAATCCGCAAATGCAAAAGGCAAGTATGGATGTAAATAGCATTAAGGTTTATGAAGTAGGTGGCAGTACTCCTACGGATCAATGTAAACCACCAATAAATATTACCTCTTCTTATACTGACGATTTAAGAAGTGCGACCCTTAATTGGGATAAACCACAAGATGGCGCAGCAGTTCAATTATATCGTGTAAAAGATTGGCGCAAAAATTTAATCTGGGAAGGTACGCAGCTTACCTTTACAGATAAGACTTTACCTGGCCAACCTGGTAAATATACTTATTTTCTAACGTCAGTTTGTGGTGGACAAGAGTCAGCTGACATTCAGTATGATGTTTTTGTTTCTGATAGCGTCTGTAATCCGCCTAATAATATTACAGCAACCTATACTGCTGATAAAAAATCAATCACTTTAAAATGGGGTAAACCAACTAGTGGTGCAGCAGCTGCTTCTTATGAAGTGAAAGATTGGATCAAGCGTTTAATATGGCGTGGTGCGTCTTTAACTTGGACGGATAAAAGCTTACCCGGTACTTCTGGAAAATTTACTTATTTTATGAATACAGTTTGCCAGAATGGTAAGCGTTCGTCGTTAGTTCAAAAAGATGTCTTTATCCCTTAATTTTAACTTAAGTAGGGTTCTGCTTCTTTGCAGAACCCTATTGTTGTTGTTATTAAAAATCTCTTAACCCTAAAGCTTCCTGTTTATATAGAGTTAGTTATGCAATAAAATTAATTTTCAGCCGCTTTAAAAGGAAGCAATAACGTCATGATGCGTTTTTACCACTTAGCCAAAAATGCGCTTTTTTCTCTTTTTGCCAAACGAACGATAGGAGTACGCGCCTTACTTATTCAAGATGAGAAAATTTTATTGGTTAAACATACCTATCAATTAGGTTGGTATACCATTGGTGGTGGGGTTGAGCCTGGTGAAACGCCTTATCAAGCATTACAAAGAGAGCTTAAAGAAGAAGTTGGGGTTAGCCTTTTAACGCCAGCTCAATTATTTGCTGTTTATTATAGTAATAATGAGAAACGCGATGATTATATTATTTTTTATATTTGTCAGGCGCTGCTACAAAAGGCAAGCCACTCTGCTGAAATTGCTGCACAGCAATGGTTTGACTTAGATAATTTACCTCAAGATATTTCACCTGCGACAAAAAAACGTATTGAAGAATATTTAGGCACGCGTGCAATTAGCGAATACTGGTAAAAATTTTCATCAGATAAATTTACTTAAACATTTTTATTTTATGTTTATAATAAAACACTTTTACAGTTGGTAAATCAGTTTATGTATTCACAAGCGCTTGTTCGTAGTCCCACTGCCAGTATGACTCAGGGCTTAACTTCAAATCAAAATCCTCTACCGGTAAGTTTTGATCATGCTTTAGTGCAGCATCAAAATTATATTACCGCGCTTAACAGTTGCGGACTTGAGATAACAACTTTGCCTCCTTTAGAACACTATCCAGATGCTTGCTTTGTTGAAGATACAGCATTATTAACAGAAAAAGTTGCTATTTTAACTCACCCTGGTGCTTTAAGCAGACAAGGCGAAGTTGCTTTGATTGAGCCTTTTATTGCCTCTTTTTATCAAGATCGTATTGAAAAAATCAAAGCACCTGGTACCGTCGATGCAGGTGATGTCTTAAGAGTAGAAAATCATTTTTATATTGGGCTATCGAAACGCACCAATCAACACGGTGCAGATCAGTTAGCAGCTATTTTAACCGCTTTCGGTTTTACCAGCTCTACTATTGAGCTGAAAGAGTTTCTGCATTTAAAAAGTGGTGTATCTTACCTGGGTAATAATTATTTATTAGTGGCAGGAGAATTAATTAATCATCCCGCATGGCAATCTTTTAATCAAATCATTGTAACTGCAGAAGAAACTTATGCAGCAAATTCAATAAATATTAATAATAATATTATTTTGCCAGCAGGATTTAAAAAGACTGCACAAAGTCTAGAAGAACTTGGGTTTAAAACGCTTACTGTAGATGTTTCTGAATTTGAAAAAATTGATGGTGGCTTAAGCTGCTTATCGCTGAGATTTTAATGCTAAAAAAATTAAGCTCACTACAATTAACTTTAATTATCGTTTGCTCGGTTGATAGTATTCGTAATTTACCCGCAGCAGCTACTATGGGTCGCGATCTATTTTTCTATTTTTTGCTAGCGTTTCTTTTTTTTCTTCTACCCTGTGCCGTGATTACTAGCTGGTTTACCCAACAGTCGGATGAAGGTATCTATGGCTGGGTAAAATTAAGTTTGGGCAAAGGATTTGGTTTTGTTGCTATCTGGCTTCAGTTTATGCAAAATCTTTTTATCTTTCCAACATTTTTAGCCTTTATTGCTGGTCTTTTTTTATATTGTTTTGATGGCTCTTTAGCGCAAAATAACCACCTTATTTTTCTAATTACCAATAGCTTAATTTGGGGGTTAACTTGGATTAATCGGCGCGGCTTTTCTTTATCCTCTTTTCTGACAATATGTTGTTCTTTTGTTGGCCTTATTATACCCTTCATTTTAATTCTAGCGATTGGTATAGAATGGCTCATAATCAATCCGCACACACTTACCACGCTGACATCGAATACAGAAAATTCGTGGGCAGCTTTAACAGCCATTATTCTTTCTTTTTGCGGCATTGAAATTGCAGCAATACATGCCAAAGAAAGTAAAGCAAATGCGCTACCTAGAGCGATTGGTTTTTCTACCTTTATTATTTTTTTTACTATGCTTTTTGGTGCACTAACCTTAGCGCTTATTATTCCAAGCCAGCAACTTAGTTTTATTACCGGCATTCCTGATTTATTTCAAATTTTCTTCAGTCAAATAAAATTAGACAAAATAGCCCTTATCATTGATATGATGGTCTTTATTGGTTGTGTTGGTTGTGCTAATAATTGGTTGATTTCACCTATTAAAGGGCTCACTTTTGCTTTTAAGAAAGAGGGTAATGCCGTTCATACCGATAACGTTAACAATCAACTTTTAGTAATTCAAGCTAGTATTATTTCCATCATTAGCATTCTTTTTTTATTTTTTCCATCGGTAAACATGTCTTATTGGCTTATGATTGTACTTGCCACCCAAATGTATTTAGTTATGTATGTCTTAATGTTTTTAAGTGCTATTTGTCTCGCCTTACAGCAGCAAAAAACGAATAAATGGTGGGTTATTACTCTAGGTTTATTAGGGATAGGTGGTAGCCTAATTGCGTTTAGTGTAAGTTTTTATCCGCCAACAAATTTAGCAACTAGCCAATTAAATTACTGTTTGCTTCTCCTTTTAAGCCTTGTCATCATAGCAATGATAACTTTAGCCAGCTATACCATCCTTAATCAAAAATTTTTTAAATTGGCTAGTCAAGTTTAGCATGAAAAGATTTTATCTCACTAGCAAAGAGTTTTGGGTATTCGATATAAGGTAAATGACCACAATGAGTAAAACAAAAATATTCTGCATTTAACATATTTTTTGCTAAATTATGGACTGCTTCTTTATTAAAAATTAAATCTTCATCACCGGCTAATACCAGAGTTGGTACTTTAATTTGGCTCACCCAAGCGCTAGAATCAAAGTTTGCTAATGCTCTATATTGTCCTTCATAGCCTGGTAGCGTAAAAGGGTAGGGATTGCTTAATCCCTGTTGAATTAATTGCTCAACAGCCCCCGGTTTTGAAAGAAATTGAAAAGAAAAAAGCCAACTTGCTGAGGCCTTAATTAAGGTGTGCATAGGCGCTTGCGCTTTCAGTAAATCAAGCTGGGCATCCATATAAAGGTGGTAGGGGGTATGTATAGTCATGACAGCATTACTAATAGTTGCTGATTTCACTAAATCTGGCTGTTTAAAGGCTAATGTTTGCACAATAAGCCCACCCATAGAATTACCCACAAAATGTGCTTGTTTGATTTTAAGTTGCCCACATAATTGGACAACATCGTCTGCCATTTCAGCAATAGTATACGAACCTGGAGGTATATCTGTTTGGCCAGCACCGCGATTATCAAGCAAAATCACTTTGTATTTATCTTTGAAATAAGGCAAAACTTCTTGCCAAACGCTATGATCAACACTAAAACCAGCAATAAAAATAATAGGCTCACCAACGCCATGCACTTCATAATACATGGAAATATTTTTAATTTTCATTTTTGGCATGCAGGTTTATCCTTCCCTGATTAAAGTCCATAAGTTATTATTAAGTGATTAAAGAAATAAATTCTTTATTGGTTATTATAGTATAGCGCTTGATACAACTAAGTTGGCATAGAGCATTTAGTGGCCGATCTGAACCTTGCGTCGATATTGCGCAGGTGTTTCGCCAGCCCATTGCTTAAAGCGGGCAATAAAACTACTGTCATTACTGTAGCCTAAGCTTTGGCTGACTTGCGTGACAGAATAGCCGCGTTCAAGTAACACAAAGGCATGCATTAAGCGCAATTCCATACGCCATTTTTCAAAACTTAGGCCTATCTCTTTTTGTGTAATTCGATTTAGCGTCCGTGCAGTAATATTTACCATTTGAGCATAATCATTTACAGATTTTGCTTCACCAGGCGCTTGCAGTATTGTCTGAAAAATTTTATTTAAACGTTTATCCATAGGTTTTGGTAAAGATAGCGGTAGTGTTATTGCTTGCTTAATAAAATCAACAATAACAGTGGCTAGTCGAAACTCAGGACTATCTTGCAAATAGTCTGGTTTAACAAAACAAAATTTATCAACCATTAATTTTAATAAGGGTTCTACCTGTAATATTTCCATTGTATTAGGCAGTGGTAAAAAATGTTCTACCTTAATATATAATGAGCGATAACTCACTTTACTTGCTGAGTGAACATCATGTACTACATTAGGAGGAATCCACGCTGCTTTGCTGGGTGGTAATAAGAAATAGCGCCCCTGACAGTAAAAATGCGTCACTCCTTGACTACAATATAAGAGTTGTCCTTTGCGATGACAGTGTTCACCCGGCGTGGTTGGATAATTGTCAAAGGCAAACCCTATCATCGGTGAATCAATTTCATCAGGATCAATTTTATCTTTGACAGTATAGTAAGGCATGTCTTAATTTCATTATTTTTTGTCAAAACAAAGATATTAATACATCTTAATAAAAACTACTATAAGATTTATTTAAAGAAGACGAGGATGTAATAATGTATATTGACTTAACACTTAGCTTGAATGAATTAAGCATGGATAAGGAAATTATGAATGAAAAAGCGGATATAATTTTTAAATCTGGCCATTATGGTACTCACATTGATATCCATTTGCAAACAGAAATACCCCTCGAATATATGGCAAATCGAGCTTTATTATTTGACGTAAGTCATATTAAAGATCGTGACATTGAAAGTACAGATATTGATATAGATGCAATAAAAGCTAAAGACTGCCTGATATTTAAAACGGATAGAATTAAAGAGCATACCTATGGCTCCCAAGCTTACTTTTATCAACATCCTCAATTATCGGATGCCTTAATTGATATTTTAATTGCTAAGAAAATTCATATTATCGCTATTGATGCAGCCGGTATTCGTCGGGGCAAAGAGCATGCATTAGCTGACAAACGTTGTGAAGCACAAAGTGTTTATATTGTTGAGAATATTACTAATCTAGATTCACTAATCACCCAAGTAAAAGGCGATTTTCAAATTCATCTTATGTGGTTAAATTTACCAGAAAAAACAGGACTGCCTTGTAAGATAGTCGCGAAGTTATCGTAAAATAGTTTTTTAGGGCTTACCTGAACAACAAAAAGGGGCTAAATAAATCTTAATATTTACTTAATTTTTCTTTGGTATGATTAAAGTGAAAGTAAAGCCAGGGTGCTGTAAATTATGAAATTTTTTACGAATACTATTGAAAGTAGGTATTATACTGAAAATATTCCAAAGGAATATAGCTTTATTATTTTGCAAGAAAACGGGAGTGTAATCGGTGCAGGAAGATGTAAGGCAAATGACGAAGAAGATAATTCCTTTTTAGCCCCAAAGGATAATATTATTCCTAATACGAAAGATAATACAACTCATGCGTTCATTATTCTTGAAGGCAAGTATAAAAACAATATTCCTGTCCAAATTTTATTAATACGAGGATTTATCGGCAAAGATAGTGGTCATACGGGTATATTTAATTTATCAAATACAACCCCTTTTAAGAAAATTTATCAAGCTTATAATATCACCATTGAAAATTTCGCAAGTGCTTATAAGTTAAGCGGTGAATGTAGTTCAGAAATATTAGTTGAAATGATGAAAAATATGCTAAGCCATTGTTTAAAATGGTATTAGATTTAATACAAAAGGAAGTCAAACTACTGATAAATATAGGTATCCTGATAGCGCACCTGTAAGTATACATATACCTGAGACACTAATTATCTATGACCCAGTCCATGATAAACACTTAAAACTTCGTGGGCCTGAGTGGCGAAGTGAGCAACGTAAATGGCAAGCGAGCGCCTGTTTCCATTTTCTAAAATCTATAATAACTGAGGGTGATCCTTTTGTTAAACCTTCTTTTGCTTTCCCTGGCTAATTAAATACTTTATTAATAAGCTGGTTTTTCTTAATTTTAGCTATATGATTTTGGTTCATTTAAGTAACTTTGCAAGCAAAACTTCATAGACAATATATACTATTAATATTAAGTGCATAGTTTGTTTGTTCTTAGAGGTCAGCAATGATTAATCCATTTGAGTATCAACCTAAAGGTGATAAAGAAAATTCTGCTTATTTTAATGAATATAAAACTAAAATTTATGAAAGAAGGCAAGCGTCTGGTCTTGAAGACTTGTATGGCGATATGTGCGGCATTGTTGTGCAAGTCCAAACGGGGGATGCAATTCCATACCTAAAAGAAATGTATTACATGACCCCTTATCGTTATGCTAGAAGTTATATTAGCGACACCCATAAATTTTATTGTCTTGTTAATAGCGAAAATGCACCAGTTTATATTGTTCTTGAACCCTTAGATCCTAATTTCAAAGATGATATCACGCGCCTTAACAAAATGTATCCCTTGGCACGGCCTAAATTTAATGCCCGCTATGTCGGTGAAATTTATCGCTGCAAAGATAAAGATGAAGTGCGCAAAATTCTTATTTCCCATGATTTTAATTTCAGAATTCCTGACATGACGGAAAATAAATTTTATTGCAGTAATCACATTCATTTTACGAAATTATCTGATTTTACTTATAACGGAGTTGGTTATATTGATAGCGATATCCTGGATTTTGATAGCCTTGAATTAGGACAGCGATTTTTTCTGACTAAAGAACAAGAAGCACAACTAAATGAGGCTGATCAATGGGGTGCACATCTAGGTACCAAGGGATTAGTAAAAGGCATTGATCATATGGCTACCCGCATTTTAGCTGGTGAGCGAGAAGATGCCATTTTAGAATTTTTATGTTTATCTAACTATTATTTTTGGGGCGCCTACAATATTTATGACATGAATTCATCAACCAATGTTAATCGCTCACCGCATGGTAAAGATATTCAATCACCAGCAAAAGTGTTTACCGCTAATAATACGCCCTACATGGTCAATTCATTTGAAAACCTCCCTATGCCTACGGAAACATTTGTACGTAACTATGGCCGACGCATGCATCATATCGCTTATGAAATAAGTGATGGCGATCATAGCCCAGGCACAAAAAATATTGATTATGTCGTTGACACTTTAAAAAGTAATTTACCCATTAAATTTTTAGCTCAAGTATTTGGTGCCTGTACAGATGTGCCTGACTTAAAACAAATATTTTCTAAGCATTCACAATATTCCTTATTAATTACCGAATATGTTGAACGATGTCATGGCTTTGATGGGTTTTTTACCAAAGAAAATGTTGCAGCCTTAACAGATGCAGCAAGCTTGGATGAAAGTTTAGAGCAATATCAACATACTCTGGGCGATTAATTTAAAACACCAATACTTACAGCTAGTGGCGCTCACCACTAGCTTATTAAATTTTGCATATTTTTAAACACATACTCTGCGCCATAATGATTTAAATGATCACCATTAAAGTAATAGGGTAGTTCAGCATCCCGTGCATAGCATTTATTGTCTGAACAAAATAAAGGGCGCGGATCAAACAACTTAACTTGAGGAAACTCGCTTAATAAATTATCAATAACCTTATCATAAGGTGCTATTCGTTTTTGATAGCTGGCAAAATCCATCCAACAATTGGTACGCAGGGGACGAAAAGATAAACGAAGAGGCCTTAATTTAAAGCAGGTATTAATATTAAAATCTAAGTCAGGGATATCTTTTAAAAAGATAACTTCCTTATTAGCGGCCAAAATGGTTGAAATTAAATGTCGACCATTTTCTTGAAAACTTAGTGCTTTTTTAAGAGTAAGAGGTTTTGCTTGTCGCCAATGATCCTTTTGAATAGCAAAGCCACCGGTCATGAGATAAGACCAATAACCGGATAAATAAACTTTTTTAACACTTCCGTTTGTCTTTATAAATTCTAAAATAGCCTCAAATTTTTTTCGACACTCACCTTTTAAAAAGTGATGCGTGGAAAAAGGAAGACACATTGGCTCGACAATAAATAACACAGAGTGATTAGAAAATTGCTGCCAAATCGCATTGCGATAATGTCCTGTATGGGAATCACCAATAAACATAATATCAGGCAAGGTATTTTTAGATAGCTTACACCCTACACCAGATGCATTTTGCTTAAATGTAGGTATTAATTGCCCGCACTCAAAATCCTCAACTGATGGAAGAGGATTGTTAAGCAAGTCAACGAACTTACTCACTTGTGTTGATTTAAAGACTAATCCAGATTGCTTATAAATAAATCCGCCTACACCTGCTATAAAACTCATTAAAATAATTAAAGTAATTGTTTTTTTTCGTCTATAAGCACCAAATCGCATTGGTCTTTCAATAAATTGATAGGTTAGCCAAGCTAAAAGAATAGCTACGCTTACGCCGAACAAACATAATTGTTTACTTGGCGATGGCTCAGTAATTTTTATAAAAGATATGATAGGCCAATGCCATAAATAAAGAGGAAAGCTAATTAAACCTATCCAGACTAAAAAGCGATTTGCTAACAAGGTACGATTTAGCCAAGCTTTTGAACCAGCAGCAATTAATAATATCGTTCCTGCACAAGGCAAAACTGCCCAGCCGCCAGGAAAAGGAAATGTTTTTTTAACTTTAAAATGAGCATAAATAATTAAAGCCAAGCCTACGAACGCTAAGAGATGGTTGATAAGGTTAGGGGTGGCAAGGAAAGAATTAGGCTTAAAAATAGTTGCTAATCGGGATTGCAAACCAAACTTAATTTTTTCACATTCTGTTTGTTTATATAGATTTATCCAAGCTAATAAACTGCCACAGATTAATTCCCAAAATCGAGTTTGCGGTGCATAAAACGTAGCAATAGTATCTTGATGAATCATCTTAATATTAAGACTAAATGAAATAAGAATAATAAAAACTAAGATGGCCAAGGTATTTAAACGTGCTTTAAAAACAATCCATAATAAGAGTGGCCAAATCAAGTAGAATTGTTCTTCTATGCCTAAGCTCCATAAGTGTAGCAACGGCTTGTAATGGGCAGCATTATCAAAATAACCGGCTTCTTGCCACAGTATATAGTTAGAAACAAAACCTGCACCTGCGGCAATGTGTTTGCCTAATTGTTGAAACTCTGATGCAAATAAAACGATCCAACCAAATATTAAGCAGCTAACTAAAACGGTTAATAACGCAGGAAATATCCTTCTGATTCGTTTAGCATAAAAGTCTTGTAGACTAAAATGGTTGTTTTCTAAATTTTTAAATAAAATAGTAGAAATTAAAAAACCTGAAATGACAAAAAAAATATCAACACCAATAAATCCTCCAGGTAAACTATGGGGAAGAGCATGGAATCCTACCACCGAGATAACCGCTAGCGCCCGTAAACCATCAATATCGGCACGATACGTAAGAGAAGTATTTTTTAAATAATTGTTGTCCATAATTATTCTTTTATTGGCTATTTAGATAAAACCTTATTTTAATACTTAGTTAAGTTAGATAGAGGTTTAAAAATTAACAACTACATTTAATAAGCATGCTCATTGTAAAGCATTTTAAGGTAATCAAATAGGATTTTGCTTTTTATCATGCAATCTATTGTATTTCTGCTATGCTCCACATTAAGGCTATTGAAAATGTTAAAATATGATAAATCTTATTTTACCCGCTTTAGCTCCCTTTATTAATGACTTAAAAGCTTTAAATATAAAAGGGCAAGGTACTTTTTTGGATATGAAAAAAGTACAATCGTTAATGCAACAATGGGTTCAAAAGAGCGATTGGCTAGAAGAGCAATTTACAATAGTTAATACTCCTAAAGGTTTCAAATCGTGGTTACTCTATGAAGAACCTAATCATGACATGGCAGTAAATTTGGTCGCTTGGCAACCTGGCTGTGAAATTGCCCCCCATGATCACTGCACTTGGGCGGTAGTTGGCTGTATTAGTGGGATTGAGAAAAATTACTTTTGGACACGACTTGATGATGGTTCTATTCCTGGCTATGCTGATCTTAAACGGCAGGAGCCGCCTGTTATTTGTCATCCAGGTGAAGTCATTGCTATAAAAGCCGATCAAATTCATAGTGTCGTTAATATTGCTGATGTCATAGCGATTTCATTACATGTGTATGGCAGAAATTTAAATTATACAAACCGTTGCAAATATGACCCCTCTAAACACACTGTTGAAGATTTTGTAATTGATTTTAACCATTAATAGGTTAAATTAAATCTCCTAGTTTACAATATATTGACATATCGCAAAATTACGATATAATAATAATATGAATATTGTACTTGTATTAAAAGCCCTTTCTAATGAAAGACGCTTGCAAATTCTTGAATGGTTAAAGGAGCCTGCTAAGTATTTTAGCTCCTCGCACTGTGACGTGAGTATAGATGGGGTATGTGTAGGACTTATTGAAAAAAAAGCTGGTTTATCACAATCGACTATATCAGCTTATTTAGCTCAGTTACATCAAGCAGGTCTTATTACCATGGAGCGCCGGGGGCAATGGACTTATTGTAAATTAAATCAACCGTTTATCGAGCAATTTATCCAGGAGCTTAAGACCAGAATATAAAATTTTTTAATCTATTACATCGAAAATTTGCGATATTTAGAAATAAATGAGGAGAGGCCAATGACTAATATTCTTTTAAAACCGTTTAAGCTTAACGACAAAATCGAACTCAGAAACCGTATTGTTATGGCACCTATGACACGCAATAAAGCAACAGATAATTTAATTCCTACCGCAGAAATGGCAGCCTATTATGCAAGGCGCGCAGAGGCAGGATTAATTATTACGGAAGGTACTATTATTCGTCCCGATGGTCGAGGCTATAGCAATACACCTGGTATTTATACTAAAGAGCAAGTAAAAGGCTGGCAGCAAGTTACCCAAGCTGTCCATCAAAAAGGTGGTAAAATCTTTTTACAAATTTGGCATGTTGGCCGTGTCTCTCATCCTATTTTTTTAGATGGCTCATTACCCGTTTCTGCCTCGGAAACCCAAATGAGTGGCCGGGTGCGCAGGGCTGATGGTGAGCTATATTATGGTAAATCAAGAGCGCTTTCCTATTTGGAAATCCAGGAATTAGTAAGTAGTTATGCAACAGCTGCTAAAAAGGCTTTAGAAGCTGGTTTTGATGGCATTGAAATACATGGCGCTAATGGTTATTTAATTGATCAATTTTTACATTACTCAACTAATAAGCGTCAAGATGATTACGGTGATAAACCAGAAAACCTTGCTAGATTTGCCTTAGAAATTGTTGATGCTTGTATAGCAGAAATTGGACCTGAGCGCGTAGGAATTAGGCTATCGCCTGGCGCTTACTTAAATGAGATTGTAGGTGACAACCGCGACGCTGAAGTTTTTCAATATTTATTAACCAAATTAAGTGACAAGAATATTGCTTACCTTCATACCGGTAATTTCGATGATGCAACTCGTTTTCCTGAACTTAATGATGAAACAATGACTGAATTTATGCGCACGCACTTTAATGGACATTTAATTGCCAGCGGCAGCTATACCATACACAAAGCTATTGAACAAATGGCTGCCCATCAATTTGATTTAATTGCTTTTGGTAGACCCTTTATTGCTAATCCTGATTTGGTTAAACGCATCAAAACCGCGGCTAACATGGATTCTTACGATGTCGCAATGTTAGAAACATTAGATTAACTTTTTAAATAAGGCATTTTATGAATACGATAAATTTTAAACAGAGTTCAATTCCTGCTATTGGGTTTGGTACTTTTCAACTTAATGGAAAAGAGCTCATTAATAATATTATTTACGCAATCGATCAAGGTTATAGACACATTGATACCGCTCAAATCTATGGCAATGAGGAAGAAGTTGGGCAAGCTATTGCAGATACTCAGATAAATCGTAGAGAATTATTTATTACCACCAAAGTATGGATTGATAATTTTACCGAAAAAGAATTTCTACCTTCTGTTTTAACAAGCCTTTCTAAGCTTAAAACAGACTATGTTGATTTATTACTCCTGCATTGGCCTACACCGTTAGTGCCTTTAGCAGAAACAATAGCAGCCCTAAACGAGGTGCAAAAACAAGGATATACAAAGTATATTGGTGTGAGTAACTTTCCAATTGCCCAAATGGCACAATCTCTTGAGCTTACAAAGGTTCCACTTCTCATTAATCAAATAGAATTCCATCCGTTATTACAACAGCCAAAAGTGATTGAATTTGCTAAAGCGAAGCAACTTGGCATTATTGCTCATTCATCATTAGCACAAGGGCAATTATTAAAGGAGCCTATTTTAATAACGTTAGCAAAAAAATATGAAAAAGACGTGCCTCAAATTATTTTCCGCTGGCTTTATCAATTAGGCATTCCGTCTTTGATAAGATCAACCCACAAAGAACGTATCACCTCTAATGCCGCTATTTTTGATTTTGAAATCATAGAAGAGGATATGATGGCAATAGCAGCAATTGGCGATAAGGCGCAACGCTTTATTAATCCTGTAGAGCTAGCGCCAATATGGGATGAATAAACAAAGGGTAATGTGCCCAATCAATAAAGCGGCTAAAGAGGTTTGAATTAGTGAGTGACTTTTGGCGTATGATTAGACTCTTCAGTCATTATAAATTCAGTTAATTGATGTAATGATTCAAGAGTCGACTTCATATTTAAAGCCTTTTTTAATTGCTCAAGGTAATCTGCATCAAGGTAACTTAACGCATCTTTTATAGTTAATACTAAATTAGTATTTTCCATTAGCACATCTTGATCTGCTTGTTTAAAATGAGCTTGTTTTTTCCTTTTAATACGTCAATTAAGTGTTTTGCAGCACCTGCTTCATTTGGCATAATTGTTTAAAAAAAGGTAGACGATGTTTTATTTTCTGGCCTTCAATTGTTAAATCAAAACAATACGCCATTAGCTTAATAAAATTTTCAATCATAGGTCGTTGCGGTTCATGCTGCCCTAAAATAGTATTTATAGCATGATGTAACTCGTTTTTTGTCAGGTTAAGTTTTACTTCATTTACCGATTTTATATCTTCAAGCTCTAGTGACTGATTATTGTCTTGTATCGTTTGAGCCTGTCTAAATATTATATAAGCTTGTCATTTTAGCGGTAGATCAATTTTATGAGGTTGTAATAGTCGAATAGCTTCATCTTCATCAACTTGTACATTAAAGTTTAAATCTTTAAGCAAGGCCCTTTCCCATTGTTCTAAGGATTTGATAGATATATTGCGCAGAAAGGATTTCTCATTACTTAAAAGAATAACTTTCTCAAAAGACTCCATAATATCTATATTCCAAACACTACTATCATTACCATTAATAAGGGCAATAGATAGGTAGCAAATTCGTCTAAAGGCAGGGAGTTATCTTTATAATTAGCAAACTTTTTATGCAATTATTCGATAGGACCTAAATAAAATTCTAATTCTGGATTATTATCAAAGGTATTAAAAACATATAAACATACTGCCAAAAATTCCCTTGCTTCATCTCTTTGCTCATGAATAATTTTATTTAAAACAGGCTCTAGTACTTTGATATACCACTTCATAATAACTCACTTATTAGAAAAATTGCTTTATCTATAAACTCAAAGCTAAAGCAATTTAATTTGTAAAGGGAAAATTAGAGCAAGCTAATTAGCTAAAAATTAGCCTTATTTTGTCTATAGAAGCCATGATGACTAAATTTTATTACTTTTAACGCTAGGCGCGTATGGTATCAAAAGTATTGCAGTTTACCAAGAAGATAGATAATGATTTTTTTATGTTGAAAGAGCTTGCTGATTTTCTATATTATTACAGCTTTTCTGCTCTTCTTTACCAGCTTTAGAGCTAAAAAATGATGAGTTTGTATTTGTAAGCGTTTCTAGTTGCTTTCTTTCACCATCTAAATTAGAAAAAGTTTGCTCTAGATTTTCGCAAGCGCTTGAAGAGTTTAGCTGTTTAACTGTGGATAGAGCTATGTTGACTGCTTCAAAGTTTTCAATTGCGTTATCAATATTTGAACGATCATTTGGGTGAAACTCTAACATACCTTTTAAGGCCTTAAAAATTAGAATTCTGCTATCCTCTTCTAATTCTTCAAGTTTATCAAATAAATTAATAAGTAATCTTTCTGCCGAAAATTTT
Organism: Legionella busanensis; assembly: GCF_900461525.1. Classification (NCBI taxonomy): domain Bacteria; kingdom Pseudomonadati; phylum Pseudomonadota; class Gammaproteobacteria; order Legionellales; family Legionellaceae; genus Legionella; species Legionella busanensis. The sequence goes on along the minus strand of NZ_UGOD01000001.1, from coordinate 1,720,730 downwards.
TCCGCAAAGCGTTGGAAAAAAGACGCATAAGTGTCATTGTAGCCACGCCAAATCAGGGCAAGTACACGGCCCATTGAAAAAACATCACTTTTATCGCTTATTATTTTGTCATGAAATACTTCAGGGGCTATGTAGGCAAGAGGGCCTTCGCATTTTGATATTGTTCCATCACTCTTAATACTCATACCATAATCTAAGATGTTGACTCTAATAGGCGGACCTAAATCCACTAAAATATTTTTAGGCTTAATATCACGATGAATAATCTCTATTGCAGTTACCTGGTGTTTAAGAGCTTGCAATAAAGCCATACTTAATTCTATACGCTTTGCTAGTGTTAATACTCTTATACCCTTTTGATCATCATCCAAAATATCATATAACTCTTTCCCAGGTAATAACTTCATTGTGGTATAACTACGTATTGTGCCATCCAAGATAGTTTTTGTAGGCTCTTTAATGCCAAGATGAACTGCTTTTTTTGATAATTGATATTCCTTTTCTAAATTTTTTTCTGAATCTTCAGTGCTATGATCCTGAATTTTTACAACTCGCCGACTTTTATCTTTGCCTTCTTTTTTAAAATTAACTTCTTCATTTTTAATGACTAAGGTATTTTTTATCAATCTTACGGTGCCAAAACTACCTTCTCCAATAGGCTCTTTATTACTAATTACCTCGTAACAAAAACCATGCTTACCTTGTCGTTGATAAATATTATTTTTAAAAATAAATTGCTTGCCATCAAATTCATATATTTTATTTTTCTGCCAATATTTAATGCCCAGGTTGGCGTGATATGCAAAAAAATGTAATAATTCTTTAGTCTCATTTGAATTAAGTTGTCCTGCTTTTAAATTTATTGGTGGCATAAATTAAAACCCTAATAAAATAATGTTTATTTATAGTACATATAGTATAAATAAAGTTCATTAAGGTTATATTAAATAATTGAATTTGCTTAATAGTCGAAACTTATCGCTCTATTTGGTAAGGTTTAATTTTGTCAAAATATTAATTAAATTAGGTTTAATAAGTAGGAAAATTAACTATTTTTTATAATACACAGATTATTTTCTTGCATACGCACCTTTAACTCCGCCATGACTAATTCACCTTGTAAGGCATTGCTAATAATTTCATTGGAAGCCATGTAACTGACTTTAATTGTTAAGCCTGTACTAGTGCCTGCATTAACTAGTTCTTGCCCTGCAGTTTGAAGACGCTGAACGATTATCATACAGCCATCTACTTTAGTATAAGGTAGTAGAAAAAGCATACTTTCATCTAATCGAGAAGCCAGATCACTTTCTCTTATAACTTGACGCAAGCTTGTAAATAGATTTTCAATTAATTCTTTAGATTGCTCTTTTTTGCTTTCATCTTCCCTGTCTTTAACATCTATCTCTAAGGCCATTATGCTAAAGTTAAATAGGCCATAACGCTCAGCTAATTTAATATGCCAATTTAAAATAGACAGAAAAACAGGGTAATCAGTCATTTTAAAATATTGACCAAAGCTGGCATAAAAACTATTTTCTATGCCTAAAACGACATATTCTCCTTGGCGCGTTAAATGATAATTATATAAAGGCTTGCTAATAAATTCATTGGCAGAGGAAGTACGTTGACAACTTAAGCAAACTAATTCCACAATGGGGTCGGCAAAAAAATGACCGCAAGTATTACATAATTTATTTTCAATAGGTTTTTCGTAATCTATACCTGGTGTATTTAATTTTGTGTGACAGTTACTGCAAATTAATCTTTCTTGACGCAAGAACTCTGGTACAGGTGCAATTGTTCCACAAGAAAAACAATGTACCAATTGTTGTGGTTTGAAATTGATTGAACGGCAACTTGGGCAAGAACGTTTTAAATTAATTAATCCTGAAGAACAAGATGGGCAAGTTTCAATTTCATCGATTAAATCACTATGAGCAAGTAAATTTCTTGCCACTAAGCCCTCTAAGAATTTCCAATTATCAATTCCTAAATTATCTTTAAAAAGGATATTTAATAATGGATATTCATATACAAAGGCTGATTTATCGCTTTTATAGCCTTTAACAGGGCAATAAGGGCGGGTATATAAATAAGCCAATAGCATTGATTCTTTATTGGGAGACTGAAAAGTAAAAGGAGAAATATGGCTTATACGCTCATAAATTTTGTTAGCACTGTTTATAAGGTTAGCGTCAGCAGGTCCTGCAAAAAGATGCCTTAAATGAGCCGGTACATCATCATAATAATAAACAGGTATAAACCGATACCCAGGTTTATTTCTTATCTCTTTCAGTAAATCAATCCAATTTTGCTGCGAATTTTTTGTCAATACTAAAGCAAAAGGGGGTTTAGCCGGTAGATCATTAATCAGAATAGCATCGTCTATGCCTAGAGGAAAAAAAAGCTTAACTTCGGTATTTTTTATTACCCAAACACTTTGCTTACTCATCCATGCTCCATTCATTAGACTTCTTGCCTAACCTATTTATTTTACGCAATTGCTGTGTTGCAAAGTTTTCTTTGGTGCTCACTTACTCTAGGTAAACTCCGCTCCTCAAAGCCCTTACGCCTTACACTCACCCAAAATAAACAGCTTAGGTAAGAGGTCTATTCCCCAAAAGCGATTTTCATATCGTTAAAATATAAAATTCCATCCCTGGTTATAATTTTAGCACCTTTTTTAAACTAAGCTTTTGATAGAGCTTTATCCGGATGATGAAAGAGTAAAATGCTAATAATCGCCGATAAGGTTAGGAGGCCCATTAATAAAAAAGCAGTATAAAAATTTCCGCTTAATTGCACGGCAGCACCGGTTATGGTTGGCGCTAAAAATCCTGCAATAGCAAACATGGAATTCATAAAGCCTAATGAAGTACCGGCGCGTTTGGCTGATACATCCATATTAATTGCATAAAAAGGTGTGTTATTACTAAGATTAAAAGCCACTGCAAAAGAAATGGCAATTAAAATGACAGTTAAATCCTTAAAAGTCAAAATCACCAATAGCGATAGAAGAGTAAATAGCTGACCTGCTAAAATCAAATAAGATCGCGCATATCGTAGAGATTTTGTCTTATTATATAGTAAATCTGAAAGATAGCCACCTAACCATAGAAAAAGAGTAGCTAAAATCCAAGGTAGAATAGAAAATAGGCCTATTTGTTTAACACTTAAATGATAGGTGCTAGCTAAGAAATCAGGCAACCAAGTTAAAAAGAAAAACATAGAGTATCCATAAACAAAAAACCCCCAAGCATTGCTTAGAAGCGTTTTATTTTTAAAAAAATAATATTTATCTTCCTTAGTCGAAGTTAATAAAGTGGCTTTAGCGACTTTATTGTCCTTTGATTTATCTAAAAAGAATAAATAACAAAAGGGCCACCATAATAATACTAAGACGGCAAGTACTAAGAACATAAGGCGCCAGCCAAGGTATGTGATTAGAAAGGTAACCACTGGCGCACCTATAGCTAAAGAAAGAGGAACAGCAAAAAGAGAATTTGCTAAAGCTTGGCAACGTGAACGTAAAGGGATCCAATCACTCACTGTTCTGGCAACAGCAGGAAAGCTTGGCCCTTCACCAGCACCAAGGCCAAAACGTGCCAGATAAAGTGAATAAAATCCAGTGGCGAGTCCCGTTAATCCCATAGAACATGTCCATATTAACGTAGATAGCAATAGCACTCGTTTTGAACCATATTTATCGACAAACACGCCCCCTAAAAAAGTCGTGATAAAATACCCTATACCAAAACTTCCAAGTATTAATCCAATAAGATAGCTATTTATTCTTAAAGAGCTGGTAATGACTGGAATGGCATAAGCCATTGCTGAACGGTCAATATAGCTAAGAAAATTTAAAGCAAAAAGTAATATAATCATTGTTCGAGCTTGATTCGATTTATCCATATCTGTGGTAGTCGCTAATCAATGATAATTATTTGACAGTACTTCAAAAAGGAAATTAAAGCAATTTAGGCTTTTAAATGTTTTATTAAGCTATTATATGTAAAAATAATCATATAGCTATTTAAGACAAAAACTAGTTAGAATCACTTGGTTCATTATCAATAGGTAAAGAAAGATCAGGTGCCATCGAATGACCGGCAATTCTGCGAGTTTCATTAGCCCATTCACCTAAATCAATGAGTTTGCAACGTTCTGAGCAAAACGGTCTAAAAGTATTTGCCGTACTCCAAGCTTGGTATTTCCCACACGTGGGGCATGCAATTTTTTTAGCGGTATTCATCTTTATTTTTACAAAAGTATCCTATAACTAATTATGTGGCACAGACTAATTCTTTTCAACATATAAGCGCAGTTGATGTTTAGATTATAGTTATTTACCAATTTTTCTTTTGCCTATTTAACTTAACTAACGGGAGTAAACTAGCATGGAGCACCGAATTGCCATTGTAGTAACAAATACACCTGAATATGAGAAAGTAGGTTATAGAACAGGATTATGGCTAGGCGAGTTAGTTCATTTTTGGAATGTATTACATAAAGCTGGCATAAAAATGGATATTGCGAGCCCTTTAGGCGGCTTTGTACCGTTAGATCCTGAAAGTTTAATGTTAACGCAAGCAGGCCTTACTTTAGGTCTTAAGGGAACGGTTCATCGCTATTATAAAAATCGTGATTTTATGAATTTGTTAGGTCATTCTTTAAAAATTAGTGATCTTAGTCCAGCAAATTATAGTGCGCTTTATTTAACGGGTGGTCATGGAGTATGCTTTGATTTTCCTAAAAGTAAGCATCTTGCAGATTTAATCAGTCAACTTTATACGGCCAACAAAATAATAGCCGCTGTTTGTCATGGTCCAGCTGGATTATTGGAAGCTAAATTAAGCAATGGCCAATATCTTGTTGCAGGGAAAAAGGTAACTAGCTTTTCTTGGCAAGAAGAAAAATGGGCAAAACGCGAGCAAGCCGTACCATTTAATTTAGAAGAAGAATTAATTAAACGGGGCGCGCAATATAGTAAAGCTCCGATTCCTTTTAAAAAGCATATAGTAGAAGATGGCCTGCTTATTACTGGCCAAAATCCAGCGAGTGCGAAAGCAGTAGGAGAGGCAGTATTAAAAAAATTAACTTAATCTTAGATAATTTTAATAACTAAAATAAAAAACTAATTTAAAGCTGGGTAAGTTTAAAAATACAGTGCCCATGTGAAGGTTATTGCTGATCTTAAGCCGCAATTTTATCATCGCTATTTATTAAACAAGCTACCATTTATCACTAATCCATTAATTTGATACTGAGGCTGTTTAAATATCTAGCCCTATACTTTTGATCTACTATTGTGTATAATGTTTATATTTTAAATAAATTGATAATTAAAAATGCTATCTTCAGATCTTTCTTATGTTCAATTTTCAAGTAACATAACCTACCAGGAAGCCCATACGATTAATCAAATATGTGGTGAAATTTTAGTAGAAAACTATAGCAATTATGCTACGCTCACGACTATATTTGATTCAATTGCTTTTAAGCAGCACCTATCAACCGAATCAGCCCTGAAGAGCTTTACTCAAAACCTCTATGCCCATTGTATGCCATTAGCTAATGCGAATGACTCACATGCGCTAGTTTTACAAGCCCTTTTTTATTCCTTTGGGATAGGCTGTAAGAGAAGTTATCAGAATGCCATTGTTTGTTTAAATAAATCCATTGCATTAAATAATACGTATGCTATGCATACTCGCGCTTATATATACAAAGAAGGGCTAGCTGGAAAAGCTAATTACCCTGAAGCTATTCGACTTTATGAACTAGCTATTAAAGGCGGTAATACTGATGCCATGAATAATCGTGCTTGTATGCATGAAGCCGGTCAGGGTGGCCCTGTCAATTACCCTGAAGCTATTCGACTTTATAAACTAGCTATTAAAGGCGGTAATACTAATGCCATAGTTAATCTTGCTTATATGTATGAAACTGGGCAAGGTGTACCTCGCAATTATTCTGAGGCTATTGACCTTTATGAACTAGCTATTAAACAGGGTAATGCAACTGCGATGCACAATCGAGCCTATATGCATCATCATGGTCGAGGTGGGAAGATAAATAAAGCTCAAGCGATTTACCTTTATGAATGTGCTTTACGCAAAGGTCAGATGGCCGCAAAAGAGTGCCTTAACTCTATTAAAATTGATAAGGATTTAGCAAAGCAATTGGTAGATATCCTTTGGGATGATTTAATTCATGGTGGATCTTTTACACAGTCTACTATCTTTGCCTTAGGCCAGTATTGTAAAAAAGAGATTGTTAATCGGATTAAAAACTCGCCTCAAGGTACAAGTATTCTTTTCTTAAAAAATTTATTAAAAGAAGAGTCCACTCATCCATTAGCATTAATTCTTAAAGTAAAACCTAAAGAAAAATCATTAACAAAAAAAGCAGCCAAACAACTTGTATCAATTTTTCATACGCCTACTTCACCTTTACAATCACTTGAAAAACAGGCCGATGACCTACGTAAAACAGGCGTGACTTTTTTTGCCTTATGCAGGCATAAAAATTCATCATTACATGGCTTGGCGCCAGACCTACAAAAAATGATACTATCTATGGCACAGCCGGGAGCCAAAGATGATATAACTTATCAATCTAGAATAAGTGTCAATTAATGAAGAGCCTTGGAAGGCTCTAATACAAAAAACTGAAGCCTCGCTACTTAAGCAAATTATTTAAAAAATAACAAAGTGATTCGTTAAAAATAGGGTAAACTTCTCCAATTGATTGATATTGACAAGTCTTGATAGGGTTTTTTAATGAGCATTTGGATTGACGGCGATGCTTGCCCCAAAGTAATTAAACAAATTATATTTCGAGCAGCCATAAAACGTAATGTCCTTGTTACGATTGTTGCTAATCATTTTGCTCAAATTCCACCATCGCCATTCATTAAACGAGCTATCGTTTCAGCAGGCTTTGATAAAGCGGATAATTATATTATTACACACCTACAGAGCAAAGAACTGGTCATTACCTCGGATATTATTTTGGCCGATCAAGTAATTGAAAAGCAAGCCTATGCACTTAATCCGCGTGGTACGCTGTACTCAGTTAATAATATAAAACAAATTTTAAGCATGCGAAATTTAAATGAATCATTGCGTGACAATGGTTTAATATCTGGAGGAGCAGATAAATTAAGCCCCAAAGAAATCCAAAACTTCTCTAATCATTTAGACCGCTTTATCGCTAGCATGTCTAAATGATTAGATATTTAAGTCATGGACCAATTAGTTATCTTATATTATTAACCGACCTGATAGCCTAATTGATATTCCTTTTTTTCAGTATCTTGAGAATCGGTATTAAACATACTGAAGTTCATTAAAATACCATTACTAGTACTAGGTGTTGCTGATCCTTGAATTAACAATTGTTTTTCTAATGAATTAATTAATTCATCAGCTGACTTTAAAACAGTTGATGATAAAAATTGATATTCTCTTTCTAGCACCATTTTTGCTTCTAAATAGAAATTTTTAGCTTCCACTTGACTTATTGGTAATAAATCTTGTGCCTGAAGACAGCAAGCTTTAATTAAATTAAATGCTATTTTTTCATGTAATGTATTTAGTGAGGATTCTTCTATAGATTCTTTTCGCAAGACTTGTAGGGCTTCATTAGCTAAACGAATGGCTTCCTTATATTGCTTATTTTGTAAATTGGTAATAATTAAATTAGAGTAGATAGGAATTTTTTTAGTATTGTTTGCTGACGAAAGGTAATCTAGATCCAAAATTTCTAAGGCCTTACGATAAGCATCATTTGCTTGAGATAGATTCTTTTTCTTAAAGTAAGAATTACCAACCTCTTTAAAACTAATTGCAAGGTGAGCTAATAATCCTTCAATGATTTGACGCTCCTTACTAAAAGAGGTGGGTAAATTATTATGTGCTTCAATTAAATGGCTATGAATCTGATTCAAATTTGCGATTAGTGTTTCAAGAGAATACTTTTCAAGCAGAACATGGTTCGATTGACTATGATAAACAGCAAATAATTTACGCCCTTTTTCATAATGTTGCCTTGCTTGAATTTCTTTTAGCATTTCACTGATAGCTAGCTTCTCAGGTATATCTTGCGTTAACTGTTGCGCTTCAGTGAGCTTTCTTTCTGCTATATCAAGCACATCAATAAATGATTCCTTTAACTGATTAGCAGAACGTATCATCTGCCTTTTATGATCAGTTAAGGCTTTTTGAACGCTTTGTAAATATTCTTTTGAATCAAAATAATAAATCTCATGATTTACTATTTCCATATGTTTAAATAATATATTAATTCGCTCCAAGCCATCTTTAATACCGTGAGCGAGAACATAATCGAAATCAATTTGAGCATCTCCTAAAGCGATCACTGTGGGTAAATTCTCACCTTTATAAGAAACATCTTTTAAGGCTTGTGCCTGCATAGGGAATGTTAAAAAATAAGGTTTTTGCCTCGATGCAATTATTTGTTCATATTGAATGGGCTTAGCATAACAGTCTAAAACAGCTTGAACCCATTTATCATAATCTTCCTTTGCTAAACCATCTGGCGCATGAAAATAGATGCAAGTCTTTTGCTTGCCAAATTGTCTACCATAGCATTGAGGTATTTTAAACTCTTTCCAGCCTAACTTGCGCAATTCAATCATAGATCGAGCAAAAGTTAATGGTTCAATAGTGTCTGGCGTATCATAAACACGGTCTCTATTCATTTGGAAACGTGCCCAATCACTTGCACTAACTTTGACATAGGCAAGTAAATGATTTGTTACTGGCGGCTCTATAATAGAAACTAACTGAAAAGGGGAGTCAGACGTTTCTTCATTGACTGCCTTTATAACTTCACGTTTTGCCCCTGTACAGTCAAAAACATAATCTGCTTCAATTATTTCCTCATCACCGCGCTCATTTTGCACAACCACACCCGGTTTTTTAGGATCTTTATGCATGCGTAAAAAGCGTTTTTTTTCAATAGGGATACCTAAGCTTTGTGCCTCTTTGTATAAGATTTTTTCTAAATCTCTAATATGTCCAACCGTATTATCTGGCCAAAAATCCTTTTTTAACCCTTCTTTTGCGGTTTCAAAAACACTCGCATTTAAATGACCGGGGCGTGTATAGTTTCCGGCACGCGGATCACAAATAACAACATCTCGTATTCCCTTTTTTCGTAATTTAATTGCAGCATATATACCAGCAGGCCCCCCACCAACGACTATCTTCATAAAAACCCCTAATACTGATTAAAAATAAATCATTATAAGCAATTTATAAACAATATTATATTTAATTAAACTTAAGAAATTATTAAAATATGTTAATTAATTAAAAATTTTGTTTACGTTGAGGGTAAGATTAAAAATTTTACAATTAAGACTTTGATTGAACTATTGTCATCTCTAAATAGAGGTGGCAATATACGCGTAAATATTATAAAGAAGATAACACATGGCTGATAAAAAAAAATTCATGTTACTGGTCATGGTTGCTCTTATGTATACAACGGTATGCATGGAAACCGACATTTATGTCCCTGCTTTTCCAGATATGAAACTCTTTTTTCATAGTACTGCAGCTGCAATTCAAAAAGTATTAAGTATCAATTTTATTGGTATTTTTATTGGTAGCTTATTATTTGGACCTCTTTCCGATGTGTTTGGTCGAAAAAGTATGCTACAACTTGGGCTTGGACTATTTAACCTGACTAGCTGGGGCTGCCTTTGGACAAATCATTTTGATATTTTTCTTCTTTGCCGCTTTGGACAAGGAGTTGGTGCCGCAGCGCCAATGGTCATTACCTTTGCTATGCTACTGGAATCATACCCGCCTCAAAAAGTTGCTCAATTGTGTGGGGGACTTAATCTTTTTATTGCTGGTGTCATGGCAGCAGCGCCAGTTTTGGGTTCTTTTTTGAATATCTATTTCGGTTGGCAATCCACTTTTTTATTGATTGCTCTTCTTACCACTTTTTCTTTGATTGGCACTATCTTTTTCATCTACGAAACACTTCCCACAAATGAACGTAGCACCTTATCCATTCCGACTATTCTTAAGAATTACTGTACTGTGCTAAGCAGTTTCCCTTATATGGGTGCAGCATTCGTTTGTTATATCCTTTTTGGTACGCTCGTTTTGTTTACAGCAAACCTTTCTCTCATTTTTATCGATTATTTAGGAATTTCTAAATCTAGTTATGGCTTTTATCAAGCCATGGCGCCAGGCGCATTTGCCCTATTTTCATTCTTAAGTATTGGTATTATTGCCAAATATGGTATGAATAAAACAAAATTTATGGGTTTAATCACAAGCATTTTAGGAGCAATATTATTACTGCTCACCAGCAGTACAACATCTAATCCCTTTTTAATTTGTGTCGCAATGGTTATTTTAAGCGCTGGTATTACTTTAGCAGCACCCATTTACGGCATACAATCTGCGAATGTGTATCCAGAAATGCGTGGCATTGCAACAGGTATGAGTAATGCATTACGTTACGTCGTAATCGCTAGTATGGTTGCTCTTGGTATGAATGCCTTCAATGGCTCAGTAGGGCCCTTGGCATTATTAATTGGTGGAGCAATTATCATTGCCTGTATGCTGGCTGTAGGTTTAGCACGGAGAGAGTCTAAGCTTGTCTTGGATATACGTGAAATGTAACTAAACACCTCTTTTTTCGGATAATGTGAATAACCTACAAGCCAACCATTTTTTCAAGGTCAAACAAATTTATTTAAAACAAGGAATCAAACATGCCACTTGATATTACCGGTTACGAACTTACCAGGCTTGAAAAAGATATCAATGGAAAATATATTTTTCCTAATATGCCTTGTGGTATTTTGCCATTTTTTATTAATAACGAAGACCAAATAGTTTGGGGTTGTGTTGAAACAAATCGAGTAGGAGTGACCGCTATAGCACCACCAGCAGGAACGCAGGATATTATTGCGCTAAAAAATAATCATCGCTTAACTTTTGAGGTCGCTAAACCTTTAAAAGAAAATAATTATGAATTTTTACAATCCTTCGTTGGCAAACCTATTTCTAATGAAATATATCAAAACCTTATCACTAGTTTAATTCAGGAAGGCTTCGACGTTTATATTGAACATCCATTAGCCACAGCTGCTCATGAAACTAAAGAAGAGCATGGAATTGATCTGCATATAAAAGAGGGGGCTCATAGTAACTTACTAGTTAGCATGTTCGAATTTGACCCGCAAACCATTCTTGCTAAACGCGGTACCACTACTCAAAAAATCTTTGCAGCTCATTTAACCCCTCCGGGTAATGTTACTCTTAATTATACCGATAAGATAGAAGAAAAAATTGATTTAAACAAAGGACGCCCTTTTTATGAAAAAGGAATTTGGACCACTTTAGAGGACTTAAAATTAAGTTTGGAAAAGGAGCAACAATTATTTAAGGCTAGAAAAGAAGCTGGAATATTACCGTTTAATCTTAAACAAATAGCTCTAATTGAGGCTGAATTTAAAGCTTATGCTAGCCGGATAGAATTAATAGAAAAAATAGAAAGTTCAATTAAAACAAATCTTAATTGTGTAATTGCCTCTAAAGCCAATTTGCCAAGCTTAGACTTCATTAATTTACAAAAAAGTAAGAATACTGAAAATAGCCCAATGAATTCTCCATACAACTTGTTTGCATACTCTCCAAAAGTCAAAAGGAATAATGCATCAGAAGAGAAAACTCAAGATTTAATCATTATATAAGATTTAAAACTTCACATTAAAAATATCATGCGCTGAACAAATACTAAAAGGGTATATATTCAGCGCGTATTTAATAGCTTAATTAACTCAACAGATAAATAATCAAAATAGTAATTTTTTGTTTACATATTTATATTTATTATTCATTTATTTAATAAAGAATATAGAAAACTTAATAGAATATTTTTGTTAAAATTAACTATATAGATTGAATTCTTAGAGGTAGCCTATTTGAGTATTGAAAATAAAAATGAACAAGTCCGCAATGCGTGGGTTGCTATTAATAAGCTTAAACCGAAAGAAAAGTACAAACGCTTAAAAGCTTTAAGTTTCCAACTTGACCTATCAGAGCAAATATCACTTGAAGATATTGAGCTGTACGCAGCTATTATAAATTCTGCAAAAAAAATAGCTGGATATCCTAGTCATCTCAATAAAAAATTACAGCAATTGGCGCATCTTAGATTGAAATTATTAGGTATAGACTTATCGGATTTACAGATAGTATTTAAAGAAAGTTTTTTTATTAATGTGGAAGCTGCAGCAATCGGCATTGCTGATCTAGCTTTCTTGCAGCAAGAAATTGAACTTAACAATGAGGAAATAAAGCAAGTTATTTCTCAAGGAGAACGATTGTGTTTCTCTACAGCTGCTGATGGCACTTTTAAAGTGCAAGTTCGTATAGTTAATTTGGAATACCCGGTATTTTCGGAAAAGGAAAATAAAAACCTAGTTGCATATTCCGATATTTTGACCTTGCAATTACCAACAGGTGCCTTAGTAATTACTGATTATTTTTCAATTACCCCTGAAAAAACAATTAAGGTTCCAAGTGGACAATATCGTGTTTGTTTTAATCTAAATAAGCAAGGCACTTACATTATCTGCTTAGCGAAAATAAATTCAGAAACTGAGATCATTAACAATGACACAGACATTCCAACACTTGAGTAAACAGGTTAGCAAAAATGCAGACCGTGGTTACTTCATATATTCAATTAATAAAGCACCAAATGGCGATACATACTATAATCTAATTATAAGACAGTCTAAGCATTGCGATAGGTCTTAGAAATAATTCATAAGTACTTATTAATTAAAATTATTTATAATGTAATGACACTTATATTTAAATTAATTAATTTTTCTTTAATGTGATTTTTTATGAAAAACAAAAAGCAAAAAGTAATAAACCCTATCCTTACAGTAGAAATGGATGAAATGAAATTTTCTAATCAAAAAACCATTACTTTATCTACTTAAGGAGTAACTGCTTGCATTGTTTTCGCTGCTCAAGGTCAATATTGGTATGATGACGATCTTATATCATTTTGCGGATTATACCATTGGTCTGGCTTTGAGACTGAGGTCCTGAATACCGACGCTGCGATTTCAGATACATTAGATGATTTTTTTTCGTCTATGGCAAATGAGCTTAACATCGACGATGAATCACTAATAGAAATTAATAAACTAATGTTTATTGGTGGAGAACGTCGGCAATATGATAATGAAGGTCAAATCCTCTTATCAGGTACTGAAAAAGAGGTAGAGAGTTTAACGGATATAGTTAAGACTTATGATTTTACGGCGGTAGATATTGATATCGATGAAAATAACATAGAGCATCACCATTTCCTTACTTCAGGGGAACAGTCATTGACAGTTAAAATAAGCTTGAATGAATTAAACTATGAAATTAAAAATTCTGATGAGCTGGAGGAAAGATATAATAACCAAGAATTTCCTAACCCCTTTTAATATTAAAGTCACTATTAAATAATAAAAGGAATTATTGTCTCTGCATATAGCTATTCTAAACTATGACAAAAGTTCGTATAGATATGCCTCTCAGTACTAAACTTTCTATAAAAAATAGATTATCAGGTAGTAGGTACTATAAAGTGGTCTTTAAATCCAGGAAGCTATGGCTGCTGTAGATAGATTAAATTAATCAAAACAAAGGTTAAATAACTAACGGTTTTTATTAATTTTAAGGAATGATTAAGTGGATTTAATAATAAGTCCAAATTACTGGTTCAAATACTTTAGATAGTAAAAGCAGGGCACTCAGCTTAAACCATCTTCAGCTAGGTAGCCTTGATGAAGCATAGCGCAATCAAGGTATATTTTCAAATAGCAGGTTGCAATAAGATTAAAACTAAAATTTAACCGATAGGAGCGGTGGGAACAGATTCAGCCTCCCAACATACTTTATCTCCAATAATTGGAGATTCTATTTGAGAAGAAATATCATTTATTTTGTCTAAATATTCATTTAAGGAATTAAAATCATAACCTTTAAATTTATATTCTGCCAACATGGAAGAAATTGTATTGGCTTCTGGATTGAGACTTATTGATGTTATTTTTGTACTTTGAGTTATAAGAAGCTCATTAGATAAAGTTAAATGAGCACGAGCAGTTGCAATGTTAGATAAATAAGTTTCAACTGGCGCTAGGCATAATTGTTCGATTTTTATACGTTGAACTTCTATCAAGGCTAAAATTAGATGATCGATACCATCTCTATGAGACTTATCATTAAACAGGTATGCTTCACGTAGATAATTTAGTATTTCTTTAATTTTTTTAATTTGAGAGTCTTTTGAGCTAAGTTGCTGTATCTCATTGCTTACTATATTTAAAAAAAATAAAACTACATGTGGGCAGTTAAATGCGATTCCTATTTTCAAATGTTTACTTTTATTCAAAAAATCAATCGACGAAATCAAACCATAGTTCTGCTTAATTATGTGATAATCCAGCAGAGTCTGATTCAATATCCACAGAGCAAAACTAGACTTTTGGGGCTCATCAAATAGCAATAGAATTGATGAATCTGTTAGCACTGATTTAGGATTGATTTTTTTAAATCCATTAATTAATGTTTCGTTAACTATATGCGATACTGTCGATGCATGGATCGTGTTTAATAAATCCTGCATATTAGAAATCTTAAAGCTATTAAAGGATTTAACAAGATCTTGATATTCTAACTCCAAATCATTCATTATCGGTATCTCCTAAATCCAATTTCTATGAATATAACAATTTACTTTCATCCAATTCGGCAATTGATTTTTCATGGAGTTCTTTAGTCGGTCTTTCTTCAAGTTGGACTTCCTTTAACATCGCAGACAAGGATACAGTTAGTTTTTCCCGCACCTCATAATTAATATTTTCCGACTCGTTCTCATTAGCATAACTGAAATTCTGCTCAATTCTTCCTTCTAGCTCAATAATTCTTCTCATGTTCTGAACTATTTCTTTCTCAAATATAAGCAGTTCGTCTACTGTAGGTTTTTGTAAAAATCGGCCCATTCCATTAATTAATATTTTAATAATCGTGCATTTATCGCCTGTTCCAAAAATATTTTCAGTAAGTTGGGCAGGGACTAACCCATGTTTAATAAGTTCACGATTTAAAAGTATTTTTCCTAAAGATCGCCCGTTGCCATCACCAAAAGGGTGTACTCTTATCAATTCTTGAATAAAATCAACAATTCGTTGCAATTTTTGTATATTACTTCTTAACCTTTCGAGATCTCTATTATATTCTCTAATAAGTTCATTTAATTTTGTGATTAATGATTCACCTTTTAACAAGGTCTTTAATCGACTTCCTTCAATTTTGTAAGCAATACTATAAGACTTACTGGTTAAAATTTCATACAAACCTTGGCTTTGTTCAAGGGTAATGCCAAATCCTGTATCGTCGAGGCGTAAATGTCCGGGGACAACTTCTTCTTTTAAACCCCTAACATTGGTTGAAGCACGTTTATGAATTTCTAAAATTATCTTTAAATTGAGCGGTTGTCCTAGATTTTTTTCAGAAATAGCATAGGCAAAAGCGTTAGCTAAGGCAATAAGGTTACCAGGCTCTACTTCCTCCCCCCGCTTTAATCGCTCTATGCCTTCTTTTCCTTTATTAGATTCACACTCAAAAAATAGACGATAACACTTTACATCGCTTCTTATACTATTAATATTTTGACGGGTGTGAACCCACTGCTCGAGTAATTTTACATATCTTTCACTAAGAGGTTCATCTTTTGCTCGCAATATAAGTTTAAGTAAAATATTCGAATTTTTGGTAAATGCATCTTCCCAATAACCTTTATTGGCATCACTTATAATTTTTTCATCAATTAATTGGTCAAGCGAAACAGTTATAAAGAAATCTAGGTTTTTTAAAAAATCACCTGATAACTTTTGTAAGTATATGTCTATTTTCCTGGGATGAGCATTGACACCTTTACTAATTTCATTCATGAAACCCGTAAAGTCAACTATAAAACTACTATTAAATTTCTCTCTTATTTTCATTATAAAACTACATCAAATAAATCTCAGTATAGGATTGGTGTATCTTCCTGAAATCTTCAAACTGTATTAATGAACAGCCAATTGATATAAAATTTTTTTGATAGTATATATTTTTTACCTTAAATAAATATTAAGAGGGCGACCCAAAACTGGATTATCCTTTGCTCAGGATAATTTTGAAGACAGTAAATAAATAACTTAATGACTTTTAAAATAGTTTTTTATAATTATTTTTGCCAGTAAAGAAAATTATACGAACAGAGCGGCGCTCTAATCGCTTTATTAATAGTTTAGAATTTAATTTAAGTAAAATTACTATTCGATGACGAGAAGCATCAAGCTTTTGTGAAAATTTACGATGTGGGGCAGGTAAGGATATAACTAATGCTTATTGAATTCATCTCTTACTATGCTTCAATTAAGCATGAAAGGGGTTTTATCACTAAAAATCTAATCTGATATGGGCAGGTAACTCAATATAAATTATATAAAATTTATATTTAAATAAATCACAGTGATAAAATAAAATGAGTTTTTTGCAAGTATAATATTAGAGCAAACAAATGGTGCGATGCAGATTGCTAAAAATACAAATCTTGAGCTTACTCAACGCCGTAATAAATTAAGCTATATTTATAGCAAAGAAAACCAAACCATACAAAATCCTGATGAATTCATAGAAACGCTACAAGCATTTATCGAAGAATTTAAGAAAATATTAATCAATTTAAAAAAACTACACTCGATGAAAAGCAAAATTAAGCGATGTTGACTAATCGGGCTAAAAAATTTAAAAGAATACAAAGTTTTATTGAAAGATAGTAGATGCCTAATTTAATAGCCCCCTAAGTCTGATTATTGTGATAATCAGACTTAGGGGATTGGCATGAAAGAGTGCTAATAATTAATAAAAAACAACATTTATAAGCTAGTAAGTTTTCTCATCTTCCTGCAGCGAAGCTTCGAAGATTTCCAAATTCAGTTTTAATTTCCTTATCTTTCTTAGCCTGTAATTCACCAAAAGGCTCTGGCTGTTTTAAATCTGCTCCTTTTTTTCCTTTTACAGAGGTATTATTAAATTGAATTTCTTTTTTAATATCAGAATTTTTACAACAAGCATCTAATTCAGTTTTATAGGCAAGTAGATATGTTTTATAAGAATGCCTATAAGTATTACCTTTAAGCGTACTTATATCTTTAACAGCTTTATTTGCCAAACTTTGCAACGCAGCTTTATAGACTAATTCTAAAGCTTTATCACTTAAGCCTTCCTCACTAGTGTTAAATGGAGATCCTACTTGTAGCGTATTAATAATACTCTGCATAACTTCATTATCGTTCTGCCAATTTTGTAAATGATGAGTAGCTCTATCTCTTCCTTTTGAGCCATGATGATGAAAGAAAGTCATTCCTGCATTAATGGCATAACTTTGATAAGCATCCACATAATCTTCAAGTCGTGCTTGAGCTTTTTGGATATTCCCAATAAGATTAACCAGCGTTGTAACTCGTAAAAGAATATGGTCATTAAAATCTGAGTCTGGTAGCCTACCTAGGAATTGTTGCATCAACTCTTTAAAAGGACCATTCGGTTGGGTATTAATTATCTGGCTAACTTCTTTTTTGATTAGCAACTTTGTTGCAAGAAGTAAAGCATCATCTAATGAAATATTTTGCTTATTACTTACGAACTTTAAAGGAATAAATCTATGCTTATCATAGTGAGTAAGCAATGTTGCCGCCCTTCCTGTTGGCATTTGCTCTTTAGTTTCTAAAACTAATTCTTCTATAGATAGATCATCACGTTTAGGTATAGCTTGAGAAAGTAATCTGGCATCTGATTCACTAATATTATTCAAATTAAAACGCAAAGATTTAACCTTTATTTGCTTTGCTTCTAAAAACTTTAGTACTTCTACAATAGATTTAGCATCTAGATTTGGACTCACAAAACTTATACTCGTAAAATTTCTGCTTATATTAGCAAAAAATGCTTTCACGCCTTCACTATCAAAACGGCCCTGTAGAGTTAACTCTTCTACACCACTTGCTGAGAGTTGGCTACTTACATGAGCTAATCCTTCGTTGTCAAATCTACCGGCTAATTCTAATTTTTTAAGGCTTTTATTTTTGTTTAGCGACTTAGCAAGTAAGGAAATAGAATCATTATTTAATTCATCTTCGCTTGTTAACACTAAATACTCTAGTGTAGTATTTGTTCGTAAACCTAATGAAAAACTTGCTAAATCCGCTGTTAATAAAACATTATTTAAATCTAACTTTTGGCAAACACTACCCCGACCTACTAAGAGAGGAATAGCAACAGATAATTGGCTTAAATGACTTCGCTTACGTACAGTAAAATCGTTAAAGCTTAAACTGGTTATTAAGCTCCTCTGTCTGCCAATGAAAGTATTTATTTCTATAGCAATCTCTTTGGTAAGAAAATTGTCTTTAAAAATTATTTCTATTTCCTGACCTGGCGAAGGCTGAAAGTAATTATTTAAAATTGCAAAATCCTCTTCAAGTTCTGTTGGTGTTTCTGGCGACTTAGAGCGAGAGGATAAATTAATCTTTCCATCATTAAAGCGTTGCAATCCTTTTTCGATAGCCTGTAGCTCTTCTTTTGTAAGTTGTTGTAAGGGACTATTTATAAGGTTTAAATTTACAGAAGTAGATTGAGCTAATAATTGAGCTGCCGCTTTCTTTGTTACAGGATTTTTACTTTCCAAAATAAGATTACTAATATGAGTATTATGAGCTAAAGTAGCTCTGATCTCTTTAGCTTCCTCTTCATTAATACTAGCTAAATTAAAGTATAAGGATTCTACCTTTATTTGTTTTGATTCTAAAATCTTTAATACTTCTATAATAACTTTAGCATCTAGATTGGGACTTGCGAAACTTAAGCTAGTAAAACTCCTAGTTACATTAGCGAAAAACGCTTCCACACTTTCACTGTCAAAATGGCCTTGTAAAGTTAACACTTCCACACCACTTACTGAGAGCTGGCTACTTAAATGAGTTAATCCATCATTGCCAAATGTGCCAGCTAGCTTTAATTCTTTAAGGCTGCGATTTGTGTTTAGCGACTTAGCAAGCAATGCAACAGAATCATCGTTCAATTCGTCCCTACTAATTAGCACTAGGTTTGATAAAGTAGCATTTTCACCTAATCGACGTGCGATATAAGGGATATCTTTTCCTAACACAACATTATCTAAAATTAATTCTTGGCAAGCGCTATCTTCATCAAACAAAGCAACAATATTTCTTGATAAGTGGTCTTGTTGATATTCGTCTACTTCAACTTCATTGAAGCTTACGCTGCGAATCGAGTGTTTTTGCGCAATAAGGAAAGTAGCAATATGTTCACAAGTAGTTGCTGAAAAGTAATTTCCCTTAAAACTCATATCTATTTTCTGACCCAGCGAAGGCTGAAAATAATTACTTAAAATTGCGAAATCCTCTTCAAGTTCTGCTTCTCTATCTTGTGATACAGAACGAGAAGAAAAATCGAAATTATCATTAACTCGTGCAAGAGTTTGATTGATCCTCGCGAACTCTTTAGGCTTTAAATTACTATTTCTAAGTGTTACTAATGGCAAAGATGATCCGGGTCTTTGCAACTGTAAAATTACAGATGCTTTTTTTTCTATTGGTGTTGTAGTGGATAAAATTAAATCAGCAACCCTTTCTGAATTCTTCGCTATCGCCTCTTTAAGGATTTTAGCATCGCTTTCTGTTATCTCAGGCAAATTAAAGTACAAAGTTTCTACTTTAACATCTTGTGACTTTAAAATAGCTAATATGTCAGCAATGGCTTTAGTACTTAAGTTAGGACTGTTAAAGGTTAAGCCACCAGTAACATTTCGCGTCAGTTTAGCGAAAAAACCTCTTAGGCCGTCGTCATTAAATAGACCCTGCAAGTTTAAATCCTGAATCCCGCTTGCTGAAAATCCTTCGGCTAACGCCATTAACCCATCATTACCAAAATTACCCTCTAATTCTAACATATTTAATGTTCTATTATCCGTAAAAGACGCAGCTAATACTTGCAGAAAATTATCTTTTAGCTGCTCATTCTTATCTGTGAGAATTAATGTTTTTAAGCTAGTATTATGCGCTAAGTCCTTGCCTAGTATCATTAAATCATTCTCAAGCATGACATCTTCTAAAACTAACATTTCACATACATTATCCTTTGCTTGATCTTTCAAGTTAAGCTCTTGTACATGGTTTAATGATGGTTTTTCCCCAAAAACAACCAAAGTACCAATCTCAGCCGTTAAATCTACTGACTTTACTGTTTGATTCTCTGTAGATGAAGCAGGTACTTCTGATGATTTCCCACTAGCCAAAAGCCTAAGAACGCTGGCAGATAAACTCTGCTTATCGTGAAATTTAACATTCTTAATAACTAAGCTTTTAATAGTCGTACGATTTGCTGCAATAAAAGTTCCTAATACTTCACCACTTAATTTTGAAAATTCATTGTTATTAAAAGTTAAATTAATTTTAAAAATTGGATCAGATTCATAATATGTGTCTAAAACTGCGATATCTTCCTCTAACTCTTGATGATTAGAAAAATCTAAAACGTCTGGGCTGAATTTACTCCACAAATTTTGATATCGGTTATAATTGGGTACGTTTATAGATTGATTTATCAATTGATAAAAATTTGTCAGAAGTGGCATCCGATAATTTTGCGCTTGAAAATTACCAGCAAAAAAAGTTTGTTGCTGGGCGATACTCATCAATTTAACTCGATTTTTTTCAGTCAAATTATCTAACAATTGAGGAAGGAATTGAGGATTAAGCGCCATAGCTTCCATAATCAAATCAGGTAAATAATTGATCCTTATTGGATTTAACTTAACTTCATTACAAAGAGCTGCTAAAGCTTTAATACCTGCTTTATGATTTAGAACTGGGATAATATAATTATTTAAAATTAAATTCGCTAAAACATAGTGCTTAGGCTCTCCGCTCAATTTTTTTACTTCAAGCCATAATTTAATAAAGATAGTAAGGTTATCTTGTGCATTATCACCAGATTTTAATTTATCCAAGATCAAGCTTGGAATTTCTGATGGCTCTGTAAGTGGTTGAAGATTAATATCATACAAACATTGATCTTCATTCATTAAAATTTTTGTTAAATCCTCAATTGAATTATTAGGATTAGTTAGTGCATCATTTAATGTATTAAGCGTTGTAATTTCTGAGTTTACAACTTTAAATACTTCGTCGCTTCCTGTTTTATCTGGGTGATAACGTAAGGCAAGTTTCTTACCTAGATTTTTTATGTCAAACGAAAAGATATCACTTGGAGAAGTGAGATCGGGTTTATTAGATTTATTGGATTTAGCTACATAAAACTGTAAACAACTTAACGCAGCCTGCGCTGTTAAGGAACTTACCTTAATATCTGAAAATTCAATTTCAGTACTAAGTTTGAATTCATTTCGTAATTGATGTAAGTGAAGATTAGTGGTGTCATCTACCTTTATAGTGTGAACGCCGCATTGTTGCGCTTCTCTAATATTCGGCGTACTATCATCAACCAGATAAGTTTTAATCGTTTTATGCTTTGCTGTTAAACTACCTAATAGAACACTTTTATTAATTCCTCCCGAGTAAATGCTTTCTGGTGGAAATATTTTAACGGCCTCCTCTCCAAACATTTCATACAAAGTATCATAAATTAAATCAGGGGTACGACAGTTACTAACTATACTAAGCTTAATGTTAGGCTTGCTGGCTAGCTCTCTTAAAATTTTTACAGTATCTTCCCGAAAACGAATATTTTGTCTGATATAGTTATAATAAGCTTCTGAGGGTTTAGGTGGAACATTGTCCCAGTTAGTATGGCTTAATGTAAGGGTTTTATCAAAATCAATAGCAACAATAGTTACTAATTCTTCACGTATTTTTTCAGGGTCATTTCTATAGTTCGTTTCGACTTCATTGGCAGGAATAAAATTAATTGCTATTTGTGTTTGTATTTGTGTTTCTGATGATAGTACATTAACATCAAATGCCTCACAGAAATAGCCAACAACTAAAAGCTCATTACCATCTTTGTCAATTTTTTTTCCAAAATAGCAGTCCCCTGGCTTGTAATTTTGTAATTTCTGCATTTTGCTGACCAGCGCTTGATCATCAATCTCCTCATAGTAAGCAGCCGCTTTATCCATAAAAACTGGAGAGATTTTTTGAATTGGTGCAGGTTGGGCAACTCGATGTTGAGCTGGAATAAATTGGTTAATATCCCACAAAATTTTAGTAATAGCGTTAGCTAAATTAGCTTGGCTCACAGAAAGTTGCAGCAATTTATCGCTTAAATCTTTAAAGTTTTCTCCCATATGAAGATAACTTAATGAAAAAAATCTATCTAATTCATTTTTAATCTCAGCTGTTGAATTGTTATTGCTGCTTAAATAAGTTAAAGCGAATTGCTTTAATTGTTCTTTTTCAGATTTTAAAATAGCCTCTAAATTTCTTACGGAAATAACTAACCTATATTGATGTCCATCTCTACTTTGAATAACCTCTGAGAGTAGTGTTGGATATAATTGATTTAAGTAAGAAGAAATTTGTTGTAAATCAGCTTCAGAATGGTTTGTATTCGTTACAATTTGCGATTCACGAGCGCCCCAAACATTAGTAGGCCACCCTGTTTTTTGGGATAAAAAGGCTATAAAATCCTCATTTCTTTCTTCCGCTATATCTGTCCTTTCTACCTGTTTAGCTTCGTAGTCTTTTAATTTATTACTTTGTATTAAGTAAGTTCTAACATTTTGTTTTGCTATAACTAATCGAAAGTGACCTAGCGATTTTTTGCTCTCTTCAATGGTTAACACAAGCCCCGGGTGCACCTTTTTAATTGTGGTAATAAGTCCTTCTAATTGAGCTTTATTACCTATTTTAAGTTCGCTAACTAAATTTCCAGTTGTTTTACGATAGTGCCAATCATTAGCTCTGGAATTGGTTATTTGAGCTAAAAAAAGAATTTCCGGTTTGGCTGAATAAAAAATAGGAAGCACTTGCATTTGACCGTTTTTATCACGCGATATTAATACTTTATACTCATCTTCATGGTGCTTGCCGCGCACTCTTTTAATAAGAGGGCCACCACCATAGCGACTCACTTCATGAATACGACCGAATATATCACTTTTTACAAGATGGCTATGCCATAGATGTTCATTTAAATTTGCTGCCAAACTTTTCTCAAGACCTTTACCAGAAAAGCAGGTAACCATGCTAATAGTAAGCTTCTCTTCTACACTATTTTTAATTATATATTGGCTGCTACCACGGGAATTTTGTGATAATATTTTCTTTGTACCCTTAGCTAATAAATCAGCCAATCTATCTACAGGCCAAGAAACTGGATCACCATTTTTATCTGCTCCTACTATATAGGTAGGATTATTAGGATCTCCATGACCAACAAGGTAAATAAGAGTCCTTGAGTCAACTTTTTTTTCTAATTCCTTAACGTATTTATCTTCAAATGCAGAGACTGCTCTTTGAAAAGAAAAATCATCAGGGTAATTTGCACGTAAAGGATAGCTATCCAAATAGATGATATCACTAGGCCTATTAAGCTCTTCCGCTCTCTTAGTAAGCATATAAGCAGTGCCACCTTGTCTAGGAAAAGATGTTTGATCTTCGCGACTGTGAGGATGTTGCAAGCTAATTATAATTTGTCTAGAATAGTTCGGCATAGATACTGTAAAAAAATAGAATTAACTATACGCAATTTTTATTAACGTTTTCTTAAATTTAATTTAAATATAGATATTAAGGTGTAGGATTATTTGATGCCGATTCTGAGCAACAACTATGGCTTAGGGCATCATTTTCTCGTTGTAAAGCTTCTAAATTATCTTTTGTTGGCATTTCTAACATTGTTTTGGCTAAAATACTAAAAAAAGATAGCCTTTTTTCCATATCTTCGTTTCGCTCAAGCTTTCTTTCTTTTGATAGTACTGGTGATTTATTTAGGGATTTTTGAGTTTCTTTTGATTGTGACATACCAAGTACTCCAGTATAAAAATAGCCAATCTAGTTAATATATATTAATAACGCTTCAAAAAAAAGCCGCCTGATGTGTTTTTCAACACCGCATTATTGTAAAAAATTTAATATATTTATAAATTTTTTAATCCCATTTATCTCAAATACTCCAATTAGCTTAATTTTTTCTTAATAATCTTTGGTTAAGCTAGGCATTTTTAATAGCCTTATACCAAACATACAATAAGGTAGCTTTAATTGGAGTTTTATTATGTTGTCTGTAATAAAAAATATAACTAAAGTAAAATCAATCAGGCCCGTAGACAGTGTTTTTCCAGAGCCAATGTCAAATCCTTATATTAAATCAACAAGATTTGACTCTAAGGGCTTTAGTTTTGTGCCTAAGCAAAATTTTACAACCAATAATAAGCAGAATGATAACCGCTCGCTGCTTCCTAATGTAAAGCAATGGCAAAAGGTAACACAAAAGTATCAACAAGAGTTTTCTGCCTTTTTTAAATTAGAATTAAAGCAAGAGAAGCAGGAAAAACAAGAAAAATTGCATCAAATCACTCCAAAGCGTAAAGTACCCCCCACTCCTGGCTTGTTTAAAAAGCAAAGTAAGAAAACTTGGGGCGTGAAAAAAACTGATAAAAAAAATCAGGGTATGACGCCTAATGAAGCGGCGAATAAAATTTTAGATTTATCTTTAGCTCAAACAAGAAAATATTTAGGTAGTTGTGCTAAATTTGTTGAATATCCAATTAAAATTTATGTGCGTGCACGATTGGAGCAAATCTTTACCTTTCTCGCCGAAAATGGTCGGGTTAATGAATATATAGTTAATAATTTTTCGTATTACGCACTGCAATTATTTTGTTTATTATCTCTCATCTACCTGTGGGAGAAAGAGCGCGATCAAAAAGATAAAATAAACAATCTTGAAAACGAAATTGAAGAATTACAAGAACGGTATGGTGAAGATGTACTAGCACATCAAGGTATTCGCGAAAAAATTATAAAAAAGAGTGAAAAACTTTTAAATTATCAGCAAGAAGCAAAAAAATATGAAACGATACTTGCAAAAGTTAAAGAAGCACAAACGATATCACAAAAAGAACAATCAAGTTTAACTTATATTAAAGAAAATGTAAGTGCCTGGATGACAACGCCTGATGAGCGGCAAGACAAGCAAGTTATTAATTATTTAACTCAACAAAATGATGAGGCGGCACAACTAACTTTAAGAGCACTGGATAAGGCAGGTAGAGTTAGATCTTTAGTGATTAAATCTGAAGATAAATTAGAGGATTTAGATAAAAAAATAAATAAGGCAGAAAAAGAAGTAGCAAACCTTATAACTTCTGCTACTAGGTATGCTGAACACATAAAATGTATCGGAACAAAACATGATGAAAAATTGACAAAGCTTAAAAATACTATAGGCTTCTCATTTTTTAGCCAATATAAAGAGACAATAGATAATCAACATTTATCCCATGAAGAGCCTTTCTCTTCAATCAGAATTAGAACTGATAATTAAGATTATTAATAATTAATTAAGGGGGTAAACTATTATTTACCCCTACTTTAAGAAAGAGATAATTCGTGAGAGCAATATTTCTCTTCGTAAAAATTTAATAAAAAGAAAATAAATAGCTTACCTTATAAATTAGTCTCTTTTAGATAGCATCATTTGGTATTTCTGCTTTTATTAATTGAAGTTCTTTTTTGGCGTGCTCTAATTCAGTTTTAATACGCTCTAATTCCTGTTTTCTATTAGCCAACTCTGTTTGAAGAGTATTTATATCTTCTACTTGAAAACCCTGAACATTACTTAAGTTATTTAATGTTTCATGCGCGCTAAAAATGTCCTTGGAAAAACAAATTACTTTGTAATCAAGATCAAAAATTAATTTAACAGGATTGGTAATCGGTAAATCAACAATAATTTGTGGATCCGTACCAAAACAAATTGCTTGTTGCTCTGATAAATAATTAAACCCTATTAAGGTAAATGCACACTCATAAATAATACCATTAGCATCAGCAACTTTGACTATTGGTTTTTTTAAGCATCCAGGATGTGAAGAAGGATCAATACGTAGACGTTTTATTTCAACCTTAGGTAACGTCACCGTGTGTTTACCATAACTTAAGATAGGTAAACTTTCCTCTTGATTAAAATCTTTACCTGTATCATAAAATATCTCCATTCTTAAAGGTTCTTTAAGTTTATCTATTTGATATTCGCTTAAAGAGGAGTTTGCATCTACTATTTCATAGATATATTGGTAAACATGACCATTTGGCTTTCTAATTAAAGTATTTACAACACCTTGATTAAATTCTAAGTAAGAGCGATGAAATTCAGTGTCTGGCGGCGCTAAAAATATTGCATCGATATCTACGGCCTTATATCCAGCTGCCTTAATCATCTTATCGATGGAATTTTTAGTGAAAAATCTAATATGCGTGTCATCTAATAATCCTGTTGACTGATATTCAAATTTGTCATTGATTAAATTCATTATTACCACGTTATTGGCAATATTTGGAATTGAGAGCAAAATGCGACCTTCATCTTTTAGAAAGGATCTAACTTCAGCAAGCGCTCGCCAAGGATTATAAAGATGCTCTAAAACATCAGCAAAAATAATATAATCAAATTTTAAATTATCAAATTCAATTTTCCATTGATAGTCTTCAATATTGCTAACTAAAATTCGTTCACAATATTGTTTTGCATCGTTTGCTGCCTGTGCATCTAATTCAACTGCAAAAACTTTACAATTTAATTGTTCTCTCATGTATTTAGTCATAACGCCATGCGCTGAACCAAATTCCAATACCATACTGTTTGGACTGATTTTACTCAAAATCTTAGATTGACTACTAAAGTAATTATGTTCTAAAGTGGTATTATATTTGCTCATAGTTATACTCTACTTCATCTTGATATAAGGTAACAATACAGGCATCAATTAAATCTTTAGAAATCACTTTTATGGTTGTAGCTACATGTATCCAATGTTGTTGATTATGATTTAATTGAGTACCGGTCGATAAAGCGACTGTTACAGTATATTCGCCGGGAAAAATTTTAGGCACTTCAAAGTTAATGATGGTCAAATATTTGCTTTGTTTTGCCATAAAATCTAACGGGTTTTTATACATATATGAATTAAAAGTTAGAATTTCTGTGTTTAAACGGTCCTTTAATAACACGCCAATACCAACATCATATAAATCTTCAAAGGCAATCATTTCGCAAACAAATTTCGCTTTTTCACCTTGTCGTAAAAGGGTTGTTAGATTACCTAAGCTATCTAAAAATCCTATTTTTAGAATGCGAGCTTTATTTTCACCAAAACTTTCTAAGCCCTCCGTAGGAATTAGTTTTTCTAAAAGTTGTTGTTTATCCAATAAATGGGACTCATTAGTTAAATCCTCTAATTGACAGGGCGTCTCAGGCAGCAATCCATAAACTGAATAAGACATATAAGAATTTGTTACTGTTTTCGTTTCACCTTCCATGTATTTTTTGCCATCTTTTAACCAAATGGCCTTGGTACAAAATTTATTAATAGCCTGGATGTCATGACTAACAAATAAAACTGTAACACCCTTTTCTAAAATAGACATCATTTGCCGAATGCATTTATTTTGAAAACCGGCATCGCCTACGCTAAGCGCTTCGTCCACAATTAAAATATCAGGTTCTACATGAATAGATACGGCAAAAGCTAAACGAGCAAACATACCTGATGAATAGTTTTTTACTGGCTGATAGGCAAACTCTCCTATTTCAGCAAAAGCAAGGATCTGTTCGGCCATTGAGTCTATTTGTTGTCGAGTAAATCCCATTAAATTGCCTTGAAAATAGATATTTTCTATACCTGTGTAATTAGGATTAAACCCAGCACCAAGTTCAAGAAGCGCTGCAATACGACCATTAACTTTGACATGGCCTGATGTAGGAGTTAGGACACCAGTTATAATTTTAAGTAATGTTGATTTACCAGCACCATTTTTACCAAGAATGCCAACACATTCTCCTTTCTTAATTTCAAAATTTATATCATTTAAAGCATAAAATTCGCGGTGATATCTCTTTTTAAGTGGATGTAGAGCTTCTTTCATGCGATCTAAAGGGGTATTATATAATTTATAAGCTTTAGATAAGTTTTCAACTTTAATTGCTATATCATTTGTCATCTCTATCTCTTATAAAACATCAGCAAAATGCGGCCGTAATTTATTAAACGCTATATTGCCAAAAAAAACGCATACTAAAACAAAGAGCCAAAAATAAATCATTTGATCATAGCTATGCCAAAATGGTATCTGATTAATTATCGTAGTACGAAAACCTTCTATGATATAGCTAAAGGGGTTAAGTTTAATAAAGTATGAATAATTACCACTTAACATATCTTTATTCCACATAATCGGTGTGGCCCAAAATAAAACTTGCATAACAACTATCAATATTTGACCCACATCAGACCAAAAAGGCATGATTGCTGAGATAAGAAGCCCCAGGCTTAAGCTAATAGCTATAATGCATCCCATATAATAAATAAGTTGTAACCACCAGACATTGGGATAAAACCCATAGGCGATGCAGACACAGATTAAAAAAGACAAAAAAATTAGATTCACTAAGATTGCAGAACCAACCTTCACAATAGGCAATAATTTAACCTCAAATACAATTTTTTTTACAAAAAAAGACTGAGAAACAATTGCATTACTTGAACTGATAATAGCTTCATTAAGTAAAAACCAGGGTACCAATCCTGCTAACAGCCAAAGTAAAAAAGGAACATTTGCTACAGCGCTAATTCGAAAACCATGGGTAAACACAAACCAATAAACAGCCACCATAACTAAGGGCTGAATAAAAGCCCAAATTATACCAAGATGATGTCCCAAATAACGATCTTTAAAATCGGATTTAATAAGACTGATCAACATCCTGCGATTTTTAAATGTTACAACTGCCAGATTCATATTATCTTTACCAATTAATAAATTTAAATATTATAAAGAATAGTAGCTTACCTGGAAAATGAAGTTTTGGAGACTATTTTTTCAAATAATACTGCTTAAAACCCCGCATGTATACTTAAAATTTTAACTTTATAATATTTAAAAAATCATTAATTAGTAAAAGGATTTTAAAAACAACAAAATAGCTTTTTGAATATGCAGGCGATTTTCACTTTGTTTAAAAATAATGGACTGAGAGCTATCTGGTAACGTTGTAGAAACTTCCTTGCCCCGCTCCATAGGCATACAATGCATAAAAACAGCTTCAGGTTTAGCCTGACCCATTAATGCCTCATTAACTTGAAAATTAGCAAAATTACTTTGAGATGTTTGCCCTTCAAAGCCCATGCTAACCCATACATCCGTATAAACAGCCTGCACATTTTGCACAGCCAAAGCAGGTGTTGTAAAACAATGAATCTGGTCAGGAAATAATTTTTTACTTTCCGACAAAATTGTTGCATCAGGCTCATGCCCTTTAGGACAACAATAATGAATCGTTATCCCAACACGTGGGGCCATAATGAGTAAGCTATGCAAGATGTTATTGCCATCCCCAATGTAGGCTAAGGTTAATTCATTAAGCTTACCGAAATGTTCTTTCAACGTTAGTAAGTCAGCCAATATTTGACAAGGATGATATAGGGCTGTTAATCCATTAATGATAGGGATAGTTGCATATTGCGCCATCTCTTGTAATTGCTTGTCTGCATGCGTCCTTATCATGACAAAATCGCAATAACCGTTTAATACACGTATAAAATCTTTAGGTTCTTCTGTTTTCCGCGTGTTACTAATACTTTCAACAGCTATGCCGCCTAATGTTTCTATGGCTAAATTAAAACTCAAGCGTGTCCTAAAAGAAGGTTTTTCAAAAATCATGGCTAATACTTTCTTTTCTAGCGTATTTTGATAATTGCTTGGATTTCTTTTCATGTTATCTGCTAAGCACAATATATTTTCTATATCAGCTGCAGATAGCTCTTTACCCGTTAAAAGGTGCTTCACATTAACAACGTGAGTTGCAGAACTCTTAGGATAAATATTATTAGCTAAATTAAGCAATGCCATTGCTGCTCTCCTGTAAAATCTCTTGTAACGAGCAATTTTTTTCAATAGCTTTAGCAACCCACGCGCCTACTTGATGATGCGCATCTCTAAAAGGCATCCCTTTTTGCACTAATGTTTCTAGAACTGCGGTTGCATCTAAATAACCATGCTCTGCTTGGCTTTTCATCTTAGCAGTATTAAAGGTTAAGCTTTCTAAAAAAGGAGCAAGAATATTCAAACAAGAGGTTAAGGTTAGAACAGTATCAAATAAGCCTTCTTTATCTTCTTGCATATCTTTATTGTAAGCTAAAGGTTGGGCTTTCATCACTGTTAAGATACCCATTAAATGCCCGAAAACACGGCCAGTTTTACCACGTATTAATTCTAAAATATCGGGATTTTTCTTATTAGGCATTAGAGAAGAACCAGTAGCAAAGGCATCATCTAAGATTAAGAAATTAAATTCTGTGGTTGCCCAAAGAATAAAATCTTCACACATCCTGGATAAATGCACCATAGTAATACTAGCAGCACTACAAAACTCTATAATAAAATCTCTATCGCTCACTGCATCTAATGTATTTTCGATAACGCCTTTAAAACCCAATTCTTGTGCAACCCACGGTCTATCTAAAGGCAAGCTACTTCCTGCTAAAGCGCCAGCACCTAAGGGAGAAAAATTCATGCGTTCTTTTAAATCGATAAAGCGGCTTATATCACGTTCAAACATATTTTTATATGCAGCCATATACCATCCTAAAAAAACTGGCTGTGCTTGCTGAAGATGGGTATAACCAGGCATTTTATCCTTAGCATGTTTATCACTTAACTTACCTAAAACAGCAGTAACTTGTTGCAGCAATTTAATGACTTTTTCCGCAGCTTCGCGCGTATAAAGGCGCAAATCGAGGGCTACTTGATCATTGCGACTGCGACCTGTATGTAATTTTTTGCCAACATCACCAATTTTTTTAATGAGTAACTGTTCAATAAACATGTGTATATCTTCAAACTGAACATCTAACTCATGTTGGCCTGTGCTAAGCTCTTGTAAAATTTCATCAAGCGCATAGCAAATTGTATCGGATTCACTTTGAGAAATAATCTCTTGCTTGCCTAGCATTTTTGCATGTGCTTTGCTGCCTAAAATATCATAAGTATAAAGCACATGATCAAAATCTATTGAGGCATTAAATTGAATGGTTAGCGGGTGTAAAGGTTTTTTAAAACGACCGCCCCAAGTTTTATTACTCATGTTTTCCTCCATGCACCATACCAAAGACTTTTGCTGACAAAGAAAATAAATTTATAAAACCAGCTGCGTCTTGCTGATTATAAACTTCGTCTTCTTCGAAGGTAGCAAAGGCAGCATGATGGAGACTGTAAGGGGAAGTCATACCACATGGTATAATATTGCCTTTAAACAGTTTAAGTGTAACAGTACCTGTCATATGTTGTTGAGTGACTGTAACAAAAGCATCTAGTGCTTCGCGCGTCTGTGAAAACCAACGTCCTTCATAAACTAAGTTAGCATAGGTGCCTTGTAATGATTGTTTTAAATGTAAAGTTGCTTTATCAAGGCATAAGCTTTCTAGCATTTTATGGGCTTTATAGAGCACTGCCGCCGCTGGCGCTTCATATACGCCGCGAATTTTCATGCCCACCAGCCGATTTTCAATAAGGTCGGCAACACCAATCCCATGGTTACCACCTATTTCATTCAGTAATTTTAAAAGTTGCACCGGCGATAATTGCTGATTATTAATAGCAACGGGAACTCCTTTATCAAACTCAATACTCAGTTGTTCTGGTTGATTAGGTGTTTGCTCAAGTGGTTTCGTCATCAGTAAAACATCATCAGGACAACTTTGGGCTGGATCTTCTAATACACCACCCTCATGAGAAATATACCAAATATTATGATCACGCGAATAAGGTGCTTTCGGGGTTAAACTTAATTCAATACCATGTTCTTGTGCGTACTCAATGGCTTGTTGTCTTGACTTTATTTCCCAGGTTCGCCAAGGTGCAATGACTTTTAATTGCGGTGCTAAAGCGTTAATTGTGTATTCAAAACGTACTTGATCATTACCTTTTCCGGTTGCACCATGAGCAATGGCTTGAGCTTTTTCTTTTAAAGCAACTTCGACAAGTTTTTGAGCAATAAGGGGTCTAGAAATGGTGCCTAAAATATATTGATCTTCATATAAAGCCCCTGCTTTCATTAAAGGCCATAGGTAATCGATAACAAACGTTTCTTGCACATCTAAAACTAACGCTTTAGCTGCGCCACTTTTTAGGGCCTTTTTTTGAATGGCTGCTAAATCTTCTTGCTGCCCTAAATCACAAATGACGGCAATAATTTCGGCATTTTTATAATTATTTTTTAACCATGGAATCATGACAGAAGTGTCTAATCCCCCAGAATAAGCCAAAACAATTTTTTTAATCGTTACATTCATCATTTTCTCCTCAGTTACCTGCTTAATCTGGACGATTAATTAATTTTGATTTTTTAAACATAATGTGCCAGGATTGTGCTGTTTTAAAATTGCATTAATTAAACTATATGGCTGCATACCATTGGCAATCATGACTTGGTCTAAGTTACACTGCAATGCCTTTAAAATAGCCTTAACTTTTACGAGCATACCATTACTAACAATGGCATTTTTTACCAATTCGTGTAAATTATTTTCCGAAAGAATCCTCAATAACTGACCATCATTATTATAAATACCATCTTGATCGGTTAAGTAAATTAACTTATCGACCGCTAAGGCACTCGCTAAATGATAGGCTGCCATATCACCATTTATATTGACAGCATGACCTATATCATCAACACCGATAGTTGCAATCACGGGAGTAATTTGATTTGCCAGTAAATGGGAAATATCCTGTGAATTAACCTGTTTTACCTCGCCGACAAAGCCATACTTTTTATCTAAATAATTGCATTGCAGCATATGATTTTGAGCGCCCGATAAGCCAGCTGCTTTGATGCCCATTTGATTGAGCATTCTTACTAACATCTGATTGACTTGTCCGCACAAAACCATTTCTATAACTTTTATAGCCGCGCTTGATGTCACTCTTAACCCTTCAATAAATTTAGACTCAATACCATACATTTGCAGTGCTTCATTAATCGCTTTACTGCCACCATGCACTAAAACAATTTGATAACCGCTGGTAAGGATCGCTTTAATATCTCTAATTAAAGCAGAGACTGAGTTAGGATCATGGAGAATGGAGCCACCTATTTTAATTAAAATTAGCTTGCTGGTTGCGGTATAAATATAAGCATGATTTAATGAATTCATGAAACGTACTCCGCATTGATTTGGACGTATTTTTCTGTCAAATCACATCCCCAAGCCGTTGCTTTTTTATGGCCTTGAAAGAATTTAATCTCAATAATAATGTGATCTTTTGTTAGTAATTCTTTAAGCGCAATTAAGCTATCATTGCTACTTATTTTATCTTGGGCAAATAAAGTGATCCCTTGTATTGCAATTTCGCATTGACTTAGCATGTTTTCCGTGATCATTTCATTACCAATACGCGCAAGAATTCGGCCCCAATTAGGCGATTGACCGTGCATTGCAGTTTTAATTAAGGGACTTGTGATAATGGCCTTAGCGACAGCTTTTGCTTGCTCTTCCGTGGCAGCGCCACTGACTTTTGCTTCAATTAATTTTGATGCCCCTTCCCCATCCCGTGCAATACTTTTAGCCAAAGCCAGGGCTACTTCTAACAGTGCTTGATAAAAAATAGTTTTATCTTGCGCCGTATTGGGGGAAACATGGCTGTTACCATTAGCCATTAAAAATACGCAATCATTAGTCGATGTTTCACCATCTACACTAATTATATTAAAACTTTGATCACAGACTTGTTTTAACCAAGTTTGTGCTTCGGTAATATCAAGTTTAGCATCCGTTAATAAATAACCTAACATAGTAGCCATATTAGGATGAATCATGCCAGAGCCTTTACAAATACCGGTAATGCGTATAGTGCCTTGTGAAAGTTCAACATCTTTATAAACTGTTTTTGGTACCAAATCAGTCGTTAAAATGGCCGTGGCAAAATTCTCAGCAATATCGGTAGTTTTTTGAACTAAAGTAGGTATAGCTTGAGTAATTTTTACAATAGATAAAGGTTTACCAATGATCCCTGTAGACGCTGTAAGTATTTGACTGGGGCTACAACTTAAGTTATTAGCTAGCGTTTGCGCCATGCTAAGATTATGAACAACACCATCATGGCCTGTAGCAGCATTTGCCTCACCGCTATTGGTAATAATCGCTTTAATATTATTAGCAGGTAAATGTTGTTCACAATACTTTACTGGCGCTGCTTTAAAATTATTTTGGGTAAAAACACCGACTGCTACCGCAGGTGTATTAGAAATGATTACGCCTAAGTCGGGTCGATAAAGGCGAACACCACAATTTATACCGCCGGCTTTAAAACCAGTGGGTAG
This sequence comes from Legionella busanensis, assembly GCF_900461525.1. NCBI lineage: Bacteria > Pseudomonadati > Pseudomonadota > Gammaproteobacteria > Legionellales > Legionellaceae > Legionella > Legionella busanensis. The sequence goes on along the minus strand of NZ_UGOD01000001.1, from coordinate 1,686,024 downwards.
TTTTGTTCTAAAAATGCCAGAACCAAGGATCATAAGCCCCCCTGTAGTGATAAAAGCCCTGTATGAAGCGGTAAATTAAATACAGCGTTTAAATTTTCTATTGCTTGACTTGCTGCGCCTTTTAATAAGTTATCAAGTGACGCAAATAAAGTAATTTGGCCATCTTGCACAAAAAAACCAATATGACAGTTAGGCGTACCAATAACTTGGTTTAAAGATAAAATAAACTGGTTATCTATCGTTTCTTGCCCTAACGCTTGATAATAAACGAAAGGATAAGCGTGATAGGCATCATGATACGCTTGATTCATCAATTGCGTTAGGTCGGCATCTGTTAAGCCCGCCTGGGCTTGGCCATAGATAGTTATTGCTATACCTCTCATTAAAGGTAAAAGTGAAGTTGTTAATCGAATAGCAACATCTTTTCCAGCAATAGCCTTGAGAGCTTTTTCAATTTCAGGAATGTGTTGATGTTTTCCTATTTTATAAGGTAAAAAATTATTCGCCATTTCACAAAACATTAAATGAGGAGCGAGTTGTTTTCCACTGCCTGATACCCCTGATTTAGCATCAATAATGAGCGTATCCTGATTTAAGATCTCGGCTTTTAGTAAAGGGATTAAACTTAATAATATACAGGTAGCATAACAACCTGGGTTAGCAATTAATTGATGGTTTGTTTGCGATGTTACCCAGGGTGTTAAACCGTAACACGCTTTTGTAATTAAAGAAGGGGCTGTATGTTTTAACCCATACCAAGTTAAAAACTGTTGTTCAGATAAACGAAAGCCGCCACTTAAATCAATGATGCAAATATCTCTATTAGTTAATACCGCGGCAATTTCAATTGAGACGGATGCCGGCGTTGCTAGAAATAATACATCAATTTTCTCTGCATGTTGTTTAATGAATTCATAACTATAAACGGGAATATTTTGCTGTTTTAATGCTGGTAATTGCTGATAGAGCTCAAATTGTGTTTGGCGACTAAAAGCTGCAACTAAATTTAAATAAGGATGATTAGCCACCAACTGCATTAACACTTGACCGCTATAACCTTGTATACCAGCAATAGCCACATTTATTATCGAATTCATGAATAAAAATCCAAAAAATAGCTTAAATATTGATTAAATATTCAGTATTTTTGAATATTACCTGACAAAAAATCTTTTTACAAGCAAAAATTAACAGTTTATGCAATTTTATGGCATAATAATGAATAAACATTCATTATTACTGAATTAAACAAAGGATTAATGCCATGGCACATTTAGCTACTCGTAAAGATGAGCAAGAACAAACTTTAGTGGATGATTTGCGTCAATTGCTTTTAGAAGGCAAGGTTACCACGCAAGAAGATATTTGTGCCGCATTGCAAACTAAAGGTCATTATGTAAACCAATCAAAAGTCTCGCGTTTAATCCACAAACTCAATGCGATTAAATCAAAAAATGAATTAGGCCAAATCGTTTATCGATTAGCGCGCGAGCCTGCACCACCTACTACCTCTAGTCAATTATCAAGCTTAATCATTGATGTCGTTGCTAATGAAGCCATTATAATTGTCAATACCAGTCCTGGTGCTGCGCAATTGGTTGCTCGAATTTTAGATTATCATCGCGATAAAATTGAAATTTTAGGCACTATTGCTGGTGATGATTCTATTTTTATTGCGCCTAAATCTATAAAAGCGATCAATTATACCTATCAAGAAATAAAAAAGCTTTTATTAGTTTGACGCCACTTTAGCCAATAAGGCATGAATAGCTAATTAAAGGGAAAGATTAAGATTATTGCAATTCAATAACACTATCCTCATTTGTATTAGAGCTAGAAGGAGTGGCACTGTTTTCTGGTTTGCTATTCTTAAAGAATCCAAACCCCGTCAGTGCTGAGCTTCTAGATGATAATTCTGTTGTATGTGCAGGCAAAGCAAAAGCAGGTGTTGCTGAGGATTCTATAGATGATAATTCCCTTGCGCGTGCTTGGTTAGCAAAAGCAGGTGTTGCTGAAGAGCCTATGGATGATGATACCCTTCCCTCTCGTTGGCTATCAGGGGGGTTGAAAGAGGATTGACTACCGCTATTTTTTTCCTTTTCCTCTTCTTTACCATTGCTAGCTTGGTTAGAAACTTCGCCGTTTATATCTATATATGATTCAGGCGTACTAAGTCTTAATCCTTTTGCTGTAGTATGTTCATTGCTTAAAAGTATACATTCCCGGGGTAGATACGTTACTAATGTAGGCTTACCTTCACCTGTATAACTCAAATTTGATTTAGTGCCTTTTAAATTAAATTGAAGATATCGTAACTTTTCCCCTACCATGGTTTCCATATCATCTATTGTTAAATCTGTTTTTCCAGTAGGTAGGTCAAGCGTACATTCACCAGTATAAACATATTCCTTTTTATGAACTTTAATTTTTAATTCGATTTCTAAATATTGCGCTACCTTTTGGGCAAACATTCTAACACCTGGGTGATTACTATCTCCATAATTCATAATACCTAATGTGAATACAATTTGCACAGGGTTGTTATTTTCATCCTCTCCTGTGAATACAATATAAGCATAAGCAAATTTGTTAGGGCCGGTATAAGGATTTTTTTGTTTTAATAAAAAAGAATCACCGTCGCTTGATGATTTAAAGATCCCCGCATATTCAATAATGCCATTTTTATTTAATACAATGAAACTAATTCTATCTGTACCTTCTATCTCTAAAAAACGCGGATTTTTATGACTTTTACGTCTTTTATTAGTATTATTATTATTGTTACCCTGTACTAAATTGGCCCCTTTTTTCACCTCAATTTTTGTTCTTTTTTTTCTATTTGCAGGAGAATTTTGTGGATTTGCAGAGCCTAAATTTTCACTATTTTCTAAAGCCTCATTTGCATTTTTAGGATCTAAAATATTAGTTACAGAATTATCTGTATCTATAGAGTTTTCTACTATAGTTGTATTGGTTTTTGATGATAAATTTTCTATTTCTACTGGTTTTTTCATGATAAACACGCGAATTAATTTTAACTTTCATTAAGGTTAATGTAGCATATAAATATTAAGATAAAGTTAACATTTTTTATTGAATAAAAATATTTGTATATGTATTTAAATTTGTTGATTTTTTCTCTTAAATTTATAATTTATTTTTTATTATTTTATTCAATAATTCATTTATTTTAAAAATCTTTTGGCTTAAAACAAAATGATTATTTGTTTAATGCAAACGTTAATTTTGCTCAAAAAATAACGCAGATAATTAACAACTACATCAAAAAAGTTTAGTTAAATTACATTTAGGGCTTTCTTAATACAGCCTTAAGGATAGTTGTTTATAATGGAACAAAGCCAATCGGAGATTATCATGACTAGTAAAAAGCCTACTTACCCCAATGAGCATGAGTTAATGGATTTGGATATGCCTATATTAAGAACAGAGCCTGTTCAACCAGTTATATTTACACAAGCTGAACTCCATGCTTTACTTAATTTTGTAAGTGATGTGGACCAAGAGGTTTTAACAAAAAAAGTTATTAAGTCTAAAGAACATTAATCCAAACCTTTTCTTTTTTTATTTAGAAAGCTTAAGCAGATTATCATTTACTTAAGCTTTTTTATTGCACCAATTAACTGAGAAGTTGTCTTCTAAATTAAAATTTATACTACTTGAGCAAGCCAGCGATTATTAGCAACATTAATGATGGTATTAGTGCGTCCATATAACGTTCTATTTTTTTCACAATTTGTTAAGCTTAACAAGGCTTGATCACATTGCATGGCAAAATAAGCCCGCCCACGTGTAGTTATCTTAATATCATAGTTTATTAATAATTGACCAAAACGGACATTAGTATGCAAAACCTGATTTTTAATTTGGTCAGGAAAGGCGGCAAAATTCATAATAATAAAAGCTAATTCAATTACTTTGGTAACTTTGTTACCCAACATATTTGATTTCTTATTTTTATTAATAAGCATAACTATAGTACGTAAATAGGTTTGATTATGTACATTTTTATTAGCCACTAACGTTTGAATAATGGGTTTTTATTGATAGTATTTTTGCAAAGCAGGTGTTAACAAAGGTTGGCTTAATAAATAGCGGTGTGGCGGAGGTAGACTTTCTTTATTGATTATTTGCACGGTCTTATAAGTATTAAAAAATGAAATTACCTGATAATCAGACATTGGCTTAATAGGTAAAGATAATGACATGGCGTAAGAGACATTTAAAAAATTAAGAAGAAAAATAACTTTTTTAAACATAAACTTCCTAGCCTCATTAACTTAAAAACCGCCAGAAAAGCAGCAATTTTAACATATTTACCTATATTTATGAGTTAATCTAGATAATAGCGATAAACTATCCTTTTTAATTAACTCAATTGATGATTAAATAGGATTTAATTTTTTTTCACAAAGCCCTAACTGATGATTTTATATGGTGATCCTGCTTCGGTTTTTGTACATAAACCTTTTGTTTTATTATTAGAAAAGCAAATTCGTTTTGTTAATGACCCAATCACCTTATATGATTATGTAAATGTCGCTTTTTTAAACGCCAGTCCCTTAAAAAAGATACCAGCAATTAAAGATGGTAAGTTTATGCTTGCCGATTCTTCAGCTATTTGTGCATATTTAGAACGAAAATATCCTACACCAGGATTTTATCCTAATGATGCGCAAGATTATGCACAAGCATTATGGTTTGAAGAATATGCTGATACGGTTTTATTTACCGCCTTAGCGCCTATTTATTATCAAAAGGTGCTTGCACCATTATATGGTAGACAAACTAACTTACATGCAATTGAAACAGCTTTAAACAAGCAATTGCCACCGGTGGCAACTTTTCTAGATAGTCAATTGATAAAGAAAAACTATTTGGTAAATAATAGTTTTACCATTGCTGATGTTAGTGTGGTTAGTATGTTTTTAAATATGGATGCTGTTGGTTTTTCTCTTAATAAAACAACCTGGCCGCATTTAAGCGCCTATTTGCAACATCATTTTCAACGGGTAAGTTTCAAAGCTTGCCAACAGGCTGTTAAGCGCGCATTAACTAAGGCACAAAAAATTAATGCAGCTTGTAACTAAGAAACTTAAATTAATCATTAAAAAGTGTAAATTTTTATTTTAAATCATTAATATAGACGGAGTAGCCAATTTCTCCCAGCAGCAATAGGAATGCAAGTTGAATGCTTAAAAATAAAATTTTATTTGTTCTTTTTATTTTTTTTCTGATTTTATTAAGTTTTATTTACTTAGCCAATAAGCAAATTAAACATTTAAAACGTGACCCACAAATTTTATTTAATCAATATTATGCACTACGTAAAACTAACAAAGAAAAGGCTAGCGAGGCTTTAAAAATTATTTTAAAGCAAGACCCAGATAATACTCGTGCTTTACAAGAGTTAAGCCAGTTGTATTTAGAAGAGAAAAACTTTCAAGCTGCTTTACCATTAATTCAGCACTTACAAAAGTTAGAACCTCATAATCTACAGTATCCTTTGCAATCAGGACAAATTTATTATGAATTTGGCGAATGGCAAAATGCATTTCAATATTTAGAGCCTTTAGCAAAGCAAAACCAAAATCACCTTATAAAATTTCAAGCATCGCGGGTGCTAGAGAAAATGACTTCTTTTATCCCTAATTATAACACTTACGCTATTACCATAGCCAAACCTAGCAGTAAAATGGGTGCTGCTGGCAAACCACTTATTAATACCATTTTTTTAAATTGGTTTTATAAATTAAAACGCGAAGATACCCAGGCTGCCGAACAAATTCTTAGCGTATTACTTTTTTTAGAGCCACGCAATCCCCTTCTAAATCAAGAAATGGGCTATTTAAAATTGCAATTAAATGATACCAAAGCGGCAATTCCTTTCTTTTTAGTAACCTACCAAGAGCTATCTTCTGAGCAAATTGCTCTCCAAATTGCGTATCTTTATTATCGCCTAGGCCATAAAGCGCAAGCTAGATATTACTTTTTAATCGCAGCACAAGCTAAAGACACAAAAATTCGTACTACAGCTTTAAAATCATTAAGCTTTTTGCAAAGTCCAGCACAGATGGAAAATAGCAATCCATTTAAGATGGCAGAAGCTAAAAACCCCGCATATCAACCACAAAATAAATTTACGCCACCTCAAGGAACTACAAATGAAGCACTAATACTATTAGATGAGTTTTATACTTTAAAAAAACGTGATAAAAAACTTGCCTGGCAAGCCATTCAAAAGATTGCACAAAAATACCCTAATAACACGCTCGCTTTAAAAGAAGCTGGCTTTTTAGCCATTGAACTTAAACAATCTAATGATGCTATTTTATATTTCACCCGTGTCTATAACTTAACACATGAGCCAGAAATTGCGATGCAATTAGGCTATTTATATGATCAAACACCTAATAAATATCAGGCTTATCAATATTTTAAATTAGCAACCTTAAGCAGCAATAAAGAATTAGAACTCAAAGCACAAAATGCGTTGACTAATTTAGCAGGCTTACAAACTAAAGTCCTACCCCCGCCTTATTTTGGCGAGCTATTTTTCACGCCCTTTACCCAAAGTCGCTTTGGCTTAACGGTTCGCCCTATTATAGCTCGCTATGGGTTAGAATTTAATAACGATTTACATTCAAGGGTTTACTTTAATTTTAGACGCACGGATGATAATAAAACAAACATAGCAGGGGACTTACCACAAATCTATGAGGATAATGTGCGTATCATGGGTGTTGGCGGCTCCATAAATCCTTTAAAAAATTTTCCTTTAGTGGCTTGGCTGGAAGCAGGACAAGCATATGATTTGGTTTATCGCAATCGAAATAGATGGCGTGGGGATTTAAGAGGCGGTTTGATGTATTATAATGAATTTGGTACTAAGCCTGCTTATTACGATACATTTCGTATTAGTCCTGACTATTACAGTACACTCTATGGTGATATTACTTACTTTTCTAGATATGATAATAACGTCATTGGTACTTTTATTACTCGCCAAGGCATCCGTATTCTGCAATATCATGCAAGTATTATTAACATTTATATGTTAGGACGCGTTTTTCAAGATACTAGGCGGGAATTTTTTAATAATCTCGTGGAATATGGACCTGGCGTAGGCTTTATTCCATCTAACCGCTTTCGCATCGAAATACGCTTTGATTACATTAATGGTACCTATTTACCCGCAGGTGGCTCGGTAAATCCGTATGGAAAGCACTATACTAATAAAATGTTGCAACTTTTATACTATGTGCGAGTGTAATGGAAGACACCTATTTAATCATTCTTTTTTTAGTCATGTGGTACTTTCTTATTTTCTTTGCCTGTCTATTTTTAGTTTCGGGCACAGATGATTTATTTTTTGATATTTATTATTGGTCGCGCTATTTCATTCGGAAATGGAAAACGAGGAAATATAAACCGTTAACTTATGAAGATTTAGTTAATCAACCAGAAAAATATGTCGCAGTTTTAGTAGCCTGCTGGCATGAAGCTAATGTTATTGCAACCATGTTAATGAATAATTGCTATGCCATTGATTATACCAATTATTATTTATTCGTAGGCACCTACCCCAATGACCCAGATACCGTTGCTGAAGTGCAACGAGTCCAAAGCTATATTAAAAACGTACAATGTGTTATTGGGCCAGATCCTGGGCCTACCACTAAAGCTGCCAACTTAAATGGTATTTATAATCACGTAAAAGAATTTGAAAAAACCTTAGGCATTCAATTTGATATCTTTGTTTTTCACGATTCAGAAGATGTTATACATCCCTTATCATTTAAGCTTTATAATTATTTAATTCCTCGCAAAGATATGATCCAGATTCCTATGTTTCCGCTGGAAGTTAATTACTGGAATTTTACGCATTGGGTTTATGCAGATGAGTTTGCGGAAATTCATACTAAAGATCTGATCGTCCGTGAAGCAATACATGGTCATGTTCCTTCAGCTGGCGTTGGCACTGCTTTTTCAAGGCAAGCACTCGAAATTATTGAAGATCCCTTAACCAAAGGACCTTTTTCGATTGATTCTCTGACTGAAGATTATCGTACTTCGTTAACCCTTCGCATTAAGGGACTTAAACAAATTTTTCTTGTTCAGTCAATTGAACGACTCAAATGGGAGCAAAAGGGATTTTTTAAAAAGCGTTATGTTTTAAAGCGAAAAAAAGAATATATTGCAACGCGTGCTTTATTTCCAACAGAATATAAAAAAGCAGTTCGGCAAAAAGCGCGCTGGATAATAGGTATTGTATTTCAAGAATGGGTACATACAAAATGGCCTAAATTTTGGCGGGTTCGTTTTACGCTTGCCCATGATCGGAAAGCATTTATTACCCATTTCATTAATGGCCTTGGTTATGTAGTATTTCTATTTTGGATAGTTTATAGCCTCTTAACATTTAATAATCCAGCTTACCCATCGTTACAAGAGCAATTAAATCTTTATCCTTGGGTTTGGGTGTTAGTTATTATTAGCACCTTACTCATGCTTGAACGCATGCTACAACGTTTTATTGGCCTTTATCGCGTTTATAGTCTTATACCTGCTTGGTTATCAATTCCACGTGCTTTTTATGGTAATATTTTAAATTTGCATGCCATACTTCGTGCTTATAAACAATACTTTCTTGCGGTAGAGCCTAAAAAAACGTCTAAATCCACAGCCAGACAGCCTGCCTGGGATAAAACAGACCATGTTTTTCCAGGCAGCCATATTCTTACACCCTATCGCCGCCGATTAGGAGATATTCTCGTAGAAGAAAACATTATCTCCCCTGAGCAACTTAAAGTAGCTATTCTTGAACAACAAAAAACGGGTGAACGATTAGGTAAAGTATTAGCTAGGTTAAATTTTGTTGATGAGAAAAGACTTCTTAAAATTATTGCTAATCAATATAATTTAGAACTTGTTGCCAAAGAAAATATTATTGTTGCGCCAAAAAATGTGTCAAGCAAGTTAATTAAATGGCTAGAAGGTAAAAATAGTTATTTAGTGGATTATAATGAAAAAGATGAACAAGTCATCATTGGCATTACCGATCCTACCAATGAATTGCTCATTGAAAGCATCATAGAAAGATTACATCCGTTAAAAACGCAATTTGTATTAATTGATTTAAGTGAGTAATTTACAACAAAACTCCTTGTAAATAATTCACTATTTTTTCACTTGCATGCCCATCACCATAAGGCGAAATCCCTTTAGCAAGAGAAGTATATATTTTGGGGTCTTCAAGGAGGCTCTCAACGGTGTTTATAATGTTCTCTTTTTCAGTCCCAACCAACAAGCCAACACCTTCGGTAATAATGGCAGGCCTTTCAGTAGTATGTCTTAATACTAAAACAGGCTTACTTAGGGCAGGCGCTTCTTCCTGGATACCCCCAGAATCAGTCATGATTAGCATGCATTGTTGCATTAAATGCACAAAGTCAATATAACGCAAAGGAGAGATTAAATGAATTTTGGAGTTTTTAGCTAACATATTATTAATTACGGCTTGTACATGCGGATTAGGATGCACAGGAAAAACAAAGTTCAAATCATACCGTTTAGTTAAATTAATAATTGCTGCACAAATATTTTCTAAATGCTGGCCAAAATTCTCACGTCGATGCGCAGTTACTATAACAATATTATTAAGATGCTTAAATTGACCATTATGGGTAGTATTTTTTAATGTCCAATACAAAGTATCAATGACAGGATTACCCGTCACTATAATTTTTGTCGGCGAAATATTTTCGCGAATCAAATTATCTTTTTCTTCTTGGGTAGGTGCAAAATGCCAAGTAGCTAGTGGGGCTGTTAAAACACGATTAATCTCTTCAGGATAAGGTTCTCGCGTATTATACGTTCTTAGCCCTGCTTCAATATGACCAAAATAAATATTATGATAAAAAGCTGTTAGGGCTGAAACAAAAACCGTCGTTGTATCGCCTGCGGCTAACAAAACATCAAATTTATGCGCCAAAACAAGTGCTTCAAGTTTACTACACAAATTACTGGTTAAAGTACCTAATGACTGATTAATAGTCATGGTATTTAGATCAATATCAGGTGTAATTTGGAAAGAGATTAAGATATCATCTAAAAGACTGCGATGTTGTGCTGTATTAATCACAGTAACTTTAGCCCATGAGCACGCTTTTAAGCGTTTAATAATAGGAAACATTTTAATAATTTCAGGGCGCGTGCCGATAATGCAACCAATATGAATGCATTTTTCCATAAAATAATCCTTTATTAAGTTACTTAAATGAAGCAGCCTAAATCGTTTATTTTATTATTAGTATAGTTACCTTGCGCATTTATATGATCGGCATTGCATTTCTTTATAATAAAACTCACAATAACTAACTAAGATACTCTCAATTTAAAATTAATCCATGAGCTTAAAATTACTGTCTTTAAATGAAGTCAAACAATCTATATCGATGCCAGAAGCTATTGATGCTCTTGAAGATGCTTTTATTCAACTAGCTCGTCAACAAGTTAAATTGCCTTTAAGAATGGGTATTAATATTGCAGAAGAGGATGCATTAACGTTAGCCATGCCTGCTTATTTAGCGCACAATAAAGCATTAGGGCTTAAAGTTGTCTCTATCTTTCCAAAAAATTTAACTAAACATAAGCCCTCCATTACCGGCTTTATTATGTTACTTGATGCTCTAACTGGCGAGCCTAAAGTATTAATGGATGGCAGTTATTTAACAGCCTTGCGTACAGGCGCCGTCTCTGGTTTAGCCACTAAGTATTTTGCTAAAAAAGATGCAGAACATTTAGCTATTATCGGTTCAGGTGCCCAAGCTTATATGCAATTAGAAGCGGTAGCTGCTGTATGTCCAATTAAACAGGTATCTATTTGGTCTCGCTCTATAGCTAATGCTGAACACTTTGCCGAACGGATCCCTAGTCAATATAAAGTACAAGTACACACTAACGTAGCAGATACGGTTAAAGACGCCGATGTGATTTGTACAGTTACCAGCAGCACAAAGGCACTTATTGATTTATCAATGTTAAAATCTAATGCTCACATTAATGCAATTGGCTCGCATACGCCGTTCATGCAAGAAATCAATTTCAATGTCTTGCAAGAAGCGGTGGTTATTGTTGATCAAATAGAAGCAGCTTTAAAGGAAGCCGGTGAAATCATTACAGCCATTAACCAACAGCAATTAAAACAAGAAGATCTCATTGAAATTGGCCACTGGCTAGTAAATAGAAATGAAAATTATAAGTCCTCGTTGACTGTGTTTAAATCGGTTGGTCTTGCTATTCAAGATTTAAGCGTTGCTGAAGTCGTTTACCAAAATGCATTAAAACAAGACTTAGGACTTAGTTTTTCATTAAATTAAAATATTTAATCTAGGGCTTATGCCAGTAAGTTAAGGAATTATATTTGCCAGAGGATCTTGATAATTGGCTAAAAGGCCGCCATCAATAACCAAATCAGAACCAGTAATATATGTAGCTTCATCACTGGCTAAAAAACAAGCAGCATAAGCAATATCTAATGGCGTACCAATGCGCCCAATGGGCACTAATGATTGCCATTTTTTTAAATAATCTGGATCTTCTTTTAAGGCTTTATTAAAGATCGGGGTCTCAATAATACCAGGTGAAATACTATTAACTCGAATACGACGTACTGCTAAGTCACGAGCAAAATTCTCAGCTAATTTAATAATAGCTGCCTTCGTGGAGGAATAAATACTGTGGCTATGTAATGTTATGTACGCCGCAACTGACCCAATTAATATGATTGCTGCCCCATCATTTAAATGAGAGAGTGCATGATTAACGGTGAAATAAGTGCCTTTATAATTAATATTCACCATATAATCAAAATCTGCTTCTTTCATGTCAGCCACTGAAACGCGCTCTCCCACGCCTGAGTTTGCAATCAAAATATCAATTTTACCAAAATTTTGTTCAGTTTCTTGAAATAATCGCTTTAAATCTTGCTCTTTTGTCACATCGCCATTCACAGCCAGGATTTGTGGATGCGTTTGTTTTAACTCAGCTAAACTTTGTTTATCACGCGCAAAGGCTACCACAATTGCACCTTCTGCTAAAAAATGTTCAACAATTCCGCGGCCAATGCCTTTATTGCCGCCCGTGACAACGGCTACCTTATTATGTAATCTCATTGGTAAACCTCAGTTAAATAAAATTGAGTTATAAACAACTACACTAAAAAAGAGATACCAGTGCCAAAATAATGTTCAATATTATATAAATAGCCTCGCAATCTTTGGCCGGCACTCATGTCAATCACTACCTTAGGATGTAATAAATAAAGCACCCCAGCATCAGCATTAAATCCGTTGCGTACGTTGGCACCTGTTTTAGTTTGACCATAAATTTCACCATAGAGTGATAACTTCTCAGTAAACGCATAGGATAAAATAACATCCGGATTAAAACTATTATAATGATGTCCACCCGCGTTTACAGGATCAGATTCAATACTTGCCCCTGCTACAAAAGTAAAAGTGAATTTATCATTAATGGTGTAATTGATAATGGCATTTACAAATCCACCGAGCGCTTTAGTGCCAAAATTTTTACTGCCACCTGGGAATTCAAAGGCCCCTTCCGCAGTAAGCATCCATTTATTGTTATAACCTACTTGATGTTTAAGACCTATTGTTGAGTTCGAAAAGCCAGAAGTTTTCGGTGAAAATTGATAATTATAATTAGGCAAAACAAAAAAAACTTCGCTTTGCAAAGGTAGGCCAACACGTAATTCCGATTGCGAAAAATCATGTGAATAGCCTGTTCCTGGCGCTATTTTTTGATAATCATAACCTGATTCAAAATCAAAATGCTTAAAAGGAACTACGCACGCACTATCTGCATTATTAGGTCTATCAACGATATTTATAAAAGCATTTTCACCGACGCAAGGATTTGAATCAGTATAACCTATATTATAAATAGTGTAGAAAATTATACCTAAACAGACAGTACTTACTTGTTTTAACATTATTGCAATAAGTCCATTTCTTTTGTTTAACCATAACAAATCTATTGTTATAAATAAATGTGCTAAATTTTTTATTACTTTTGATTTCAAAATGCATCTTAAATTTCTTTTTAAGCATACCTATTTACTTTTTCAATCACCACTTGCCAATCAGGACCGGTACCTAACTGATATTTTTTTGCAAAATCACCTTGATTAATGCCTATAGCAATATCCATTAAACTATTTAAATAAAGTAATTCTTGATTATCTTTCATGGCGCTAAAGGTATTTTCAAAAGTAAGTTCCTTTTCGTATTTTTTTTGCTGTTGATGCCAAATGGTTACTTTATATGTTTGACCTGGGGCAAAACCAAATTGCTTAGCTAATTGTTGATTGATATCAGTCCACACATTGCCATATTGGGGATCAAAGACCATGATTTTACCTTTCAATTTATCGTTAATAAGGGTTGCTTCTGGATTAGGAAATGTTACTAATGGTTGGGTAAAAAGTGGCCCAACTTCAGCAAAAGTAATCTTACCTGATGCCAAACGTGCGCCCGTATATCCATAAACATCACGTCCATGAAAAGTATGTGAGGTTTCAGAACCATTTAAACGATTAACCGACTCATCAATTAATCGCACTGATTGAATACCAATTTTTTGTGCAATTAACGTAAGCAAACCATTATCCGGGCCGACAAAATATTGGCCATTATTTAACTTAGCAACGATTGAATGTCGTTTACTACCCACCCCAGGATCGACAACAACAACAAAAACTGTTTTACTTGGCCAATAAGGCGCTGCTTGATATAAACGATAGGCACCTTCCCAAATATTATAAGGCGGGATTTCATGGGTTAAATCAGAAATAATTAAACGTTCATCAACGGAATAAGCAACACCCTTTATTGCACTAACTGCACTATCTTTTAATCCAAAATCTGTTTCTAATACTAAAATACCCGCTGAAGCAGCGCTTACCGTAAAATTAAAAAATAATATAAGAGTTAAAAATAAGGATTTTGAGAGTTGCATAGCCATGCTCTTAAAAAATTAAAATAAGATAGTATGAATTTAATTGTTATCTGGCAACTACTTAGCATTCTTTGCACGCCAAGAAAGATACGCTATAATTCTTTTCAATTTTTATCATCCCAGCTTACGCGGGAACTGTGAATTTAAAGTGACCATGGCCATTTCTTTAGCAAATAAGACTGTCTTAATTACCGGCGCCTCAAGTGGAATTGGCGAAGCTTGTGCTAAAATTTTAGCTGCCCAAAACGCTAATTTAATCTTAACAGCAAGACGGTTAGACCGCTTAGAAGCGTTAGCTACGTTATTGCAAAATAATTATTCTATTGATGTCTTACCGATTGAGTTGGATATTCGCGATAAAGATAAAGTTGAAAATTTTTATCAATCCTTGCCTACCCAATGGCAACTCATTGATATTCTGATTAACAATGCCGGTTTAGCTTTAGCAACGGATCCCATTTACAAAGGCGATTCGAGTCAATGGGATACCATGATTGATACCAACCTTAAGGGTTTACTCTATATAAGTCGCCAGGTATTACCCAATATGGTCAAAAGAAATCAAGGCCATATCGTGAATATTGGCTCTATAGCTGGACAAGATGTTTATGCAAATGGCAATGTCTATGCAGCTACAAAACATGCGGTCAGGGCTATTACCAAATCAATGCGTCTTGACTTAGCAGGGACGAGTGTGCGTGTCACTGAAATAGCTCCAGGCGCCGTAGAAACTGAATTTAGTATCGTGCGTTGGAATGATGAAAAACGCGCAAAAGAATTTTATCAGGATTTTACTCCTCTCATTGCAGATGATATTGCTGATGGCGTACTTTATGCCCTAACCCGCCCTTTACATATAGACATTACTGAAATGACTATTTTGCCAACAGCCCAAGCAGCTTGTAGTGTTATCAGCAGAACAGGAAGAAAAGAAAGCGAGCACAAGTAATAAATTGGATTGAACCCTATAGCGCTACCTATTCTTTGGCAAGGCAACCAGAGCTTATTAGCTCAAGCCAACTAGATTAGCGCAAACAAAGCTATACATAGGAACTACAGCCAAAATATATTGACAATAATGTAGAGTAACGCCATACCAATAATAGGTACAATAACAAACCCTAAAAAAATAATAAACTGAATACGATTTTCGGAAGACTTACGATAATTTTTAATAAGTCTTTTAAAAATAGACATACTGACACTGCCCCCCTTGCCAAACACTCAAATAACTGTGAAATAAGGTATTAAATACGATATTTTAGTTGTACAAATCCACCACTTAAGTTCTTTGTTATTATATGTTTTAATGGCATATCTTGTGGTAAATATCCAAACAAGGTGCGGCCTGAACCAATTAAAACAGGCGTGAGGGTTATAGTAAGCTCATTAATTAAATTCTCAGCTAAAAAGCGTTGAATAGTATTACCACCATCAATATACAAATGTTTAAATCCTTGGTTTGCTAAACGGTTTACTAAAACAGTTGGCGGCTCAGAAGAGTTAGACACTTTGTGTTGTAAATGGGGAGGGATAACAATTGGTTTACTACTTAAAACAATGACTGGCAAATTATCATAAGGCCATTTATTAAAGGTTAATACTTTGGCGAAGGATTCTCTACCCATCACTAGAGCATCAACTGTTTGAATAAAAGCGCTATACCCACCGTCCTCAGCACTTGCAGCTTGGGTATTAGCCTCTATAAGCCAATCAATAGCACCATCTTGTCGCGCAATAAACCCATCCACACTCGTAGCAATAAACACTGAGCATTTAATTGGCATCATTTACTTACATTACTTACTAAATTAATTGCTGAAAAAAACGTTTAAATCTTGGTTTATAAAGATTTTCTTTGTCCCATGATAAAAGCACACGCTCTGCTTTACCTATAATTTGCTTACGCGGTACAAAACCAAAATAGCGTGAATCAGCACTATAATCGCGGTTATCACCCAGCATCAAAAATTGACCTTTTGGTACTTTAACCGGTCCAAATGTTCGCAATGCATTCCTAGAGGGCAAAGCCATTACAGTATGTTCTTTTTTATCCAAATATTCAGTGGCAACAATAGCTTGTTGCTGCTCATCTGCAGGCAATATGTAGGGTAAGGATTGGTTGTGTAATTGATAATGAGTGACTTGACCATTAATGATGAGATAGTTATTTTTCATCGCAATGGTGTCCCCTGGTGTACCTACAACCCGTTTAATTAAACGTTGCCCATCTTGTGGTTTATAAAAAACTACAATATCGCCACGCTTAGGCTCAGACCATGTGGCAAGATGCGTCGTTGTAAAGGGAATTTTTAAATCATAAGCTAATTTATTTACCAATATTAAATCGCCAATATATAAGGTAGGTTCCATGGAACCTGAAGGAATGCGATTCCAATCAGCAATTGCAGAACGACCAGCAAAAAGAAAAAAAGCGAGCAATAAAAAATGTACACTTTCTTTGATAAAGCGGCTAGTGAAATACTTTTGCTTCATAACGTCCCCTAAAATTTTCGCTTAGTAGAATAACATTTTCCTCTCAAAAAAAGCAAAATTCTCGCAATAATCATAGCTCATAACAATATCAACTGACACTCAGTGATCATTAAATATATAGATTGATAATTATAAAACTTACTGTAGAATTTATCCGCAATTTCTAAGTCTATTTTTTAATATGAGGTTTAAATGAAATTTAAATTAAAGGGGCTAAAACATGCGCCTTCTGCCAGCTTAGGTAAATTTTTTACAACCATACCTCCCACTACGACTATATTAAATTTAAGCTGTAGTAGACTTTTTAATAAAGAAATTGAGGATTTGCTTAACGCTTTTAAATTAATCCCTCCTACCGTTACCGTTCTAAACTTAAGTGGGAACATGCTTGGCAACATGGCTACGGAAAGCTTAGTTAAGTTAGTTGCAGCTGTTCCTGAGAGCATTCAAACAATAAGCTTGCGAAGAAATAATCTTGGGAATAAAAATCTCTATGACTTAGCAAGTGTTTTTTCTGCCCTTGCTCCTAATGTAAAAAAACTAATACTAAGCAACAATCAATTTAAATTTAAAAAAATACCAGATTTACAGGACGCTTTTAAAGCTATTCCGCAAAGCGTAACTGATCTTGATCTAAGTAAAAGTTCTTTAAATCTACTCTCTATAAAGAAATTAAACCAATTAAAAGATACATTACCGCATATACAAACAGTCATACTAAGTCGGGAAGAAATAGAGAAAATGTCAGCTAATCACCGTTTAGCATTAGCCTCACTTTTCCCTAATCTTAAAAAGGCGGTTTTCATAGATAAAAATGGTAAACTTTTAAATCCAATGTTAACAGTTCGCTTAACGCACACTTTAGGTTTAAAAGCATCGCCCCCTTCACTCCTGCAACAAGCATCAATTTTCGCTGCTTTAAACAAGGATAAAGTAAACAAATCTAAGATTGCTTTAAATGATGAGGCTAAAGAATATATAGCTGCTGTTTCCACTTTTTCTAACTAGCTACTTAAAAAAGAGCTCCTTCCTTAATACTAAATAGGAGGCAGCTCTTTTATTATGAAGTTATTTTACAATTTAAAGAATTTTATAATTACCGTTATACTGAGTTTAAACTACATATAAAAACGACCACTGGTTAGTATTTAAAATGAAAAAGCTTAATCGTGATTTTTATGCCAATGATGCATTAACGGTAGCCCAACAACTTTTAGGCAAATATTTAGTGCATGTTATTAATGGACAACAAAAAATAGGAAAAATCGTTGAAGTTGAAGCATATATCGGCCCACATGATTTAGCGTCACACGCCTCTAAAGGTATTACGCCACGTACTAAAATTATGTATGGCCCGCCAGGCTATGCTTATGTTTACTTAATTTATGGTATGTATCATTGTATGAATGTGGTAACCGGTCCAGACAGCTATGGATCTGCAGTATTAATTCGCGCACTTGAACCCATTATAAATATTACTGAACGCACACAAGGGCCAGGCTTACTTTGCCGAGCCATGCAAATTAATAAATCATTAAATGGACATGACTTGTTAAGTGATAATTTGTATTTAGCAAGCGATGATGAGGCAGCATTTACTATTATTAGTCGGCCACGTATTGGCGTTGCATATGCTAAAGAGTGGGCAGATAAGCCCTTTCGCTTCTATATTCAAGACAATAAATTTATATCCAAAAAGTAGAGTCAGGGACTCAAGCTTGTTAGTGAGGGCGTAGATGACGAATCAAATACATTATAATTATCAGGTTTAATTAACTTAAGCATTTGGTTTTTAGTTTGATAAGGATCAAATTGGTAAACATAAAAGAAGTTATCCTGCGCTGCTAAATTTTTACCAAAACTGATTGCATCATCAGGATCGGAATCAATTCGAACGGTATAATTTCCACAAGCATGCTCAGGCACCATCGTATTGGTATCAGCAATAATAATGTGTATGGTTGGTGCTTTTAAGCCTTCATTTTTTATTAAATGCTTTAATACACCTATTGAATGTTCAAAGCATATTTCAATACCAATGGTTATCTCGTTGTCTGCATCTAATGTAAATAGAAATTCTTGCTCCTTAAAAGTATAGGCCCATGGTCTTAGCATATTTATAATGGTTTCTTCATGGGGTGCAATTTTAGAGCGACGGTAAACCTTGGCTCCTTGCTTAAAAAAATAACATGTATTTTTAATAATAGAAAATTTAGCTTGTAAACTTGCTTGATTAAATTGCGCTTTATAATTTACAAACAAATCACTATTGATATTTTTATATTCTATGTCTTTAATAAATTGATACTTATCATAAGCAGCCTGAATCTCTCTTATTTTTTCTTGGTTATTATTAACCATGACTATTTTTTGTGAAGTAAGGCTGCCTGCAATAATTAATAGATCTCTATTTTCTGTCACTATAGACAATAATTCTTTGAAATCATGAATATTGTCTTGACTAACGGCAAGCTGATTGCTTACACCATATTCTCGCCAAGCGGCTATGATATAAGCATCAGGATGTAGTCGTTTCGCTTTATTGTAAGCATGAACAGTAGATAACGCTAATACTAGTAACTGATCATGAAAACTCTTTTTTTCAAATTCTCTATTATGAGTTAAATTAATTGCAACAAGAACAATCTTTTTCATAAACAACTTCACTATACAATACTATACAATTGACTAGATAAAAAACAAATTGCTTTTAAAACGTCTATTAATACCCAGTCTTTTTTAACGTCAAATAATATCAAAATTTTTAGAAAAAATGAGAAATGAGCAGTTCTTTGTAAACAAGTATTATTAACCTTTTAACCTTATTTAATACCGTAGATGACTACGGTATTAAAATTTAAGTACCTGTTTTGCCTATTTGATTAATTTGTTTTTGTAATTGTTGCATCTGTTGTTGGAAGTTACTCTGAATTTGCTTAATTTGATTTTGTGTTTGAGTATTTAATTGTTGTATTTGTGTTTGAAACGCTGCATGGATATCTTTAAATTGCTGCTGTATTTGGTTATTTAGTGTCGTAATTTGCTGCTGATTTTGATTTTGTAACTGCTTTATTTGATTTTGAATCTGAGTATTCAATTGCATAATTTGGGCATTTGCTGTTTGGGGAGTAGAAGGAGGAATACTTGCCGCATGCGCAATAGACAGTGTTGATAAAAAAATTAAACCAAAGACAGAGACTCTGCTTCCTCGTAACATCATAACTTTTTCCTTGTTGGTAAATAGATAACTGCAATTACTTTAACTAATTTAATTTGTAATGCAAGCCCTAAAAAATCGATCCGAGTTTGTTATATTTGAAATCTTTAATTATTTATCTATAGTAAAGGGGTATGTATTTTTCTTCATGGACGAGAATAATATGCAAGTTTTTAATATAAGTGACACTTTTCCAGCCTTAGTCACTTTAAAAAAACAGTTAACATTTAGCGAGCTATTAACTGTTTTACCCGCCCATATGCCAACTTTTGAACAATTACTTTTAAAGCGTGGCGCTCTCCTTTTTCGCGGTTTTCCATTAAAAGAACCTAAAGAATTTGTAACGTTAATTAAAGAAATGAAATTAGGTAAATTTGCTAATTATATAGGAGGCGATAGCCCAAGAAGTAAAATTATGGATGGTATTTATACCTCAACTGAAGCACCTGCTAATATTTATATTCCTCTCCATCAAGAGCTTTCTTATCTGCCAACCTATCCTAAACATATTTACTTTTTTTTGAAACTGAGCCTATCAATGGCGGTGAGACAATTATTGGTGATGCAAGAGAAGTTTATAGACAACTTAATCCCAAACTTGTTGCACGTTTTAATGAAAAGAAAATTATCTATGTAGCCCATTATTATCATAAAAGTAAGATAATGGATTTTATTAATCAACTAGCGCGATCGCATAAATCGTGGTCAGAAGTTTTTGAAACTGCTAACCCTGACGAAGTAGAAAAATTTTGTACAGAGCATAACATTAAGTTGCGCTGGCTAAAAAATGACTGGCTCGAAATGAAGCAATCATTATCCCCTCTTTTGCAACATCCAGTTAGTAAGGAAATAGTTTGGTTTAATCAAGCGCATTTATATGACTTTAACCCAAAATTATTAGGTATCTGGGGATTTTTAACAACGAAGCTTTTTTATTTTCGCCGCTTAACGCGCCTACACGAAGTTTTCTTTGCAGATGGAAAAAAATACCTCGTAAAGATATTTACCATATTATGGATACTTTAAAAAATTGTACTATTGCTATTCCTTGGCAAAAAGGGAATATGATGGTACTAGATAATATTTTAACGATGCACGGACGAGCCACGTTTAAAGGACTTCGACGCATTTTAACCTCTTTAACTACCACCTAAGCTTACATGATTAAGTTCAGGCATTTCTTCTTCAAGTGTATTATTAGGATTATCTAAAAAGCTGACAAACTCGCCAATATTTTTAGCTTGCTTATCTTTTAGAAAACGACCATCTTCAATAGCTTCTGATGCTGCAATGACAGCGATTGCCGTACCTAAAATAGCTAAACCCACACCTAAAGCCAATAATCCCCATGGTCCTATAGATAAAAACATAGCACCCGCTGTTATCCCAGCAAGGCTTGCTATCGCCTGATTCATAAACGCAAAGCCAGCCACACTGGCAACAAAACCAGCAACTGTAAAAATAGAATTAAAAAATAAATTAGTGGCAACTACAGTCTTGTTATATTTTTTATTTTCATTTAATAATTGCTGTAAAAGATGATAATGACTTTTTAAAGTAGCAATATTGTCTGCAGTCGGATCTTTAACACACCGTGTCGCAGTTAATAAAAGATATGTTATTACGTTATGGCTTTTTTTATCTAAAATATTTCTTAAACCTTCAAGCGCCTGTAAAAATTTTCGTCCTTTGATAACCATATAATTATCAAAAAACTTATTTTTTAGCGCTATATTATTAACTGATAGTGAGTCATTGAGTCGATTCTCTAATTGATCTAAAAAGGCTTCACGTTGTACATTCCAAGCCACAATATCTAGTCCATTGCTTTAAAAGAAGGAGGTAATATATAGTAGATTTTTATGAATGTATATTTTTCTTTTAAGCGGTTAATAGGGAATGATGATAAATTGACGAGCCATTACTATTAACCTTTAAATTACTAAGTTCTTCTTAATTAAAAACATGAGAGTTATCTCGATTACGGTTAATACTGTCTTTTATTCCCTTATTCTCTTTTGGTTTAAAAAAAGGACTCGTTGATTTTACCAATGATATTAAGCTTAATGGTGAATTTTCACTGTTTTTATTAATCATGGGTAAAGTAGATTTAGGTTTATCAATTTGCAATAATTCTTTAGAACAATCAGCAAGCCCTATACCTAACTGGCCTTGGTCGTTATTACCAAGCGCGTATAACTTTCCTGAAGAATCAATATAAATTGTATGGAATTCATGCGCATCAAAATTAATTATATCTACCGCTATTTTTTTAAAAAAACTAAAATAAGGGATATCTGAAACTTCTAACTGTCTTGCTGAATTAATACCAGCAGCCATAAGGTCTTGGTTACTCATCAAAATAAAGCTCGCTAAATCGGTAGCTTTAATTTTAATAGCCTGTTTAATTGGTAATAGAGTCCAATTTTCACAATGAGTAATTTTATCGTCTAAACCTAATAAGCCATGTTTATTTGACCCTATACCATAAACACTACCTTCAGCCGTTAATAATAAGACATGCTCTTTACCAGCTGATATGTCAGCGATATTGAGGTTTACTGGTATTTGCAGCCACCGGGGTAATAATTTTAAATTATTATTAATGATTAAAGGCTTTAAATGATTGTTACCAAGTTGATAAATGCCATTTTTATCAGAATATGCTGTCGTAAAATCGCAAGCTATGATTTTTTCAACATCATTTTTAGTAGATACACACTGTAATTGGATTTTTTTTAAAGCATCTTTCTTAAAGGATAATTGTTGCTCTGCATTATTGCCCATTATCCAAATTCTTTTCTTTTGACTAAGCATAATTGCATGTGTAAATCCGACACTTAAATAAGCAATGGGCTCTATTCCTATTATTTCAGAAGGCGCTAACCTTTTTTCCTCACCTAATAAACCTAATTGGCCATAATTATTAGCACCCATAGCAAAAACCCGGCCGCTTTCTAATAAAATAAGACTAAAATTATACCCGCAAGCAATCTTCTTTACTTTAATTTCCTCGGCTAAATAATTATTAACAAGTTGCGTTAATTGCTTATTTAAGTGCTTAAATTTAACGACTTCAGCTAAGGGTAAATTAGCAAAAATTTGAAATAAAATTTCTATGGGTAGCTTTTCAAAAATATTAAACTTTTCCGAAACAGGCATATATTTTAGACAACTAAAAATGTAGAATTATAAATTAGTTGCCTGAAAAACACATCTTATTACTATTTAATATTGATTGGTTAATAAATTCATGCTCTTCATTTTTATTTAAGCAATGAACTATTGCGTTAATGGTAGTTATACTAATATCTGAGCCTAATGTATCTCTTATATTATTTTCATTGATATAACTTTGCCAGATCTCTTTAATATAAGGTTTATTAAATGCCTCTACTAAAGCATTATCGATAGCACTCATTTGCTTCCATACATACTTATCCTTATCCCTAATTTTTTCAATTAACTTTGCATAATAAGCTGAAACAGCCAGATTAAGTACTTTTTCAGGTTTTATTTTTTTATCTTCAACAGCTTTGATAAGATCCTTAAGGAGATCTTTTTTAACGCGATTAACCGCATGTTTATCAAGGGCCTTTAAAAAATCTATTACCGCTTGTTGCAGAGGTGTTAAATGTTTTTTTATTGGGGGTGTTAATTTTTTAGTGAAAAAATTTCCAGATAAAACTGTAGTTTTAATGTCTTGCTGGATTGATGAACTACTGTTGGATTGAGAATGTTGCGGTAAGGGTAATGGTGCTCTACTATCATAACAACACACTAACTTTGTTAACATACTTGGAAAAGGGTAATTTTCTTGAGTATAAACACCATAAGTAGATAGATGCCCCATAGCCACGGCCCAAAGATCAACGATTAAACAGTTATTTAAGTCTTCTAAGTTATCTGACTGATGCCCAATCAAAAGAAAAGTATGCGTCCCTAAGCCATTGACATGACTAACCATTTTTATATCGATAGAAGTAAATTTATCGGCTGCAATAAACTTTAGAAGATGATCAGCTGCTAATTGGGCAAAACTATGACATTCGCCCATTTTCATTTGAGCAACATGTTTTGCAGTTTCTGCAATATTTCTACGTGTATAATAAGGAAGAGCACCTGTGCCTATTGTTTGTGGACCATTATAATTCTTTTTCGCTTTAGCTAATACTTGTTCCTTCCAATCCGGATGAATACATTCAGGAAATCTTATTGCATCTTTAGCGCCATATTCTAATAGGTTTAATTGATAAAGATAACTAGTCAACCAGGTAGAAATAAAAGTATCAGAAGGTATTTTACGATTTACGTCAGGCAAACTATTAAAGCGCGGGTTATTAATTACGAACTGAAGAATTTGTAGAGCATAAGCTGATCTATGCTTTTGATTATTAATATATTCTTGTGGATTGGCCAAGAAACTATTTAATTCAGAATCATTTTTTATAATTTCTAAAAATTTTTTTACAAATGCAATAAACTCTTCCGAAGGTATTGATTCTTGCTCCGCTACAAAAGTGGCAATGAATTTAGTTTTCTCTGATTTATCTTGGCAATTTTTAAGCCTGTCTAAAATACGCTCTACTTCTTCTGGTTCTGATATATATCGTTCACAGACTAATTTAAAAGAGTTCTCAATTTCATCATCACTATGATCAGCCATTCTACCCCTGATCATATTACCTGTATCAGTAATTAGCCGATTTCTTTCCTGAACCTCTAAAGCATTAATATGATTTCTAATCTTATTAACGCGTAGGGTAGATAAGCCTTCAAAGTTTCTGCGCATTTCATACAATTTGTCTTTAATTTAAACATATGATACAAAAATAAAATTAAGAGAAGATTAACTATGCATAAAAATCGATCAAAAAAGATCATTAAATATGGAAAATAGGCAAAAAAGGCTCGCCGAAAGCCAATTTAATTTTTTTCGTTAAAAATAGCGTTAATTCGAATTTTTAAGATGGAAGCTAAGAAAAATTTATTGATTATTCAAGGAATTTTAAAAAATAATCAGAGCTACTTAAGTTTATCCTTTATTATCAACAGCAAATCTACTTAGGTTGATTTCAAATTAAAACTATTATCTAAAATATAAACTCTATAATAATTGTATGGCTAGTATTTAATAAATAGGTAAAATGAATGATACCTAGTATAGATTTAGATCCACTATTTGTAGATAAATTATCTGGTTTAGAGAAAGTTGCATCGCAAATCTATGCTGCCTATTCTACTTATGGATTTGGGCAAATTATTAATCATCGAGTGCCGAAACAAGCTATTAATGATATATATCAGGCTTCAAAAAATTTTCATCAGCTACCTTTTGCAGAAAAAAATAAAATCCGATTTACAAAGAATTTAAGAGGGTTTTTACCCGTTAATAGTTCAACCCTGAAAATAACAGAATTAGGTGGGCAAAAAAGAGTAATCAATCTGAATCATTTATATTGCTTAATGATATACCTAAGGATAATCCAGAATTCTTTTCAGTATTGGGTGGTATACAAGTATGGCCAACCCAATTACCAGAATTTAAAAAGCAAGTATTAAACTATTATTTAGCATTAAGGAAACTTAGTAAGTTGCTAATTAGAGCGTTTTCTGTCGCGCTAGGTTATTCGCCCAATTATTTAGATAGATATTTTCGCCAGCCTAATGTTTTACTTAGATTACTCACCTATCCACCCCCCCCTAATGCACCATCTGATTTATATGGCTCAGCGCCGCATACTGATTACGGTTGCATTACATTATTACATCAGGATAATAGTGGAGGATTACAAATACTTACCGATAATAACCAGTGGCTCGATGTTTTGCCAAGAGAAGACAGCTTAATTTTAAACACCGGCCACATGATGACGATTTGGTCTAATGGAAAGTTGAAAGCAACAAAACATCGCGTCATCAACACAAGCAATAACCAACGCTATTCTATCCCATTGTTTTATAATTGTAGTTTGGACACGACTGTATCTCCGCTACAAAAATGTGTCTCGCCAGAAAATCCTGCCCATTTTGAGCCAATTCACTATGGTGATTTTATAAAGAAAATATTGCTTGCAAATTATACTTTCACAGGCTTAACTAAACCCATTTGAGAATCAGAAAAAGTTTTATTTAATAAAAAAGCTAATCTATAACCTGCTAAAGCTAATTGTTTTTCAATTATCAATGAATTTCTAGCTAAATAGGATGCATCAGGTTCTCCAGCAAAATCTAAGTTATATATATTTTTTGCTATTTCATAGCCCTCTTTATGCCACTCCTCGGGATCAAATATAAAATCTTTATGATTAAAATGATTTAATGGTTGATTACGCATAATAATAGCCGTGATTAATTCCACATTAATAAGATCTTTTGAATTATATGGAAATCCATAACCGACAAATAACGTCATTCCACTATCCCAAAGCTTATGCAAATTATTCAAAACATCCCCGTTTTCCTCTTTAAAAAATATTAAGTACTTATTTCCACCTTCATCACCCTGAGGAAACTGCTTAGAATATAAACTTGAATTATGAAGGGGTTGATGTATATCACCGACAAAATGTATTAGCATGGCTAAAGATCTTACTTTAATACTGGGGTTGCCATCAGGGTGGCTTAAATTTTCAGTTAACTGTTGAATTGCCCATACTACATTTTGGTTATATATTTTTTCAGGCATAGATCCATCAATGCTAATAGGATCATCTTTAAAATGCCAATTAAACATAGTAAATAGGAAATTTGGTTTGGAGAATAGATGATCTGGCCAAACGGCTATTTTCATCATGCTTCTATTAGGATATTTAGCATCGTAATTATATTGATAGTAAGGATTATTTTCTTGTTCCATAATAGGCAACAATTTTTTAATGTCTTCTTTTGCTTTGACACTTAAATGCTGATAAGCAATATTTGCTACCAGCATATGCCCCATTTCCCACCAAGCAAAAATTTTGAAAGGAAGGGTTAAACCTATAAATAATAGAACAATCCTTTGCATTATAAAAACTCCTTGTTTAAATCACTTTTACTAAAGTCAATTATGTGAGCGATTGTCATCTGAATAACAGTGGCACTTACAATGAAGGTTTGCAAGCACTTAAGCATTAATGAAGCAGCGCAAAATTCAGGCTTTATTCGCCGAATTAGATTGTATATAAAAGATGTTATAATAAGTATATAGAAAAATGAAAAAATCTTAGTTGAGGCATTTTTATGAATCACCTGAAAAATAAAGAAAATCAGCCAAAGAAAAGTGATTTGAATTCTAAAAAATCAGATGAAGAGATTATAGACGAAACTTTAAAAGAAACTTTTCCAGCAAGTGATGCACCTTCCTGGTATGGTGGAAAAGATATAAAAAACCGATATAACCCAGATTTCACTCCCTAAACTAGTTAGCAATGCCAATTTTAAATCAAAAAATTAAAAATCATTCATGAAAAGTTAGATAGTTTCATATAAATTGCATTGATATAAAACTGCAAAATTATTGATTAATCTTATTCCATAAAGTATTATTTTTTCCTTCTATGATAGGCTATAAAATTTTAATTATTTATTTAAAAGGTTAATGATGTTTAATATGAGAACAACAATTGAAAATAAAAAAGAAGAAAAAGATAGTTCAAGAGCACTAATAAATGCCCTAAAACAAGCTATTAAAGAATACTGTTGTACTCCCTTTTTCGCCCTATCCTATCTATCCTATGGTTTACGTCAGGACGTAGCAGTACAAAATATTATTGAACTTGAAGAATTAGAAAAGAAATATGGCGATAGTGAAATCCCTAGAAAAGAAATTATGGCTTGTTTAATTTCTACAGGACCTTCCTTTTCAAAATTAGTTTATGATTGCTTCGATCAATTTCCGGAAACCGAGGAAAAAAATACAAACGTAATAAATTATTGATAAGATAT
Source organism: Legionella busanensis (assembly GCF_900461525.1). Classification (NCBI taxonomy): domain Bacteria; kingdom Pseudomonadati; phylum Pseudomonadota; class Gammaproteobacteria; order Legionellales; family Legionellaceae; genus Legionella; species Legionella busanensis. Next base: position 1,658,324 of record NZ_UGOD01000001.1, on the reverse strand, counting down.
TAATTATATCTAATCTTCTCTATTAATTTGTAATTAATAAATTCTACTTTATTATCTATCCTTATAATAAGCCCCCTATTTAACTGATAGATAAAATATGCTGGTAGCCATGTTTTATTTGTATAAATAGATATCGATTTTTTCTCATAAAAATTGGCATCCAGTCCTTCTGTAAACCCCTGAATATAATAAATTACAGAAAATATAATTAAGAAAAGCACATGTATAATGATACTGCCAAATTTATCTACTAAATTTTTATTTCGTGAAACATGTACCCATAAAAAGATAATTAGGCCAAACAAGGCATAGTAAAGAAAATTTAATAATAAAGAACGACTAGCAGTAAAGTAATATACTACAAAGCCAATGCCTACTATAAAAAATGACAGAATAAAAAACCAAAATTCTTTGCTGAAATTAAAATGTAGTTTTTTTTCCTGACGACTTGCAAAAATTACTTCAAAAAAGAAATACCCCATTATTATGGGCATAAAATCACTAACTATATCTGGTGTAAATTTAATTACTGCACCTATTATATCTACAAAGGAAATAGGTAATATTTCGAGTGAAATACCTGCAGCGTTAATAAAGCCCGCCATGTAAAGAATGGATGTTAAAAAAATTAAACCAAATATCAAGGCTACTATGCTTCCTAAAGGTTGTAATAAGAATTTGTCCATGTTCATTTCAAGAATTAAGTTCTTCAACTTATGTCCCATAATCACTCCTTAATTTAAGAACCAGAGGCTTTGTATATTTCCTTAGATTAAAGTTAAATTTAAGTATACAAAAAATTAAAAGACCTTAAATAAAAATACTAGACTTGTCATTTTCCTTAAAGTATTTTTGCGTTCCAAAAATAGTTCTACCTAATATAAAGTACTTTTCTCCATAGGCCTAATTAAGTTAACGGCTCTAAGTCATAAAATTTTCTAATGGTTAATTTTAAAATACTTATGTATTACCAATTACTTTTAATATTTTTATTGCGTAGTTATTTTTTGAACCTTGTGCAATTGATATAAAATTTTTAGGTAATGTGCTAAATATAAATATAGTTTAATATTTTGACAATTAGATAATAAATTCTTATGATTTTTACTAATTATTAATTTAAATTAATTTAAATCTGGTTTATTAATGTAATTTTTGGCCGTTAGGGACGTTAGATTCTGTTGTAGCTAGATATATTGCGCCTTGTTTGTCAGCAAAACCTACTAGTAAAAATTGTGAGGTAAAACCCGCAATATTTTTCTCACCTAAATTTACACAACCTATTACTTTCCGCCCTATAAGATTTTCCATCGTATAGTGAATAGTAATCTGTGCAGATGTTTGTAAGATACCTAAGGTTGGCCCAAAATCGACCCAGACTTTATAGGCAGGCTTTTTAGCTCGTGGGAATAAATCTGCTTTAACAATTGTTCCGGCACGTAAGTCAACATTTTCAAAATCTTTAAAAGTTATAATCATAATTACCCCACGCTTACAAACTTAAAGTATAATAGTATAAATTCAGTTAGGATTTTATGGCATAAAAAACTTTATTCAGATATGAATACTTATCTTTTTGTTAAAACATTACATGTTATTAGTTCAACTATCCTATTTGGTACCGGAATGGGTATTGCTTTTTTTATGTTCCGTTCAAAGTTTACTAATAATTTGCACGAAAAGTATTATGCAATACGTAATACAGTTTTAGCAGACTTTTTGTTTACAACCCCTGCTGTAATTGTGCAACCTTTAACCGGCATTTGGTTAATTTGGTTGCTTGGTTATCCTTGGAATGCTAATTGGCTTATAATGAGCTATTTTTTATATGGTTTAATTGGTTGTTTCTGGTTACCTGTGGTCGGGATTCAAATTAAACTTCGTAATATACTTGCATCCTGTATAGAAACACATAGCGACCTACCCTCTCAGTACTATAAACTTTTTAAAATATGGTTTTTCTTAGGTTTTCCAGCTTTTTTCATGCTAATTTGTATTTTTTATTTGATGATCGCAAAAGTTAGTATTTAATTTTGGAGAAAATTTTCACTTAGCTTCTCTTTTAATAAAAATGGTAGCTACCATATTAGTCTTAATATTAAGTTAAGGTATTCTTGCTAAGATAAACTAACTGCAAAGAATTTAAACATTTAAATCATGTACCTTAAGTCAGAATCTTCTCCTGTTACTACGCCCTCACGTAGTAAAGATGCTTGCTTTAATAGTAATACTTTAGCATGGAAGCTACAAAGCAAGAATCCTTTTGCTTATTTAATCTTAAATAAAAAGGGTATTACTATAGCAACAAGTGAATTAGATAACCCCTTACAAAAAGTTGCTTTTTTGCGACAAGAATCAGAAACCGAGGAAAAAGGTTCTTCTTACGTTTATATAGTTTTTCGTGGGGAGATGGCATCCTCTTACCCTTCAATCCCAATTCAATTAATATTTATGAAAAGAAGATATTTTGGTAGTGAGGATAGCCTGCATCCTAAGGTGTATGAAGTTGCCATAGACAATTTTAAGATTGAAGATATATGTAATATTTATAACATTAAATTAAATATAGATATAAAAGATGGTAAACCATATTATTATTTTAGTGGTGAATTTAAAATAAGTCTTGAAGTTAGATCGCTTGCTTCATTACTTAATAAAAAATTAGAATATTTTATTTTTGATACACGCGGTACCAAAACGGACGATTTTAGGAAAGAAACAAGCCCCCAAGTGGATTGCTATATACCTAGAGATTGTATGCGATTCAATCCTCAATATGATGAATTTTTAGAAAAAAAAATGATCTTTCCTGAATCAAGAGATGATGACGAGACTAAATTTTCTAAAAGTGAAATAGCGCTTCAGGCGCCTAGCGCTCTTTCAGGTGGAGGGATGGAGAAAAGCACTGCTGTAGCAGCCGCGTTAGCAGCACCTGCCGCTGTTGCAGATGATGAAACTAAATTTTCTAAAAGTGAAATAGCGCTTCAGGCCCCTAGTGAACTTTCAGTTGGAGGAATGGAGGACAGCACTGCTGTAGCAGCCGCGTTAGCAGCGCCTGCCGCTGTTGCAAGAGTTGAAGATTTAATCAAATCACCAAAAGCGGCAGGCTCAAAGCGAACATTTTCAGATATCAGTTTTTCTGAACCTATCCTTGCTGCTCAGCCTGAAGAACCGAGTCAAACCCATGTAGAAGCAAGGTATTCCTTGGAAAATCAAAGTCATGGTGAAGCTGCTGAAACGAATAAAAATACTAATTTAATATTCTGTGAGAAAATTTTAGGTTCAAAACGTTTATTTTCTGATGCTTGCCTACTTGATTCTAAGCCCTATGCCCCTGTTGCAGGCGTACCAGAAAAAAAGCATGATGAGAATGAAGAAAAGCAAGAGGAAATAGAGCCAACTTTAAAAAAAGCAGCTCAAGTTGTAATAAAACGGAAAGGTTTATTTTCTCACTCTAATACATCTGATGAAAGAAAATCTAGTACTGCTGAAGACGAACAATTAACTGCCCCTGAACTAAATTAAAATTTCTTGGATAAAGATTTTATATTTTAATTAAATTAGGTAATGTGCTAAATTACATATTAGTTTTTCTTGTTAATAAAGGTATCTTGATAATATTATTGTCTTATTTGTCCATCACCATAAACAAGCCATTTATAGCTTGTTAGCGCTTCTAAACCCATTGGCCCGCGAGCATGAATTTTTTGAGTACTAATCCCTATTTCTGCTCCTAAGCCAAACTGTCCACCATCTGTGAATGCTGTTGATGTATTGACATAAATTACGGCAGCATCAATTTCAGCCATAAAACGCTGTTGCGTTTGTTGATCTTCTGTAATAATAGCTTCGCTATGATGAGAAGTATAGTTTTGAATATGAGTAATAGCCTCTTGCAAGGAAGATACTGTCTTAATTGAAAGTTTATAGTCTAGATATTCTTGGCCGAAGTTTTCTTCCTTCGCTTGAAATAAAAGATGCTTTGGGTAAAATGTATTTAAAGCCTGATAACTCTGCTCATCGGCATAAATCTTTACCTGCTTATCTGCTAATAATTGTATTAAAAAAGGTAAATCATCTAGTCGGTCTTGATGTACAATAAGGGTATCTAAAGCATTACAAACACTGACTCTGCGCGTTTTCGCATTATCAATAATAACTTGCCCTTTTTTTAAGTTACCACTTTTGTCAAAATAGGTATGAACTATACCTGCACCTGTTTCTATTATAGGCACTTGTGCATGCTTTCTTACAAAATTTATTAATTCTTGACTTCCTCTAGGAATGCATAAATCAACATAATCATTCGCTTTTAGAAGCTCACTGGTTAACTCACGCTCTGGCGGGAAAAGATAAACAATGTTGGAATTTAAATTAAACTCATTTAACACCGTTTTAATTAAAGAAATTAAATATTGATTTGAGTAAAATGCTTCTTTCCCCCCTTTTAATATACAAGCATTTCCTGTTTTAAAACAGAGGCTAAAAACATCTAGGGTAACATTAGGGCGGGACTCATAAATAACAGCAATCACACCAATAGGAACTGTTATTTTTTGAATAACTAGACCATTCGGCCGTTTATTTTCTGCAATTATCTTTCCTAATGGATTTGCTAATTTAGCAACCGCTTCAATATCAGATGCAATGGCTCTAATTCTTTCCTCATTTAACAATAACCTATCATATTTAGGATCAGCTGTATCCATACGTAAGAGATCTTTTTCATTTTCTATTATTAATTCTTTACTAAAATCTCTAACAAGCGTCGCTAGTCTATTTAAAACATCTACCCGTGTAGAAAAGTCTAAGTTTTCAAGTTCATAGAAAGCTTTTTTAACTGCATCCAACCGACTAGTAATTTCAGAATTCATAATAATTTATTTCGCTATAAAATATGTAAGTAGTCATAATGAATAAAGGCGGGCTTATTTTTTTCACCTAGATATTCTTCTAAACGTTTATCATCATAGCGGGCAAGGCCCATACCAACTTTTTCATTTCGAGAATTTAAGATATCAACTAAATCACCTTTTTTCCATTCCCCTGTAATGTTCATAATGCCAACAGGAAGAATACTAATTATTCTTTTACTTTCTTTTAGTAAAGATAGTAAATTATCATTAATTATAATAGCAGGTAGTTGCTTTTTATTATGAAGTGCAATCCACCTTTTTATATTAGATGTTTTTTTCTTAGCTAAAATAGATGTGCCAAGCGATTCTTTATTAACTAGTCGGCTAATAATTGAGTCTGTATTGATATTAGCGATTGTTGTTGTTATTCCTAAGCTTGACATTTTACGAGCCGTACTTAATTTTGATAACATCCCTCCTCTCCCTAAAGAAGATTTAGAGGTTGAAACAGTAGGCCATCCTTGATTAGGATCAATAAAGTGAATTAATTTTGAATCCGGATGCTTAGGATCGCCTGTAAAAACACCATCAACATTAGTTAGGATTATCAACTGATCAGCATTAACTTGAGCTGCAATAAGACCTGCTAATTCGTCATTATCAGTAAACATTAATTCTTCAATAGCTACAGAATCATTCTCATTAATAATAGGAATAATATTTTGATGTTTCGACAGTTCTTGTAATAAGCGGGCAATGTTTAAGTAATGTTGGCGGGTTTGAAAATCTTGCTTAGTTAAGAGAAGTTGCGACACTAAAATATTTTCAGATTTAAATAAAGATGAGTAGATATTAATCAACTCAGGCTGACCAATTGAGGCAAGCAGCTGTTTTTCTCCCACAGTATTACTAGATTTTTGTAAAAAAGATTTAGAAATTTTACGGCCTGAGCCTACTGCGCCTGAACTAACTAAAATAACCTGATGTTTATCATTTAATAATTTAGCAATTTGATCAACAATTGTCACTAGTATGGACTCTATAGGGGTTCCATCGCTCTTTAATATGCTTTGTGTACCAATTTTAATAACGATTTTCATAATTTTATCAGCATAGTAAATATGTAGTTATAAGCACTCCCTATTATCATTAAGTCCTTAATTTATTAAAATTTTATAGCCTAAAGAGGTAAATTAGCATACTAGGATTAAAAGCAAGCAATGATAATAGTGTAGTCAACAAAAATCATCGATAGCAAATGTACAATGACAATTTTACTTATTTTCATACTTTATGAAAGTAATTTTACCACTTCTTTCTAAAAAACCATATTTTACACATTTAATATCATCTGTATTAAGCTGTTCTCGTATTGCACCCTCTAAATCGCTATATGTAATATTATAACAAGCTAAACTACTTTCACACACCTTGCCATTTTCAATAAGTAAATGAGCTTTCCCTTTAAACAAACTTTCTATTTGAGGAAAGCAAAAAGTCAATTTTGCTAGCAATTTGTGTAATATTACTAAAGTAATGGTTGCTACTAAGGTAGACATAAGCGTTGCAGGACCATTAATACCTCGACCTATTAAACTCCCTAAAGTAATAATTAATAAGGTATCCATCACTGTATTTAAATTATAGCGATGGTTTCCAAAACGAAAAAAAATAACAGAAAACAGAAACAATAGAATTGCCCTTAAGAAAATATAAATTAAATCATGACTTTCATTAAGGGCAGATAAAAAATCAAATATCATTAAGCTAAATTCCTAACACATTTTAAAGTAATGGTATACCTGTGATTTATTAATATTTAAATTGTTAAATATTAATTTTAGCTATTTATAAAAAAGCTATGCCCTCTTCTTGCAGTGATTTTTTAATTGAAGCACGCTGATTAAGTTCTTTTGCAAATTGCTCTAAATTAGGCCATTCACTTAAGTTTAATTGAAATTTCTTTGCCCAAAGTAGCATAACAAAGAGGTAGGCATCAGCAATAGTAAAATGATTACCCATTAGATAAGGCTGCTGCATATGCTGATTTACAAATGATAATTTGGATTTTATGATAGGAATAAAAATGTTACTTTTTACTTGCTCAGATAATTTAGGATTAAATAAAGCGCCAAAACTTTTATGAACTTCTGTAGTAATATAATTCACCCATTCTAAAACTCTGTAACGCTTTAGGTCACCAATTTCTGGTAATAAATCAGTTGCTTTAGCTTCATCCACAAGATATTGTAAGATTACAGCATTCTCAGTAAGAATTTCACCATTATCTAATTCTAATGCAGGTACTGCCCCTTTAGAATTGATTGTTAAATAATTTTTCCCTGTTTCTGTTCTTTTTTCTTTTAAGTCAACTGATTCAAACTGTGCTTTAAGACCTAATTCATTAATAATAATTCGCTCAACTAAAGAACATGCACCTTGCGTATAATAAAGCTTCATTACCTCTCCTTATTTTAGGGAATAATAAAATATGAAAGAATTTAATTATTATTTAGTGGTTCCGTTTTTATTTCTTTTTCTTTAGCAATAGCTAGTAAAATTTTTTCTTCTAAATCCTTAGCTTTTAAAATATTTGTATTAATGCCATTACTAATAATGGAAAAAATATATTCTTTACCATCAGGTGCAGCTAAATAACCAGACAAAGAAGATACATCATGCATTGAACCTGTCTTGGCAGCAATTTTTCCTGCCAATGATGTTTTTTTCATTCTATCTTTTAAGGTACCTGAGCGACCCATTTTTGGTAAGATAGTTAAAAATGTTGGACCAATAGCTTCATCATGATATAAGTCTGAAAGTAAAACAACGAGTTGCTCAGGCGTAATTAAATTATATCTAGTACCTACTCCATCAGCTATTTCTAATTGTTTCATATCTAGATGTGTATGCTCAGTCAAGATAGTTTTTATACTATATGCACCTTGCTTATAAGTACCATCGCCGGTTAAGGTAACGGCTAATAATTTTGTAATACTATCTGCATAAAGATTATCAGATTCTTCCAACATATGTGCTAGCAATTTAGTTAACTCGTCAGATTCTACTTGGGCGATAATTTGCACCTCTTTTGGAGCTTTACCAGAAATGACTTTTCCTTTTAATTCAATACCATTTTTGGCTAATGTTTGGTGAATAATCTCTTGAGCAAATAATTCTGGATCAGGTACAGATAAATGCATACGTTTAGCTTGCTCAGCTTGCGCAATACAGCCGTAAAGACGAATCTGATTTTCTTTAATCAATTGAATATTTAGTGAGCAATGCTCTTTTTCTTCTGCCTTGCTAACTGTTGTTACATCGTTAATAAGCGTTAAGGGATTATGAAGTACTTTGGTGGTGAACTCAGGGACTTTATTAAGCTTAGTTGCCCTCACATCGTAAGCAACTGCATTTTCATTAATTATGATAGCACTACTAGGTGCTGCGTAATACCATCCTAAATCATCATAAGATATACCTGGAGCATAAAATGGTGGTTTAAAAATTGATGCATCGACAATTAAATTACCGTCAATTTTATTTATACCAAGCTTAGGAAGCTGTAAAAGTAAATCTTGTAATTTCTCCGCAGTTAATGAAGGAGAGCCACTAAAAATAAGAAATATATCTTTATTTACCTTTCCTAATTGAGTTTTATAACGGTAATTTGGCCCTAATTTATACAATGCGGCGGCTGCTGATAACAATTTTATATTACTTGCAGGATAAAACATTTTATTAGCATTCCGTTGATAAACAATTTCACCCGTTTTTAAGTCTTTAATATAAACACCAACGTTGGCCAAAGGGAGCGTTTTATTAATTAAGTTATCTATTTCAGTAGAGAGCGGTGTTTGAGCATATAATAGATTGGAAAAAAGTAATCCGATGCAGAGTTTATAAATTTTTATTAGCCACATAATATGTAATGAGAGAAACCATTTATTTATTCTGATTGTTTACCCTCAAATCATCAAGTCTTAATAAATTTTTTTTAGTAATTAAAAAAATATACATAGAAGTACTGCTTTTATTTTACGCTAAATAGTATCATTTTGGTTATAGCTAACTTTTAAAGTTCTTTGAGTAATAATATTACTCATACTTAATAAATTTTTATTAAATTTAAATATTAACTGCCACTTTCGCAGCAACAGCCAATTGATAAAGCATTGATGACATCATACCAGTTAGTTTAACGCCACTTTCTGTTTGCTTTGGTAAAATAATCAGTTGATCACCACCTTGTAAGCCAACTTTTCCAGATTGCCAAGAATTTTTTATTAGATGTACTTGACCATTCTGTCTAATTAGCAGAAATTCAGATTGATTAGCAGTTTTTTGAAAACCACCTGCTGCTTTAATATAATCAATGAGTCGATAGTTAGGATTCACCGACAGTGAAATAGAATTAACCACATCCCCGCTTACAGTAACTACTGAAGAATTAATAGGGATATTAATGACATCATTATTTTGTAATAAGATAGTATCCCATTGATCTCTAGAGCCTAAAACAACTTGACCTTTCGTTTCCACTTGTTTAGCTTCTCGGACAAATTTACTGATCAGTTCAGAGCGCGCTGCTTGAAGTTTTGCATCATCACCTGTTAACGTTTCGCTTGTCATTGTCTGACGTTGTAAGCGGGTGAGATTTGCATTTAGAGCTTCCTTTTGTTGCTTAGCTACAGATTCACGAAATAACTGAACATTATCAATATTTGCATTTGGAGCAAGGGGTAAGGTTTTTAAGAATTGGCCTAAAGAAGTGCCTTGTTCTACTACATATTGGTGTGGGCCTTTGACCTGCCCTTTTACGGTAATTAAAGTCTGCTCAATTTCTTTATCAGCGATAAAGGTAATTCTATCACCTGCTTTAATAATTACAGGTTTTGAGGCATGGATTTGCTCATACAAAAAAGTTGGTTCCATCCCTTGGTTACGTTGAATGCGCACATAGGTAGCGGTGGGTTCAACATTAGCTAAGCGCATCAAAGTAGAAAGCGGCGCTTCTTGTTTTAAGAGTTCATATTGATAAGGGCTTTTAACATCACCTGCTACTGAGACTATATATTTTTGCGCTCGCACTAAAATAGTATCACCTTGATGCAATTGAAAAGCATTAACATTACCTTTTAAAAGAAAATCATAAAGATCAATTTGCCTCAGTGGCTGACCATCACGTATGACTGCAATATCTCGGAAACTACCTTCACTTAAGTTAATTCCACCGGCAGCACATAAAAAATAAATGACTGAATCAGATGACAGGCCATCATAAAGACCTGGTGAGTTAACAAAGCCTGCGACATATATTTGCACTGGTTGGGCCGTGACTAAATCTGCATAAAGGTTAACTCCTTTTTTAAAACTCTTTTTCACATTTTTTTGAATGACATCATTTAATTTTTGGTTTTCAATTCCTTCAACTTTAACAGGACCTACTTCAGGAATAAAAATATTACCTTGACTATCCACCGTCAATTTTTGTGATAATTGATAAGCGCCCCATAATTGGATATTTACTTCATCACCAACTGTGATGCGATATTCAGGATTAAAAAATCGCGCTTGATGTAGCCGTTCACATTGCTGACCAAACAGATTACGGCCAAATATTGGGAGCTTCTGATTTAACACAGCGCCCATGTGCGTGGTAGATTTTAAATGAATATTTGATTCTTCATCATCAATAGGATCATTATTTTTATCTTCGCTATTATTTGAACTTGAAAAATTTCTAAATGTTGGCGTAGCAGTGTTTTTAGCTTGCTCAATAGAAGTTTTTTGTACTTGTTCCATTGAAGAAGATATTGTGCCTGGAGAGCGACTAGTAGAATTTTGTTCTACTGCAAAGACTGACAGGGGCAGAAATAATATGGCAAATACAAACTTCTTCAATCCCTATGCTCCTTAACAATGATGATAGCCATCTTTGTTAAAACAAAAATAATTAAAAGAAAAAATAATAAATTGACTAAATCATAAAAAGGCAATGGCTTGCTTGGCTCATCAGGTAAATTAGGTCGCTCAATTTCAATTAATAGATTTTGATTTTTAGCAAGGTTAACAGCAGCTGCATCAAAGGCTTGCTGTGCTGCTTGATATTCTGCTTGGGCAAATTTAAGTTGAAGTTGCACCCACTCAAAATCTGTCATAATTTTATTTAATTTACCATTTTTTTCTTTATTACCTAATAGTAAGTTTGTTTGCTGCTCAATTTGCTCTTTTAAGGCTTTAATTTCTTCTGTGAGAGTCACTATTTTATTTGAGTTAGGCTGCATAAAAGATGAGTAAGTAATTAACTCCGTTTGTTTCTCGACTAACGTTCCTTTAAGTTTTGCCATTACTGATGATACAACTTGTGCGGTCTCTTTAGGATCAAACAAACCATTTTGATTTTGCCACTCCATAACGTCCTTACCCGCTTGGAATAATTTATCCTTAGCAAGACCCAGCTTCATTTTTGCAAAAGCATACTGCTTTTTAGCCAATGTATTTGAAACTTTATTAACGAATTGTTTCGTGTCACGAATAATTTCTGCCACAATTTTTTTAGCTGCTTCTGGTGTAAAAGCAGCAGCGGTAATAATAATTTCATATGTTTCGGGCTCAACTACCGCTGTTACTTTATTGCGATAATATTTTAAAAACTCACTTTGCGTGGCTTTTTTATCTAATCGAGAAAGAAAATCATTTTTCTTAGACTGATAGTGATCCCGTATTCCAAAACGCTGTTCAATGTGAGATAAAATTTCTCGCGAGATAATATATTCTCGCGTTAAATAGATTTCAGAGGGCGCGGCATTACCCCCTCTCCATATGCCCATAACACCATTGACAGAATCGCGCTGATCATCTTGCTCAACTAAAATCTTTGCACTACTTTCATAAACAGGTGTTTGAATACAAAGAATATAAAATGCAGCAATAAGCCAGGGAAATAAAACTAAAAAAGAAAACAGTTTTTGAGTACTAACAAATAGTAAAAGACGTTCCCTTACAGGGTGCAATTTAAAAGCCAAATAAGTTTTATGATGTTGTAAGGACTTTATTTCAAGAGGTATTAAGTCGGTCCCACGCTTAATAATTCGTCGCAGCTGTTTCAAAGCTCAATCCATAAAAAACTATTTCATCCAAGGGTGCTGCACATTAATTTAAAGTCAGCCTCATTTCACTAGCTTTAATTAAAGAAAAATGACATTAAATTACATCTTAATAGATTTACCTATTATCTGCAAGGAGGAACTAGGCTACTAAATGAACATAAATAGATGACTCATACCAAAAGTGTGCCATTTATAATAAAAATAATATCTTTAACATACTTATAGTAATAGTTTATATAATTTCTTTTAGTTTTTAATATTAATAGAATAATAGATCTAATTATCACTTGCCAGGCATAACAATTGATGAGGCCTCTATTAAAATATCAAATCGATAGCGGGATTCACTCTTATTAAAGCTTAAGATTATATTTCTAGGAAATTACCGATTGGATTACATTAGCATTGATTACATTTACTTATTTAGTATTCAGCCTTGAATTGTCAGTGATAAAAAGTAGAGCCACATAAAAAAGTGTAAGTAAATTATCTAGACAAGAAAAGAAGCTCAAGTTTATCATTTACCTACGAAGAATATTGAGTTCAATATAATTAAATATAAAATATACTTTTATTATAAAATAACAAATATTTTTTAAGTAAAAGAGATATTTAAAAGGATGTTAAATATGATGGCAGACATTGATAAAGCCATAAAAACTGGTGAGTATCTTTTAGCAGAACACTTAGCTTTGCAGGCTCTTGCAGACAAACCGGGAAATTTAACTTTAAGATATCGAATAGGATCTATTTATCTAAGGCAAGGAAAACTTGAGGAAGCTGCATTACATCTAGAATTTTTCTATAAGCAAGACTCTAATAACGTAGCTAATATTTCAACTTATACTACTGTACTTGCTAGATTAGGACAATATGATTTAGCTTTTTCAATATTAAAAAGCTATGAAGATAAGTTTGGTATGAATTCAAGACTATTGTATACCAAAGCAGATCTATTTATACGATTATTAAATTGGCCAGTTGCTAAAAAATATCTTACCTTATACCGAGATAATTATGCCGAAAATCTAGCTGTAGAAACTGCATATTGTAGCGTTCTTATTAAGTTAAGAGAGTTTGATATCGCAAAGCAATTGCTAGAGCAGTTAAGAATTAAGTATCAATTTCATTCTCGTATCGAAACATTGATTAGGGAAGTGAATATTGAGTCTATACGTCATGAAAATACCTTAAGACATATTAAACAATCTCAACATAAGCCACTTGTAACTTATCTCGATCATTTAACAAACGCAGACACTTATTATGAATTTTATGATATAAAAATTGCTTCTGATAAATATAGGCATATTACGGAAGTCTTTCCTGAATATATAGAACCTAAAGTTGCACTTATTCAGTCTGCATTAGCAATGGGAAGTTTTACTAATGCACTTTACTTATGGGAGAATATTTTAAACAGCGAATTTTTTGACTTATCCTTACTTAGTCTAGAGAGATTAGCACAAAGTTATTCTTCTGAAAAAGAAATAGCTCATCTTGCCTTACGCACCAAGAAAAAGATAAAAAAAGAATTACCTAACTATAAACAAAACTTAAAAAAAATTGCTATAGTAGGTGGCTCAAATAGTATTATGCTGAAAGACTGGTGGCCTGCATTTAGAGAAACCATGCTTCGATTATATGGAATTAATGCAGATAATTATGGATTAGGAGGTATTTCTAGCTTATACGGTTTAACTTTAATTAAAGATAAACATCTATTTGAGCATTATGATTTACTTATTTTTGAATATACGCTAAACGATATATATTTTCATAGCTTAGGAGGTTATTCTGAACAGTTGATTCGAGCCATGACTGAAGAACTTGCGTATTTAGCATCAAAAACAAATTGTAAATTAATTTTCTTAGAATTATCGCCTTTAAGTGAGTTAGATAAGAGTCTTTACAATACATCAGTGATTGCAAATATTTACAAGCAAACGGCATGCAAATATAATATTAATTATTTTTCTGCTACTGATTTTATTAAAAGCGAGCTTTATTCTCGATCGAATATAGAACAATTGTATACAGATGATATGCATTACACATCAAGGTTTGCGCATAAGCTTAGTAATCAATTAATTAAAAAGATATTAACTGAACCGCTTCATCATCCTATATTTATCCCTAAAAAAAATAAAAACTTATTTAATTTACATGGTATTAATTTAATTAAACCAAACCAAGTTACAATAAAAGGAAAAAGCGTAGAAGTTTATCGAGAAACTCAAATAATAAAATCTCAATTTATAAAAATTGAGAAAATAGGTTTGATTGAGTTTAGCCTTAAACCTGGCCAGATGTTGTTAGGTATTATGATTAACTCAACCATTGCCACAGGGTATATCAAAATATATTTTGGCAAGGATAAAATATTTATAAAAAATATCTATGCTGAACGTGCATCCGCAGATAAAGAAAAACCCAGAATTTTTTTAAGGCAATTCTCTGAAGTTTTACAGGCAAAAACTTATACTAACGTGCGCATTACCCCTAATGTTACTATGGAAGACTTATCTAAATATCCTTTAGATATTACAGCCTATCCAGCAAAACCTTTGTGTGAATTAGATTCCCAAGAACTAGAATTTTCAGGATTACTAATTGCCTAATAATGAGTATATAACTTAGAGAGAACTTAACTAAATAGTAACTTTCTTTTTGCTTTCTCTTTAGATTTTCTCTGATTAATTATCTCTAGAACAACCTATATCTTTGTTTGAAATAAAACTGTATTAGTACTTCATATGATGTACTACATTTAATTTTTATATAAATAGTATTTAGATGCAATAAGTACAATATATGGATATGATTTCTTATCACAAATAGCTGTCAAACTTACTAGCATATAACGGACTTACGTTTCGCTTGCGATAATTTTTATACCTAATGTAACCTTATTATTTAATAATGTCTTGCTATACTTTTTGAAATACAACTTGATAAATCAAACAAAAATATAGCTAAAAACATATAACCAATCACTTAATATAAAATAAATGGATAGTTACCCAAATATGATATTTAAGGAGCTTATCTACTTAATACCATTAAGCTGTTTTTTCTTAACTAGTAACAGAAATTTTAGTATTTAAATCCAATTCTCTAATTAGAGCTTCATCAGCTTTATATTTTGGCTGAATTGATGCATTTAAGCTAACAAGATCTGGGTTTTCGTCTAATATTTTAAAAATGCTCTCAATTGTTCTTGGTAGTTTTTTTTCTTTAATTACCCTACATAATGCTTCAAACATTTCTAAATCCTGCACATAATCTAACGTTAAACGATATTCACGTACCAGCTTATCTGGCAAGTTAACATAATTTAATTTAAATATTTCAGGGTTATTTTTAAAATACCAAGTCATATATTCTGAATAGGGAGCACTACCTAGATGAAATAAAACAGTTTGTAACGCCTGTACATTAATAATTTCGCAGCTAGTACCTATTGCAGCATCAAGTGTCATAGTAAAATCAGCACCAGCTTCAAAATGACTATTTAATAAAATTTCAGCAATTTCTGGAGAAATAAAAGGACAATCGCCCGTTACTCTTATAATGACATCTAGATCATATTTTTCAGCAGCAGCCACATAACGAGAAAGTACATCATTAGGATCGCCTTGAAAAAATTGAACCTTATCATTTAAGGTAAATTTTTTTAATTCTTCATCTTCACTCAAATTAGAAGTTGCTAGAACAACAATATTTTGGCACGGTATCTTTAAACAATTTTCTAGACACATTTCGATTGAGGGTTGTCCGCCAATTGGTAATAATGCTTTTCTTTTTAATCTAGAACTTTTTAATCTGCAGCCAACGACAACCCCAATCTTTGCTTTTTTAAACATATCTTCGGTAATAGTTTTACCTATAGGTACTACTGTTTTAATTATCATTTTTTTTTCTTGTATTTTTTTTATCTCATTTAATGATAAACCCAATTGAGATGTCCTTCTAAATAAGAAATCTTTATTATTGATAAACTTTTTAGATTCAATATTTCTCTTAGTAATAGGAATTTGTATACTATTTGCTAAATACGTTTTTTCTGCTTCATTAATAAAAGGACCTGTTGAAGCATGTAACCAATTATTTATTTTCTTAAAAAGCAAAATAAACTCATGTGGCTCAAGTGATGAAAAGTAATCGTATATTGTATTTTTTCTATCTAAACAAATATGTTTTTCAATCAGCTTGCAACCATAAGCAAGCGCATAAATTGGTAAATCAATTGAATAAGATTCATTTGCATCGGAATGTTCAGCAATACATATTCTATTATTAAAGCAAGATTGAATAACTTTTATTTTTTGAAGAGCCGTAGAGCTAATTTCTGTTGGATATGACTGAAAGCCAAGCTGTAGGATAATTTCTTTAAAGTTTAATAATTTAAACTCGCTTACAAAATTACTTATATCATTAAGATCATAGCCTGAAATATTTATTAATAGCCTAAGATTACATAAGTTTATTTTCTTAAGGCCAGCTTTTACCTCGTAATTTTGTAATACAGATGCTTGTAATTTTATTCCGTCAATAAAATCAATATTATTTTTAAGGATCTCAATGCCAAATAAATCAAAGATATCTAACCATACCTTACCAATTTTCTCTTTTGACTCTTCAATTATTTGATTCCAAAATAAAGGTTTAAATGATATCTCTTGATAAATTTTATAGTAAGGATAATCTTGTAAAGCAAGGGTATCAGGGGAAAACACTTGTAATTTTATTGATTTATTTGGATAGTCAAAATTTGCTATAGTATTCACTAAGCTTATAAGCTTCTTACTATTACCATCATGTGAATTTGCACATTCTATTATAATTTCTGGGTAACTATTTTCAGTGAGACTCATTGACAGCACTCCTCAAGCTTAGAACATACATAATTCAATTGCTCCTCTAAAAGATCAGGATACATAGGCAGACTCATTGCTCGATGATAATACTTTTCAGCTACTGGACAATAGCCTTGTTTAAAACCTAAGCTTCGGTAATAAGGTTGTAAATAGACAGGTATGTAATGAACATTAACACCAATACCTGCATTTCGTAATTCACAAAAAATTTGCTTTCGGCTTTTTTTCAACCGTTCAATTTCTAATTGAATAGGGTATAAATGCAAAGCTGAGTAAGATTTGTTGTCTTGGTAAGGTATAATTACTGGAAGATTTTGTAAAAGGGTATCGTACTTTTCTTTCAATATTTGTCGTTTATTAATAAAAAAATCTAATCGCTCAAGCTGGCTAATACCTAATGCTGCCTGTAATTCAGTCATACGATAATTAAAACCAAGATCTACTTGCTCATAATACCAGCCTTCGTCATTATTAACAGTCATTAGCTTAGGATCACGAGTAACCCCATGACTACGTAGTAATTGCATTTTTTCGTATAATGATTGTTGATTAGTAACAGCCATACCGCCTTCTGCTGTAGTAATTATTTTAACCGGGTGAAAACTAAATATAGTAATATCTGAAAAACTTGAATTACCAACTGGGTTATCTAAATATCTGCTACCTATTGCATGCGAAGCATCTTCAATTATTTTGAAGTTATATTCTTTAGATAACTTATATATCTTATTCATTTCACAAGATTGACCTGCAAAATGAACAGCAACTAAAATCTTAGGTAATTTATTTGTTTTCTTTGCTAAGATGAGTTTCTCTTCAAGTTTTTCAACGCTTAAATTATAAGTTAAAGGATCAATGTCAACGAAATCAAGCTGGGCGCCACAGTATAAACCGCAGTTTGCAGAAGCAACAAAGGTGTTTGGGCTTGTCCATAAATAGTCTCTTTCTTTAAGACCTAATGCCAAGCAAGCAATATGAAGTGCTGAGGTTGCACTATTTGTAGCTACAGCAAACTTAGCTTCACAATATTTTGCGATGTACTGTTCAAATTTAGGAACTACAGGTCCTTGAGTAAGAAAATCGGATTTAAGTACCTCGACAACATGCTCAATGTCTTGTTGCTGGATGGACTGTGTTGCATATGGAATCACTAATCTTCCCTTTGTCATAAACAAAAATCCTCTGATTATTAATTAATAGCTATTGCTTGCTGATTAGATGAAATCTTAGCTTGAGTTTTATTAAACATGACTGCTTCTATTTTTTTAGCTATTTTTTGTACTAATTCATCTTGACATCCATATTCTGCTTGAACATGCTGCATTGAATTAAACCAAACATCACAGCCTTCTTCGTTTATAGAACGCCATTTTAACTCGCCGTGGCATGAAAAAATTAAACCAAAACATCCTAGTGCGCCTGCTAAATCGCTAACTACTGTATTAGCAGATACAATGAAATCTAAATTTTTCATCAAACATGCAACACCATCAAAATCATTAAATTGATCTAATTGATCAATAGTTATTAATTTATTAGGATATAAAGAGTTAACCCATTGCACATCTTCTTTATCTTCATCACTATTTTGTAAATTAATATAAACAACACCTGGTATTTTAAAAATGGGTTCTAATTGTTTCAAAGTTAAATAATGAATATTTCTCATTGCATTGGATAAAAAACTTCGCCAGCTTAATCCTATTAATACCACGTTACGTGGTAAATGTGATTTAAACTCATTTATTCTTGACGCATTAGCTTTTAAATAAGGCTTTCCAGGAAAATCATTAAATTTTTTCCTAAACTGCCAGAGAAGCTCAGTTAATAACTGAATTTGATTAGCATCTTCAACTGCTTGGTGGCCATTATTATCAAGTGCATTAATTAAATCAGAGCCTGGTAAAAGATTATAAATTTTCCTTGGATATTGAGGAGTTATAAATCGGCTACGTTTAACCGGCACAAAATTAATCATTGGAAATGAACGTTTAAAGAGTTCGTATAAACGATAATCACAAGTAATTTTAAAATTATTAGCGCCAAAAGCATTACATACTTCATCATAGATTGAAGAAAATCTAATTTCTTCAGCTGGCCCTGAGCTAAAAATCAATAAAAGGTTGGAGACATTATAGTTATCATCACGCCTATATTTTTGAAAGCCATAATAGTTAATAAGTAAGGACTTTAATTTTGTATCACAAAAGCATTTAAAGCCTTCTTCAATCCGTTTTAAGCCAAAATAAATTGGCATAATATGTCCTTCCTCAGTTAAATCAATTTTATACTGCTTTGACTCTTCGATTCTTTCTAAGGCTTCACCAAAATAACCTAAAGCTTTTAGTAAACGAAGCATTTCAGTATAAATATCATGATTTTTTCTTTTTTTAATAACTTGTCTCATTAATTGAAGTGCACGATTAACTTCACCTGTTACTGAGTACAATTTAGAAGCTGTAATATATAATTTATCTGATAACTCTTTATGACAAACTAAATTTTCCACAATTTCTAAGGCGCGCTTAGTATCATTTATCTCTAAATAAGCTAAAGCCTTCTGAATAGTTTGATCATTATCTAAGTTAAGTATTGCTTGGAATAATTTATAATAACTAGTATCTAGATAGGATTTAAAAATAGCCCAGCTTTTATTGATTCGATCAGGATTAGTTTTTAATTGCAAAACAATTTTGCTAATGAGTTTTTTATCATACTTACTTATAAGATTTGAAGAAGTATTTTCAATCTCAATATGCAGCCCTGCACGGTTATGTAGTTTAAACCAAATTTTTTGTTGAAATGCTGCTATTTGTCGTGCAGAACGGGAATCAAATTTTAATGAAGCTAATTCAGCACATTTTATGAATAAGATACTTGAAGTATTGCCTGATATAAATATTTTTTTTGCAACCTCGATAAATTGTTCATACGCTCTATTCTTGAATAACACATCCAAAAGCTGCATATAATTATTAAGCGAATCTTTATCGATTTTTTTATTAAATTTATCATCTGATTGTATATTATTTTCTTGAGCGCGGTAATCTAATTTATCACCACGATCGAATATTTTATTTAAATAATCTAGCTTTTCTAATACTGCAGTTCTGTCTATATTATTAACATCAGCATATTCATTTATCATCCAATAAAGATGCTGAATAATATATTTGGCAGGTCTTTCGTCAGCAAGCTTTAAAAGCAAATCATTAAAAATATCCTTATCAATATATTCACGTACTTTTTTTAAAAAGAAATCGCAACTAATATCATCCATAGCACCAGCTAAACTAAAAGTATAAACAATTTGATATAACCTTCCCGGTGCTTTGCTAATGTCACGTGTAAAAT
Source organism: Legionella busanensis (assembly GCF_900461525.1). NCBI lineage: Bacteria > Pseudomonadati > Pseudomonadota > Gammaproteobacteria > Legionellales > Legionellaceae > Legionella > Legionella busanensis. Next base: position 1,638,122 of record NZ_UGOD01000001.1, on the reverse strand, counting down.
CAATACAACTTAAATTATTATTTATAAAATCTCGAATACCACTATCTGTATAATTTTCGAAAAATAATTGTGGCCAATAATCTGAACTTAATTTTTCCCTTAAATTTTCTTCTTTATCTAATTTTAATAATTTACTCTTCTCAAATAAATCATATTTATGATCTGCTTTTATCTTTATACAAGCAGCTTGTATTCCAAGGAAACTATCTTGTAAATCAGCTAAATATCGAGGATATAGTAAATAAACACCTGCTACTAATTCTAAAATAGATAATTTTGCTTTTCGTCTAGGTATTGTACACCGATCATCAGTTAATCCCCAACCTGCATAAAATGGTGTTCCAACTGTAGTAACTTTAATACCTCTTATTAAGGCCTCTAAGCCAGATAGTGAACTAATAGTATAAACATGATCTATAGTTTGTAATAATTCAGGTAATGGCTCAGAAGGATCGATAATTTCAGCGACTTCTTTTATAGCTCTTAGCTCTGATTTCTTCTTTTTATAAATTGCATAAGTCTGCGGATGTGGGCGATATAAAATAGTTGCCCCTGGATTTTCTAAATAAGCTAATAAAACTAGCCGACTAGGCACCCATTTTTGAGGATTTCCAAAACGAATAGCAGCGTCGTTTTCTACTTGGCCCAAAATAACAACCTGCTTATTTACTTGTACAAGACTATTTTCTTTTTTCTTAGTTAAATGCGCAGGATTATATTTTGAAATCTTTGATTTTGTGATTAGTTGCAATACATCACTAGCCTTCTCAATTAAAGCGTTATTTTCTTTAAAGTTATAGCTGTTTAATATTTCTTCTATGTTAGAGGTTTTTGCGCCATTAAAATAAAGCCCTTTTTTATCTAAAATAATGGAATATGGTGTTGTGTGTAAAGCGCCCATTTCTGCTGATCGAATAAAGCCATCTTCCATTCTATAAATAGGTATTTTAAAAAATTTTGAAAATAATCTCACAGATAGTTTTTCTTTGAAACTCCAAACAATAATAACGTGAGGTTTCTTTTTCTCGAATAAAAAGTACTTTATTACATTAAATCCTAATTTTTTAATCGGGGAAAAAGCTGTACAATATTCAGGAAGATAGGCACTTATAAAACCGAATTTCCAATAGTTAAACCCAATCATTAAAGCAATCGGTTTTAATTTATCCTTTTCTTTCCAATTCCTACCTACTAAGGACAATCTAGAATAGGCATTTCTTTTACAAAATACAAAATAGGAATCAATTAACTCAAATGGATAAGCGTATTTAACTGAACTTTTCTTTGAATTTTTATTTGCACGGCCTATAAATAATCTAATTTTCTTAACCAAATTGCGCGTTCTATTCCCTTTATAAAACATAATTTAACTCGCTTATTCAAGATTATATTATCTCAAGTTCATTTGATGTTTAAAGTGCAATTTAATATTTAATAGCTCTTCAAAGAAGTATTATCTTTTAAATTTTTGCATTAAAAGTTCGTGAACTCCAAAGAAACAGATTGAACTTCCAAAAATCAAGTTACTTTTAGCTTTACATATCTGTAGGTCGCTAATTTAAAATTAGGCCATTTCTAATTCACTAATTTGACTATTATTGTTTAGCAACTTTGTTTTAATAGGAATAAGCCTTATACCTTCAGCCATAAGCGCATTTTCATTGAACACTCTAATTGCATCACCCTTTAAAAACTCTGTATTCGTACCAGAATTATATTCAAAACTATCAACTACAGGTGTTCCTGTTTCACCTAAGCAATTTACTTGATAATCAATCTGAGAGTGATGGAATTTAATTGTAGGTCTAATTACAAAATGATCTTCAAATTCTATTGTTAACCGTGAATCATCGGCAGGACACATAATTTCATGTAACTTTTCACCAGGACGTATTCCAACAATTCGCTTCTCTAATTGAGGTGCCATTATTTCTGCTAATTCTATGATTCGTACAGAGGGTAACTTAGGTACAAAAATTTCTCCGCCATACATACGTTGAAAACTTTTAAAAACAAATTCGACACCTTGTGGCAAACTAATCCAGAAACGCGTCATTCGTTCATCTGTGATAGGTAAGAATGATGCATTTTCTTTAATTAATTGCTCAAAAAATGGCACAACAGAGCCTCGTGATCCAACAACATTACCGTAACGTACAACTGAAAAAATGGTGCCATCTTTTCCAGAAATATTATTAGCAGCGATAAATAACTTATCTGATGCTAACTTAGTAGAACCATATAAGTTAATCGGATTTGCTGCTTTATCTGTGGATAAAGCAATAACTTTTTCAACTCCATTTCTAATAGCTGCATTAATAACATTTTCAGCACCATGAATATTTGTTTTAATACATTCCATTGGATTATACTCAGCTGCAGGAACTTGCTTTAGAGCAGCAGCATGAATAACGATGTCGACATTTTTCATAGCAAAATTTAATCTGCTTTCATCACGCACATCGCCAATAAAATAACGCATACAATCATCATTATAATCTTTCATCATTTGAGATTGTTTTAACTCATCCCTAGAAAAAACAATCACCTTATTGGGTTTAAATCTATTAAGAATAAAATGAACACAATTTTTTCCAAAAGAGCCAGTACCACCCGTGATAAGAATATTTTTATTATTAAACATATTACATCCCTATTTATAAATTAATTTTTTTTAAGAATTCTATTAACAATATTCCGTATTTTATCTTAATAAAATGACCTTTGTTCCTTGCTAAATTAAAGTCAATTTACAAAAGTCTCATGCAAGTTAGCTAAATAAATTTTTATATAGTCTTCTATTTGCTTACTTAGAAGGTTTGCTAATACATTATGTCCAGTATTACTTAAATGATGTCCATCTGGATGCAAAATTGTTTCCCCATGCTTTTCAAATTGCTCTTGCATATCTATATAAAAACAATTTTCAACTATATACGACTTCATTATCTTGCAATATTCTTTAATTACTTCATTTTGTCTAGGCGCTTTTGAAAGCATATGCTGATTAGTAGGAGTTATACCTATGATAAATAACGGCATTGATGAATTTAATTGCACCTTAAGTTCCATTATTTTTTCAAAAAGAATACTAAAATCTTCTAAGGAAACATTTGGAATTTGATTATCGCCTCTAAGCCAACAGTCAGTTATTCCAAAGTGTAAAATACCAATATCTGCTGCTAACCATGAAACAATATCTCTAATCCTTGTATTAATAGTACCAATCCCGCCTGCTCTAGTAGCATAATTATTTAACTCTAAATCCAAACTTGGAAATCGCTTCATAATTAGTTTTTTTAACTTATATGGATAAGTATCAAACATAGTTGTAGCTAACTCGGGATTTAAATTAATATTTTTTTGATTCCATGGCCTTGGCATACTTAAAGAATCTGTCGCTAGAGCAATAAAAAATGGTTTATTTTGATTCATTATTATAGAGGCTCCCTTTTAAATAATTTATATCTAAATAGATAAAATTTTTCTTCCTAATAAAAATGCCTCTGCAGCATTTATACCAGCACTACAACCACGCCAGCGCGCTAAATATTCTACACCTTGCAAAGAACGAGCATGCGGCCAAGGTCTCATTTCACTTTCATAAGTACTTAAAGCCCTCATTTTTAGCTCAAGCGTTTCGCTAATATCAACAAACCAGTTAGGGATAAATGGCGGTGCAGACCCTATTGGCTGCCATTCGGTACTTGATTGTGTTTCAAAAAATAATAGGGTGGGCTTTAAACTATGTGGCATAGGCCTCGTTGCTGTAATAACAGCCTCATGAATACGGCGGTGATCAATATTTACATCACCGATATGATGAGTATAAATTATATCAGGTTGAGTATTATCGATAATCGCTTCAATAACTTTAATAAGCTCTAGTCTAGATATAGTGTCTAATTTGTTATCAGGAAATTGATGAATATGGACATCAGTTACACCAATAATATGATTAGCTTGAATAGCCTCTTGATGTAACAATGCTAGTGAAGAATTAGAAGAGTTAGAAGAGTTACGACTAGTGAAACCTTCGGCAATAATATGAGTTGAAACTATATCACTTTGTAAGACATGTTTTGCAACTGTACCACCACAACCTAACAATTCGTCATCAGGATGTGCAGCAATAACTAAAACCCTATTATTCATAATTAAAAATCAATCCCTGAATATTAAATCAAATGCATATTATCGAGGCAGTATAAACAATGCAAGCACTTTATTTAACAGTTTGATTCTCTGTCAATTTTACAATAGATTTGAGTAAGTACTTATCTCGGGCAACAATTAAACCCTTATTTTTTTGGAATGATCCAGTAAAAGAAATAATTTCTCCTGTTAAATCAGTCAATACTCCACCTACTTCATTAATTATTACAGCCGCTGGCGCCAAATCCCAATCTCTAATGACTACATCTTTAACAAATAAATCAGCCGTACCATCAGCAACTAAACAAGACTTCAATCCCAGTGATCCGCACTCAATATATTGAGTTATAGGAATTTTATTAAAAATTTTGCCAGCAATATTTTTAGGCTCAGGATAATTATCAATTAAATTTATCCTTTCATTTGCAATAAGCTTCGGTAATTTACAGTTATTAAGCCAAGCTCCCTGATTTCTCCTTGCTGTCCATAATTTTTTTAAAACTGGAGCGTAAACGGCACCGTAAAGTGGTATATTATTTTCAATAAATGCCGCCTGTATTACAAAACCATCAAAACCATTATACCAACTTGCAGTTCCATCAATAGGATCAATTAACCAATAATTAGTTGGTCTAAAATCGTGAGTATAATCTTCTTCTGAAATAATTATAGTGTTTGGAAAAATTGTTTGAATAAGCTCAGATAATAATTCGTGAGCTTTTAAATCAGCTTGGGTTTTAAATTCTGTAGGTTCTATAATATTTTTAGCAGTTTGATCATTACGCCATGATTCAATCATATCACCAATTAACATTAATTTTTTTTCAAAAAAGTTTAGTTTATATAAATCCATAATTAGTTTTCAATTTAAGTAGAGATGTTCGTAAATTAGAGTGTGGATAAATAGAAAGTGAGTACAAATAAGATAAGTCAAAAGCAAAGGAAGGGTGCTGTATATTATAATCTAATTTTATAGAAAAGAATTCTGATAAAATACTGAGGAGTTTATTAATAGAATAAATATCGTTATAACCTAAATTAATAGCATTATACCCACAAAAATTAATTTTAGATAATTGAAAAATCCCGTCCGCTGCATCCTCTATATCGATGCCAGCCCAAAGTAACGGACTCTGCGGCAAATTAGGTGGTTTACCTTGCATTAAAGATTTTAGTAAATTAGCGATTAGTCCATCAGTACGATTGCCCCCAAATAATCCAGGTATTCGTATGGCAATTGAATCTCTTTTGCTTTCCTTTAGTATACATTCTCCTAGATATTTACTTTTACCATACTCTGATTGAGGTTTTCCTGCATCACTTTCTTTTCTTAATATATTAGTAGAGGGTCCATACACTGTCATAGACGAAATATATATAATTGGACAGTTAGAAGCATTTAAAATATTTTTAAGCATCTCTGAGTTAAGTAGTGAGAGACGAGTATTATTATATTCACTCAAAGACTTTGGAACAAAAGCAGCACAATGTATGATAATATCAGGTTTTAGTTTACTAAAAGTGCGTAAAACAGATGATTTATCCGTTAAATCGCATCCAAGTTTATTGCCATCCGGAGTTCGTAAAACTTCAATAACTTGAACATTATTTTGCTTAAATTTTGTAACCAAATGGTGTCCTAAATATCCATGGGCTCCCGTAATTAACACTGTTTGCATTATATCATTGCCCATTCTATCCATTGATCAGCTTTAATATTAACTTTTGCTATCTTTCCTATTACTTCTCCTTTTTGATATGGCTGAATCCCAAACCCAGGCCTTTTACATACAATATCTGCTTCAGTAATAATCTGTCCTTGTTTAATATCTTGTTTAGCATGTAATGATCTTCGAACTTTACTATACATATCTTTTTCCTCTTCACGAGGTCCATTTTTGATTCCGTTACCAATAGCCAATTCAATTGTTCTAATTTTGGTTACCATTTCTTTTAATTCAGCTGGCTCTATAGCAAAACCGTGATCAGGGCCTGGTAAGGTGCGATCCAAAGTAAAGTGCTTTTCAATAATTGCTGCACCCATTGCAACAGCTGCAGTCGGTATTGTATCTCCAAGAGTATGATCCGAATATCCTGTCACCACATTAAAAATATTTCGCATGCTTATCATAGCTTTGAGATTAGAAAGGTGGGCAGGTGCTGGATAAAGCGATGTACATTGTAGCAAGGCGATTTGACTATTGTCTTCCTCAAGACAAACCTCTACTGCTCTTTGAATATCCATCCAATTTGCTAAACCTGTTGACAAGATAATTGGCTTGCCACTTTTTGCAATATACCGAATTAGATCAAGATCAGGTAAGTCAAACGAAGCAACTTTATGAGCAGGTACATTTATCTCGTTTAAACTATCTACAGCGTCGTAATCACAGGCTGAAGAGAAAAAAATCATCCCCTTTTCTGTGGCATACTCCATAAGCGGTCTTTGCCAATCACGATTAAGCTCTAACGTTTTAATAAGATCATAAATACTCGAATAGCCCTGCAAGTAATTAGGCATTACTGCGTATTTTGATACATGGGTATTTGCTTTAAAAGTCTGAAACTTAACTGCATCTACGCCAGCTTCTGCCGCTGCATCAATATGCTGTAAAGCAAGCTTAAAATCTTGATTATGATTAGAACCTATTTCCGCAATTATAAAAGTAGGATGATTTATCCCTACTTTTTTATGAGCTATTGCAAATTCCATGTTTGATATCCTTTTATTCACTAAAAATACAATTAGTCCAATTTCTCTTTAAAAATAATTTAGCTTCAGGTAAAAACAAAGTTTTCTTTTCTTGTTCACTGCTAAAGGGATCAAAACCAGAAGCTATACTTAGACAAAAGGTAGTTGATATTCGCGGATTTATTTCAAAAGGTAAAACGATATTATCTGGTGTTAATATACACTGAATATTGTATATACAGCTTGGTCTAAATATCTTATGAAATTGATGTACATAGTTTAAAATTAACTGATTTAATTCAATATGGGCTTGAATAGTTATACCTTTTTTTTGCTTGACTTTAACAGGAACAATTGCTTTCAAGTTACCATTATCATCACCCGCGACCATTACCGTATATTCATCACCACTAATAAATTCTTGTGCAATTAAATGTTTTAGATCCGTTTTATAAAGAACCTTGTAAGCTTCAATCTCACTAATTGATTGGACTAAACATACTCCTCGAGAGCCTCTTCCAGTTCTAGGCTTAACAATTAATGGAAACTTAAGTTCAGATACATCTGCCAAAGGAACTGTTTTTGGAACCGGTAGGCCGTGTTTATTCATAACAATAAAACATTCAAGCTTATCCAACATTAATTGAATAAATTCCATAGACGGTGCAAATATTTTAGACGTAATCATGCCTCTATTTTTAGCAAGCGGAATAAGCTCCTCATCCACTCCAGGCACTAAAATATTTATTTTATTGTTTGTTATTAATTTTTGTACTTCACTAATGAAATTTTTATCATGCGCCATAGGTAAAGATAATTTACGCTCGTTAGAAATCCTATTATCAATTGAGTCTAAAGAAGCATCCGCAAAAAAAAGATCATATTTTTGAGATAAAAATCGCCATAATGCTTCTGTCCCAGCTCCACCACCACCAGTAAATAAAATTTTCTTCATATTTTTACTGTTTCCTGTGTTAGTAAAAAATTACACTTTTCAAATAACCGTCTAGAAGCAATATTTGTAGATTTTACTTGAGCAATCATATTGTCAAATATATTTAATGGCTGAACATATTTTATTGACTGTAATAAAATAGCTTCTCCATAACCTTTACCTGTTAAATCAGGATCGATATATATACTAATATTTGCTTCTCTCTCTACAACATCATATCGTATAGTACCAATTGCTTGTTGATTTAAATCTTCACCGATGAGTAATAAAGTAAGATTATCTTCTAGCTTTTTTTGGCACCATTTTTTATGCTCATCTAATGGAATAAATGTAGTGTCGATAAACTGCGATCTAACTGTTGTATGATTACGCCATTTAAGTACTATTTCTGCATCTTCCATTGTAAATCTGCGTATCTGAATAAATTTATTTTTAAATTCATAAATTGGTAGATTAATAGATCTAACATAACGAACGTACGTTGATTCCATTAAATAATTCCTTTATAAAAGATAAGTTTAGTTCTGGAAACATGTCAGTACTATCTTTTAAAATAGACATAATCATGTTGATATTATTTAATATTTCTGTCATTTGATTAATATTTTCTACATAATAAGCTAAGTTACAATGGTGTAAATCGAGACAAATTTGTTTTTGATTTTCAGCCATGCAAACGATTAGTGATGGTAGATTTATATATAAACGTTCAAGAGCACTGACTCCTCCTGCGTTAATTGATAAATCTGCTTTATGTAATAATTTATAGTAATAAGAAGGCTGTATGTGAAAGCTCAAATTAGCTACATTGCTATACTTCTGTATTAAATTTCGTGCATGGGGATTTGCTTTCCCTAAGACAATATCAACCTGGCATTCTGATAAAGTAGATTTTAAAAAACTATCAATAATTATGTCCGTATAGTTTTTAAGATCAGTGCCACCTAAAAATATTATAATTCTTTGAATTTTAAAAGGTAAACACTGTTGTTTTTTAAGTTCATAAATTTGGGGATTAATTAAGGCGTATCGAGGTCCTAATAATTTTAGACACTCCTTCGGAACTAATTGATTATATCGTTTATCATAATTTATATAAAAATTATGATCGAGTAAGATATCACAATCATGTTGACGATTTGCTAAATCATCTATAACCATTAATTTACTGACTTCAGATTTTATCTTTGTTTCCCATAAAATACTTAAACCATAAACATCGACCACCATAAAATCAGTTGCATTATGTTTGAGATAAGAAAGAGTATCTAAAGTATCTTGTTCCTCACTGACACCAAGCCAGAGTTGATAGTCATCACATGGTAAATGCTGTAAATACAAATTTTTTTGTTTTGCTGTGAAAGGAAGTAAATGATACTCAAATCCATGCTCAGTGATAAAATTATAACAATTCCCAGGTAAATCACGACATAAGAAAGATATATTACAGCCTTCTTTTTTTAATAAGCTAGCCAATACAAGGCAACGTAAAACATGACCTGACCCCATTAATCTAGATGAGTCAACCCTAATTAAAACATTCACATCCCTTTGCCTTATAAAATTATTAAGAAAAATTAGATAATTTAATTTTCATAAGTTGTTAGAAATTAAATTATTTAGTTACTAAATTATAATTGCTCCTTAAATTAAGAAGATTTATATAATTTAAAAATCTCTTCTAAATCATTACTATGTGTTATCGAATTATTATGTAAAAAGATACCTTGGCTACAAAACTCGCGTATATCACTCATGCTATGTGAAACCATAATTATACCTTTAGATTGAGACTTCTGACAAAAAGCAGCCTTACATTTTTTTTTAAATTCAATATCACCAACTGCTAAAGCCTCATCAACTATATAAAAATCAAAATCAAAGGCCATTGACAGACCAAAAGCTAAGCGGGAGCGCATTCCTGAACTATATGTCTGAACTGGTAATTCAAAATAATGACCAATTTCTGCGAATTCCCGAACAAAGAGAATTTTCTCCTTAGTTTCTTCATTGTCTTTCATTAGAAGTCGACAAACGAATTTTACATTCTCTTTACCTGTTAAGGTACCGATAAAACCTCCAGCAACCCCTACAGGCCAAGACAACCTACTCGTAATATTTATTTGTCCACTACTTGGTTTTTCTAATCCGCATAAAATACGTAATAAAGTGGATTTACCAGCGCCATTTCGTCCCATTAAAGCAATTCTTTCGCCCGGCTTTATTTGTAGAGATAAATTACGAAATACCGTATATTTTTTTCCTTGTACTTTATAATATTTACTAATATTAATAGCTTCTATCATCGTTGTTCAATCTCAATCATTATTTTTTGATATAATGCTAGGTATAATCCTATCCCAATTGATAACGTTATTACGGATGACTTAATTAGATAAGCAGATGAAGCATAAGGAATATAAGAAAAAGGTACCCTAAAGCTTTCTCTAGCAAGCTCAATAAATTGAAAAACGGGATTATATAAAATAATTGCTCTAAATGATTTGGGCAACATATCAGCGCTAAAAAAAATCCCACAAAAAATATAGAAAAGACGATTTATCATTCCTAAAATACTTATCATAAAATTAAAAAAGAAACAAAGAATAGCAATGATTATTGAAACACCTAGAAGAAAACCTAAGTAGATAATTGTATTAAAAAGTAAAAATGAAAAATTATAAACTTTGCAACTTGTACCAAACCAACTTAATATTGCCAACATAATTAAAAAAATAAACACCGTAATCATGAATTCGCTAATTAATTTTGCAATAATTGGATCAATAGGCTTAACTTGCCGAAATAAATAAAACCCTTTGTTCCCTTTAATAGCACCTTTACTACTGCTTATAATATTACGAAACAATAAAAAGGGGATTACACCTAGTAGTATAAATAAAGGAGTAGGAAGAACAGTAAGCATACTATTTCCACCTAAAAATATGCGAAGAACCATCCATATAGCAATATGAGCAGTTGGCTCTAAAACCACCCACAAGAGACCAAAAGATCGTTCTGTATTGATGGTTTTAATAAATTTCTTTTGAATATCACGTATAACCAAAGCAAAAACTGAAGCATACATTACTTGCCATGAATAACGCATCGAGTGACTAGTCATAGCTAAGTTCTCAAACAATTTAAAGAACTATAATGCTAATAGCAATGAGCTACTAGCATTATATAAAAATGAACAGCTTAATTTATTGGCAAAAAAGGATATTAGCTTCATCATCATCGTCGTCATGGCCAACAAATGCGATAATACCACCTATGACAGCTGCCACTAATACACCACCTGCTATCCACCCAGGCGACCAAGACCAGCTACGTACGGGGCCAGCAGCAAAAGCAACAGAATTAGTTAGAGCAATGAATAATCCTAATGTGAACTTATTTATTATTTTAGATAAAATTGTTTTCATCCTTTCATCCTTGTTTATGAAAAAATTATAGCTTGATGAAGCAATTGCACGTTTGAATAATAGCAGCACTAAATTCTAATATCAATTAAATTTTGTGTTCGAAAAATATTTTATTTTTTATTGTAAGCATTTGATTTAATAAACTTATTGCAATGACTTTATTTTTCACTTCATGGCAAATACTGCCTCAGTAAATTGGCGACGCAAGTAAAAACCGCGGGGTAAAGTAAGAATTCTACTGCCCTCGCTATTAAAGCCATAACAAAGAGATCGGGCATTTGCAGCTTTAGGACGCACTTGCAAATACTGACCTAGAGATGCATCAATATTTTCTAAACGTCCCGTCCCTATCATGGTTGTTAATTCGAGCCAATCATTTTTTAAAATTGCTTCTTCTTCTGCTGTTGGAGACCATAAATAAGCATGACCAATACGACGTTCTTCAAAAGGAATTTCGCGGGCACCTTCAACTGGAATCCAAAGAATACGTTTCAGTTTTTTATAACATTCTGAACTAAGCCAGTTTTGCTGATGAACTGTTAAAAGCGGAATGGTTGTAATAAAGGTAGACTCAGCAGGTTTACCTAGTCCATTAAAAGGTATTGTTTTTAACTCCACGCCTAGATGTATAAAGTCAGGCAATGCCTTAGTGCCTGCCGTTGCACCTAAAATAATTTCAATTGCAAGTCCCGCCCAACCTTTTCGTTTTGACTGGTCTTTAGGAATAGTAGTTTGAATTAAGTTTGCAAGTTGAGCAAAACTGATGCCTTCAATTTGAAGGCATCGAGCAAGTAATTCTTTTTCATTAATCGGTGGTACTTTTAGTAAGCGCCCGTTCATATTTCTTTTCTTTTGCTTCTTGTTCTTCTAATTCTTTTAATTGCACACTAATAGGTGGTATAGGTGGCTTAATACCTGCCTTTCTAAATTGTTCCATAATAGCAAACAACACATTAGAGCGTACTTCAAAACGTGTATGAGTTTGTACATTAATAAAATAACGTACTTCAAACTCAATTAAAGCTTCATCAATTTTTTTCAAAAAAACTTGCGCTGGCGGTTCGCTAACAATTTCATGAGACGTTGCTAATACATCTAAAATTAATTGTTGTACAACACTAGGATCATCAGCACGACTGACTTTTATAGGGACGACTGTTCTAATAATACTATCTTGATGAGTCCAGTTAGTAAAAGGTTTATTAAATGTTTCTGCATTAGGAATTAACACTTCCATATTATCCCAAGAAGAAACGCGCATTGAACGTATACCAATATGTGACACTCGTCCTTCGTAATTTCCCAAGGTAATTAAATCACCTTCCCTTACAGGGCGTTCAATAAGCAACATAATACCGCCGACAATATTGCTCGCAAAATCACGCAGTCCAAAGCCCATACCTACAGCAAGCCCACCGATAACCATGGACATGCCGCTAAAATCAAAACCTAAAACTCGTAGCGTAATAATACTACCTATTAAAATAACCGCATATTGAGTAAAGACAGCTAAGCTATTGCGAATACCTGCATCACGAGTATTACGATATAACCAGCGATAGCAAAATTCCCGCGTCCATTTAGCGGCCCAATAAAAAACAGCAAGCACAATAAAGAATTCAACTAGACTTACTGAAGTAATATGAATACCAGAGATATTAACTAACGGATATTCACTAATACGCTGTAATTTTGCCAGCATCATAGAATCAGATAGCCAACCAAACAATTGACAAAAAACAATAAGCGAACAAATTAAAAGAAGTACTCTTAAAACTTTATCAACAGGTTTCAGAATAACTTCTATCCATAACCAGCCGTTTGTTGAATGAGAAATCATCCACTCTGATATAAGTTCCAACGCATCAAATAACAAACCACGAATTACAATATAACCAGTAATAATAAAAAGCACTTGAACTTGATACCTACTCATAGTCCAAGCTAAATTAATATAGCCAATTAAACCTATAATGGCGGTAACGAGTAATGTTAGTGGCGTTAATACCATTAATATCATAACAGCATTGCGTACATAACGTTTTTTAGTTTTTAAAACAGGATAAAGCAAATGGGATATTACTTCTTTACTTTTTAAAACTAAAAGAGAAACAGCAACCAAAAACAACATGAATAGTTGATTAAAAATATCTTGCAAAATTAGAGGTAGAGGCAATTGGTAACTAAATACCATAAAAGCAGTTGTCCAGCCACCCGCCAATAATAACCACTTAACTCGATAATATAATTTGACATCTTTACCAGAAGAATCACTTATACGTTCTAGTAATATTAAACGGGCAACTAACAAGACAGTTCGAAAGGATAACCAGACTAAAATTAGATTAAATAAAAGTTGGTAATTACTAAAAGGAACTTTATTAAGATAGAGCACAACAAATAAAAAACTACTTAAAGCTAAATAAGGCATGTTGCGACTAACTAAGGTTAGAATACCGTCATATAAATGACCCGAAAGTCTAGAGCGCTCTTTATCTTGTGTTAAACGTTTTAATAAGCGATGTAAAAAATAAAATCCTGCTCCTGCAACCAGTAAAGTAATCCAGATAAGTACGGTTGGAACAGTATCTTGCCATAAGTAATTATCACGCGTTTTTAAAGTTAACGATTTTATATAATTATAAAATTGCATGGGTATACGGGATAACTCATGCATAATTGTTGGCCAACTATCAATACTATATTCTGATAAGCTTTGTCTTACTGATAATTGTTTTTTGAGTTCTTGCTGATGATTTTCTAAGTCCTCTTGTAAGGTTTGCTCTTGGATCGTTATATCAGCAATACGCTTATTAATAATTTTAATCAAGGTGGTAAATTGCTGCTTAATAGTTGACTCTGTAAGATGACGCTGCTCAACATCTAACATATTCACCATCTTTTTTAATGCCTGCTCCATATCTGACAGCTGCGAGATAGTATTTTTATAAACATCGGTTACCGTTTGTAAAGTACGAATATCAGGCGTTTTTAACAATTCATAATCTGCTTTGCTTAATTTCCTCTGTAAATTGAGGCTTGCTATTTTGTGCTGAGTAAGATTAATAACTTGGTTGTTTAATAATAACCTTGCTTCAAGCAAATAGGTAACTTTACTATTAGTTTCAGCTTTAATTTTTTGCTGCAGCGCTAAGCTATTTTCATATAGTTTATCAAGGGATTGATTTAATTTATCTTCTTGCGCGTGCAAGTCATTTAAATGCTGCCGCATTTCTGCTTTCGACTTCCAAAGATCAAGCTTTTGTCTTTGTTCTAGTAATAAATCTTGATAACGCGTTGCTAAATTTAAGTTTTCATTAATAAGTTCTATTGTCTTTTTATTTACTTCATTTAATGCATTAATTCTTTCAATTTTAGCTTGCGAATTGATTTGAGGTGAATCAGAGACAGGAAATTGCTGAAGCTGTTTAAGACGGGAACCAAAATCTGCTTGCAGCTTCTTTTGAGTCATTAAAAAACTCTCAAGACTGGTAATTTTAGCTTTATTTAAAGCAATTAATGCTTCATTTTGTTGAATCCGTTTTGTATATTCTTCTTCATTTGTAGGTGGTGTAAATAATTTAGCCTCACTAATAACTAAACTTAAATTTGTTTTTTCTTGCGTTAAATATTCAATGAGTTTGCTGGAATTAGTTGTGGATGATCGTGCGCAAGCAATTGCAGTACTCATTAATAAGATTACTGCAATGCATAACCAATTCCTTAGTACCCTATAACATCCTTTTGGTATTTTATTTGGATATTGATACGTTAGGTGCAAGACGAATTCCCAATTCCGTAAGTTGAGCTTGGCCTATAGGTGTAGGCGCATTAGTTAAAAGACACGAAGCCGATTGTGTTTTCGGAAATGCAATTACATCTCGTATAGAGGAAGAATTGGTTAGCAACATAGCTAACCTATCAACTCCTAAAGCTATACCGCCATGTGGAGGACAACCAAATTGTAATGCATCAAGCAAAAAACCAAATTTATCTTTAGCTTCTTGTTCTGTAATACCTATTAAATCAAAAACAGTTTGTTGTAATTCAGGCTGATGTATCCGAATAGAGCCGCCACCAATTTCATAGCCATTAATGACAATATCATAAGCTTTGGCCAACGTTTTGGTTGGGGCATTCATTAAAGCTTCCTTGTCGAGCTCTCTAGGTGATGTAAAAGGATGATGCATAGGTTGTAAAGATTGTGTGTTTGGATCAATTTCAAACATTGGCCAATCAACTACCCAAAGTAATTGCCAGCCTGCTTGAACTAATCCACAATCATGGCCTACCTTTATCCTCAATGCTCCCATAGACTCATTCACGATCGACGACTTATCAGCACCAAAAAATATAACATCACCCGTTTGCGCATCTAATCTATCTAAAACTGAATTAACTATATCTTCAGATAAAAATTTTAAAATGGGTGACTGTAATCCGGCCATACCCTGTGCTCTATCGTTGACTTTAATATAAGCCAGGCCTTTAGCGCCATAAATTCCTACAAAAGTTGCATAATCATCTAATTCTTTGCGACTTAATTTAATACCATTTGGTAACCTTAGTGCAACAACGCGGCCATCATCACTGTTTGCTGCACTGGCAAACACTTTAAATGCAGAATCTTTTACTAAATCAGCAATATCAATAAGTTCTAATGGAATACGTAAATCTGGTTTATCGCTGCCAAAACGACGCATAGCCTCGGCATAACTCATTTTAGGTAAAGGCATTGGTAAATCAATTTGTAAAATGTCCTTAAATACTTTCCCTAGCATTTCTTCAATGATATGTTGTACTGCCTGCTCATCAATAAATGACATTTCAAGATCAAGCTGAGTAAATTCAGGCTGCCTATCTGCTCTTAAATCTTCATCACGAAAACAGCGTACAATTTGATAGTATTTATCAAATCCTGACATCATCAGTAACTGTTTAAATAACTGAGGCGACTGCGGTAAAGCATAAAAGGACCCTGGGTGAACGCGTGATGGTACTAAATAATCTCTAGCACCTTCAGGAGTAGCCTTTGTTAACATAGGTGTTTCGATATCCAGAAAACCTTGGTTATTTAGATATTCACGAATACACTTAATTAAATTATGTCTTAAAATTAAATTCTTCTGCATATCTGGCCGACGCAAGTCTAAATAACGGTATCGGTAACGTAAATCTTCGCTTATTGATTGATACTCATCAGGTAGAAATGGCGGTATCTGAGATTGATTAAGAATCTCAAGCTCAAAACCTAAAATTTCAATTTGGCCTGTAGCCATCTTAGGATTAATCATGCCTGCAGGGCGAGCTCGTACTTTACCCTTTACATAAATTACGAATTCATGCCGTAATTTTTCGGCTATTTTAAATATTTCTGCTAACTCTGGTTCATAGACAACCTGAACCAATCCAGTACGATCCCGAATATCTAAGAAAATAACACCACCATGATCACGACGATTATGAACCCAACCACAAATACTTACAGATTGGTCTATCATTGTTTCATTAATTTTTGCACAATAATGTGATCGCATGGGGCACCTATTTTAATAAGTATAAGTAACGGGCGCTTTACTATCTGGCGATGGCATAACACCTAAAGAAATAATAAATGTTAATGCCTCATCAATTGTCATAGCTAACTCAATAACGTCGCGTTTTGGCACTAAAATCAGAAAACCTGAAGTGGGATTCGGTGTTGTAGGTATAAATAAACTTACCATTTCATCACCCGTATGAGAAATAATCTCAGCATTAGCCATGCCCGTTTGAAATGCTAAAGACCATATCCCCTTGCGAGGGTATTGAACTAACATGACTTTTCGAAATGCTTGGCTGTTGGTTGCAAAAACCGCCTGAATAATTTGTTTTGAAGTATTATAAATTGTGCGAACTAAAGGAATACGTGCAAGTATAGCTTCCCCCCAGCCCATTATTCGCTGGCCAAGAATATTAGTTGCAACAATACCAGTTATAATTAACAACAATAATGAAAGTACAACGCCTAAACCTGGCACACGCATGCCAATTAGTTGCTCTGGTTGATAAGCACTAGGTAACAGCGCTATTGTTGAATCTAAGATATCAATAATAAATCTTAAAACAACAAAGGTAACTAAAATGGGCAGCCAAATTATTAACCCGGCAAATAAAAAGCTACGAAATGATTTAGATTTCAATCTTTTTCACCTTTTGAACTTGAATCTGTTTTTACTTCAGGTTTTTTGTCACCAGTTGCACTTTTATCTTTGTCTTTATTAGCCTGAACTGGTTGCGTACCTTTATTTTTAAAATCTGTGACATACCAACCATTACCCTTTAATTGAAAGCCAGCAGCTGAAACAAGTCGAACGGCTGTATCCTGAAAACATTGCGGGCATTGTGTTGCAGGTGCATCATGTATTTTTTGTATCAAATCGAATTTGTGATGGCAATTTGAACACTCATACTCATAAATTGGCATCCGAGACTCCCCGTGAAAACCGTTTAATAATAGAAAAATGTAAAATTACAACGCAATCTACCTTTTATAGAATGCGTTTAGCTAACAATTTCAGTGAAATTAGCAAAATACGCGATTTTTAGTAAAAAACAGCAAAAAATTATACTAAATTATAACTAACTCACCGAATATAAACAATGCATTACTTACACTCGGCTTTATGAAAAATCACTACCGGTTCCCTGCGGCGGAATCGGCGGTGAGCATTTTTCATAAAATTGAGTTACAGCAACTCAATTTTTTAAAAAGCCATTTCAAACTAGTAGAAATTAACTATTTAAGATTATTTAATAAGATATGATTAGCAAACTCTATATCCTCACCGCCTGTTAAATTATATGGAACCCTACCAATAAAAGGCATATGCATTTTAGCTTTTAAAGTACTAATATTTTCTTCAAGAAGTAGCATTTCTTTATCTAAACAATTTGCAATCCAACCAAAAGAGGGGATTTCATTCATTTTAAGTACTGCATCCGTTAATAAAGCATGATTGATACAACCTAAACGCATACCCACAACTAGAATAACTGGTATGCCCGTTAATTTTAAAAAATCAAGCCAAGTTTGATGTGTATTTAGCGGAACAAGCAACCCGCCAGCCCCTTCTATAAGCAAATAGTCAAAATGACTATACTCTTTTTGCTGGCAAAATTGAGCAACTTCATTAATATCAAACTCATTATTTGCCATAAGTGCTGCAAGGTGAGGAGAAACAGGAGGCTCAAATAACCAACGATTAATGCAAAGCGAGGAATCATTGTTATAAGCTTGCAATCTTTCTACATCCTGACTTATTAAATGCCCATTTACTTTTTCACATCCACTAGCCACAGGCTTTAAGGCTTGTGCTTTAAAATTTTGATTATAATAAGCTAATAATCTACATACTACATAAGTTTTACCGCAATCAGTATCAGTACCTGTAATAAAAAAATGTTTCATAATAAGAAACTCTCTAGCTCATAAATAAATTCTTCTGGATGGGTAATAAATGGCATGTGTGCAGCTTTCTGAAATAAAATATAATTAAAATAGGGATATAGCTCCTGCATTCGTAATGCTAATTGCCGCGAAACAATAGCATCTAAACGGCCAAACATATAACAAGTCTGTATTTTTAATTTAGTTAAATCAGCACGTAAATCCCAATTAGCAAGAATAAATAACCCATTTGTAAGAGCTTCTTCAGACGAAGAAAACTCACTTAGCTTAAAATTTAGATTTTTTAGTGGAAAATTTTTTAATTGTAAAGCAATAAATTCCATCGTAGTTTTTTTTGGATCACAACTTAGATTAATAAAGAAACGTTCTAACGTTTGCCGTTCTATCCCCGGCCACTCTATGTCTTTAACAAAAAAAGGTGACGATGTAACGTTTACTAAATGAGTTATACGTTGGGGAGCTTCTATTGTAAACTTGGTGGCAAAAAGCCCACCTAAAGACCAGCCTAAAATAGCAAACTGTTGGGGTAAATAATTTAAAAGTTGTGTTTTAAATTCATCCCAATGCATCAAGTTACTCTGTCCAAAACCGGGTAAATCAATAAGATAGCAAGTAAAATTTTTACTAAGTTGGGGCAGTAGCGCATGCCAAATTCTTTGATCAAAACCCCAGCCATGCAATAAAACTAGCGCTTTGCTACCCTGGCCAATTTTGTTAATGTTTAAGATACCCAATTTGATGCAACCTGTTAAATAATTTATCTATATCACTTTGTTCGTGGCGTGAATTTAAAACTATTCGCAGTCCTGTTGTAAGTCGACATACAGTAGGCTGGCGTATTGCTTGACAAATTATGCCTTGCTGTTTTAATTGTAAAGCATAAAAGAGCGCTCGACGCGGGCAACCTAATTGCAATTGCTGAATAGGTGTGTTTGATTGGCGCCATTGCAAAGGAGAATCCTTTACACACAGGTTAAAATAAGCAATCAACTCCGCTAATTTTTTACGTTCATGATCAAGGGACATCAAGATAGGTAGACTCTCTAATACCCCATAACTTAAGGCAGGACTTATTGCTGTTGAATAAATATTAGAGCGTGCACACTGAAACAACGTTTCTATCCATTCACCTTGCCCAACTACAATAGCGCCCTGCCCACCCAAAGACTTACTAAAAGTGATTAAGCGCAAGGGAACTTGGTGTTGATTCAATTGATAATAAGTTACAGCACCTAGCCCACACGGACCTATTACACCAAATGAATGCGCTTCATCAACAATAAAAGGTACTTTTTTTGTTGCGCAAATGTTGGCAATGGTTTTTAAATCTGCTTGTTGGCCACTCATACTAAATATACCTTCTGTCATAAAGACAGAAGTAGCAATTGTATTATCTATTTTTCCTTTTAAATCATCATAATTATTATGTAAAACCCGCTTATAATTTATTGCTGTTAATTTAATACCATCATAAACAGACGCATGAACTGCTTTATCAATTAATAAGTGACATTTTATACGGGCAAGTAACCGAACGATACCCAAATTAGCAGCATACCCCGAGCTAAATAACAAACCACCATCCGCTTTTAAATGACGGGCAAATGTATTTTCAAGTTCACGATGTATTTTGTGGTAACCGCAAACAGACATAGCAGCTCCGCTACCGACAGGATATAAGTTAACTCCTTTTTTATAAGCTTGTTTAATATCTCTATTATCTCTTAGTGATAAGTAATCATTAGAGCTAAAATTAAGTATATCTTTTTTTAAGGTGTCTAAAACAAGTCGCTTTCTATATAAACCTTGCTGTTGTAAAAGAAGTTTATGTTGCTTTAATAATTGAGTAATCATGCTAACTGTGCTTGTAGTCCCAATTTATTAAACAATTGTTGATCTTTATCAAGCTCTGGATTTTCCTGAGTTAATAATTTTTCACCCGCCCAAACTGAGTTTGCGCCTACAAAATAACAAAGTGCCTGCTGCTCATCACTCATTTTGGCTCGACCAGCGCTAAGCCTTATCATACTTTTAGGCATAAGTAGACGTGCAGTTGCAATAGTGCGTATCAGTTCAATACTGTCTATAGGCTTAGTTTTAGCTAAAGGCGTTCCCTCTACAGGAATTAAACTATTAATTGGTACGCTTTCTGGGGGCGAGGGTAAATTAACTAGTGTCATTAAGAACTCAATTCTATCATCCCTTGTTTCACCTAAACCTAATATACCCCCACAACATACCTTCATACCTGACTTACGTACTTCTTCAAGCGTTTGAAGTCTATCGTTAAAGGTTCGCGTTGTTACAATCTTGTCATAATAGGATGGTGACGTATCAATATTATGATTATAAAAATCTAGACCTGCCTCTTTTAATGCTATTGATTGCTCTGTACTGAGCATACCTAGGGTCATACACGTTTCAAGTCCCAGTTCTTTTACTTGTTTAATCGCCTCTACTAATCTAGGCATTGCTTTAGCAGGCGGACTTCGCCAGGCGGCGCCCATACAGAATCGGGTAGCGCCTGAGGCTTTTGCTTGTTTTGCTGTCGCAATAATTTCATCAATTGAAAGTAATTTTTCTTTTTGAATAGGTGTTTTGTAATGGCCGCTTTGAGAACAATAACCACAGTCTTCAGGACAAGCACCTGTTTTAATATTTAATAAAGCAGCAAGCTGAAGCTGATTAGGTTTATGGTGCTCGCGATGACACGTATGCGCTGCATAAATTAAATCGTTAAAAGGTTGTGTGTATATTTTTTCAATTTCTTCCTTTGTCCATTTTATCATTTTTTTATTCACAAAATTTATTTTTATTATTTTTTTGTAACATGATAAATTGTCGTTTTTAATTGTCAACTTAAAATTAAATTATGGTTAACACAACAAAAATAATTAATAACGATTTAAATCATATTTGGCATCCTTGCATGCAGATGAAAGATTTTGAACAAAGTCCTCCGGTGGTAGTCTTTAGTGCACAAGGCAGTTATTTAGAAACAAACCATGGGAGGCTAATTGATGGAATTTCTAGTTGGTGGTGTAAATCACTAGGGCATGGCCATCCTGCAGTCATTAATGCCATTCAAAAACAACTTAGCACTTTTGAACATGTGATAGCAGCAAATACTACACATGAAGCTTTAGCTGAATTAGGTGAAAAATTAGCAGCGATTACGCGCAATCAACATTTGTTCTTTGCCAGTGATGGATCTTGCGCTGTTGAAATTGCACTTAAATTAGCACTGCATGCCCAAAAATTACTTGGTAAACAGCACCGTAAGACCTTTATCTCTTTAGAAAATAGTTATCATGGTGAAACAATAGGCGCTTTAAGTGTAAGCGATTTAGGAATCTACAAAGAACCCTATAATAACCTTGGCTTGTCTTGCTATTTCATTAAAGATGTTCCTTATGTTAGTGGTATAGACGATCCACGTTGGCATGATGCGTCCAGTGAATGGGAATCAGCCATGACTTATTTAGAACAAATTAAAGATGAAACCTGCGCGGTCATTGTCGAGCCTATTTTACAAGGCGCTGGCGGTATGCGTTGCTATAGTGCAGATTTTTTAAAAAAACTCACAAACTGGGCTCAAAGCCAAGGTATTTATGTAATTGTTGATGAAATCATGACTGGAATAGGTCGTACCGGTCATTGGTTGGCAAGTGAATATGCCGAGATAAAGCCTGATTTAATATGTCTTTCAAAAGGTCTAACCTCAGGCAGCATTCCGTTAAGTTGTGTGTCAATTGATCATGCTATTTATGAATTATTTTATGATGATTATGAGTCAGGCAAATCATTTTTGCATTCACACACGCATAGTGGTAATGCGTTAGCTATAAGTGCTGCCTTAGCAACTATTAAAGCAATTGAGGAAGAAGGCCTTAATCAAAAAGCAAGCCTGCTAGGACAAAAAATGCTTAACCTTTTTCAAGAAATTAATGATAAAACAGGAAAATTAAGTAATATAAGGTCAATTGGAGCAATGGTTGCTGCTGATCTGGAAGATTTACCAAATCAACGGGTAGGTTTTAAATTTTATCAGCAGGCATTAAAACAAGGTGCTTTTTTAAGGCCTCTGGGAAAAACCCTTTATTGGCTTCCTCCTCTAAATACAGATGAAAAAACAATTATGCATTTAGCAGAGATCACTCTAAACTCTATTTATGCGATTTATAAAATGATTTAAGGTATGCTTAACCCCATTCTTGATAGTTTACAACAAAAATTTAAAGTAGCTTGGGCTATTCTAACCTTGCTTTTAATTTTATTTGTTGGTTACTATCAATGGGAACACCTAGAATATGAACAAACCAGCCGTCTTCAACTTCAAGCCAGCAATCTAGGCTATAAAATTGATAACTTTATTGATTCAATTTTTAAATCGATTGATTTACTTCCACTTGATGAAACCCAAAAACAGGCGTGTCAAAATTTTCTTATGCCTCAACTGCAAAGTATTGTTTTCAATAATCCTCTCATCGATGGGATTGTTGTTTATTACAATAGATCTAAATCCATTTGCACAACTTTTGATCCAAAAGCCTCTCTTCCTAATCCATATATTCAGCAGCCAGTCTTATTAGGTCCAATGAAAACCGAGCAAGTTAATAAAGATTTTTTTTTACTACAGCAACCTTATAAGAATTTTTATGTGGGTTTTTATTTACTAAAATCATCCCTTGAATTCATTATTCATATCGATGATTTAAATTTTAAATCAATTTATTTATATGATACGCGCGAAAAGCAAATAATCTTAGCGAGTCGTCCGTTTAGCAATGATCAAGATATACATTCTTTTGATAATATGAATAATAAGAAAAAAAATGAAATATTAAATCTACCACTTGAATCTGTAAAAAATATTAATTTAGTTATTAATACCAGTGAAGCTAATTTTAAAAGCAAATTATTAATCCGCCTGTTATTAACAACATTGCCAATTTTATTTCTTTCTTGGATATTACATCGTTACTTTCAACAAACCATGACAAAACATTTTTCTATCATTACTGCTTTAAATGATGCTTTAAAGTTACAGCAATTTTATCCAGTATATCAACCTATCTTTTGCATAAAAACCAAGCAATTTTATGGCGCTGAAGTATTAATTCGCTGGCTAAATAATAACGAGCTTATCATGCCAGATAATTTTATTAAGGAAGCAGAATTTTCTGGTCTCATAGTACCTATTACACTGCAATTAATTGAAAAATCTTTAGCTGAGTGCGCTCCTCTTTTAGCAAAAAATCCAAACTTTCATCTAGGATTTAACTTATGCCCAGCTCATTTTAAAAGCGAAGCATTTTTTAATGATTTTGAAATTCTATGCAATTATTACAATGTACTCCCTCAACAAATCATGCTAGAACTTACAGAACGTGAGCTTTTTAGTGAACATGAAATAAAAGTCATTAATCAAATGAAAGAATTACGCAGTAAAGGTTATTCGCTTGCTATTGATGATTTTGGCACAGGACATGCAAGTATCAATTATCTCCAACATTTTCCATTTAATTATCTAAAAATAGATAAAATTTTTATTCAATCAATTGGAACAGGCGCTATAACTGAAACGTTAAACGATGCCATTATTAATATGGCTAATACTTTAAAATTAAAAATTATTGCTGAAGGTGTAGAAACTGAGCAACAATTTAATTATTTAACCTTAAAAAATGTTTCGTTTTTACAAGGATGGTTTATTGCGAAAGCAATGAATATTAAGCAATTACAAGAGCTGCTAATTAATACAGGGAAACAGCATGAATAAAAAAATTTTTTATTGTATAGTTAGCCTTTCTATTTATTCACAGATTTCTTTAGCTCAATGGCACTGCACTGCTGAAGATGGTGCAAATCGTCAATGGCTTGCTATTAGCAGTTATCAAAGAGCCGCTATAAATAAGGCAATTGATGTATGCAAAAACGAGAGCCAATATCCTGAAACCTGTAAAATTTCAAAAAGCAATTGCGAATTGTATGTAAATGGCGTTTCAACAACGCCTGCCTGGCAATGTACAGCACTTGATCAAATGGCACAAGTATGGCGAAGTAATTCCTATGCAAATCGAGATGATGCTGCAATTGCAGCCAGGGAATATTGTCAACAGCGTAGTGGGTTTCCTGATACTTGCTATGTCAATTTATTAACTTGTAAAAATATTAATTTACGGAAATAAGATAATGTTTTGTATAGGCTTAACAGGTAATATCGGTAGCGGGAAATCAACAGCAATTTCTTTTTTTAAATCATTAGGCGCAACAGTCATCATTGCTGATGAAATAGCTCGCCAAATTACAGCGCCTGCTCAGCCTGCTTTGCAGAAAATTATAGAACATTTTGGATTAAGCGTTATTACGTCTGAAGGGCAACTTAATAGAGCTCAATTAAGAGAAATTATCTTTAATAATAAAGAAGAAAGATTATGGCTTGAGAGCTTATTACATCCTTTAATTCGGCAAACTATAGAAAATAAAATAAAAAATAGCCAAGGCCCTTACTGCGTTATAGAAATCCCTTTATTAACTAACCGCAAAGACTATCCCTATTTAGATCGTATCTTAGTTATTTTTGCCTCTCCCACCATGCAAGTTAATCGCGTTGTTAATCGTGATTCATGCTCAAAGGAACAAGTTTTTGCAATGCTTGCAACACAACCCCAGGAATCCTTACGTTTGCAACTTGCTGATGACATTCTACTTAATGATTCCAGTCTAGAGCAATTAGAGGCAAATATTAGAAAATTGCATGGAAAGTATTTACAATTAGCATATGAAAAGTCATCATAAAAGTTAATATATCACCTGTAATTATTATTTAATAATAGTGCTTAAAAGAATAACATCTTATGTCATCTGATATTATAATTTTTCAGTTAGCTACTCATTATTTGCCCAAAATTGCTCTACGCTTGGAAACGCTTTATCAAACTATTAATCAAGCTTGTGAGGAAACTCATCCTGTTATTCATCATTATGCATTAAAAAATATTATTGAAATTATTCAACTTATAGAAAAACCTGAGCTGAAAAGTCGCTTTTTAAAGGAATTAATGCGGATAGAACACCTCTTCAACAAATCAAATTTAGCACCTTCTTATGATTTAAATAAGCGATTACATGCCCAAATCTATACACTAAACCATGTCGCTGGCCGATTTGGTGAAAAGATCCATATTGACCCATTTTTACATTCTATAAGAATTGCTCAACCTCATGTGGACGCGGAGGTTTTCTCACCACAATTATTACTATGGTTAGAATCAAATTCAGCCCTAAGACAACGTGATCTTTTATTATGGCAATCTTATTTGCATACACTTTACTCCGTTGTAAATTTATATTTACAATTATTACGCGATACGGCTCAATTCAAACAAATCCAAACTAATAATGGCTTTTATCAATGTCCATTACCAGCCAAAACATCTTGTCATTTAATTTTACTGCGTATGAATAAATCAATTGGGATAGTGCCACAAATGCAACTAGGCTATCATGGGCTAAGTGTAAGACTTTGTGAGGCAGCCACTATGCGTGAGGTAAAAGAAACAAACGCCGAATTAGATTTAGCCATTTGTCAACTTTGATCTTATTTTTAAATTAACTAGGCAACGTTCCTAAAGTTTTTTGATGCAATCTAACTCAATTCTTACCCAGATCTGTAAGCTTACAGATCGGGACAAAGATTAAGGTAATTTTTATGCAGAAAATGTCAAAAATTTGTCTATTCTTTTAAGTAAAATTGTTAACTTATTTAATCTCCATTTGGTACAATTCCTACTTTCATATAAAATTAGACCTCTTGCTAACCTTAATAGCTATACATAATTTGGACTTTCTATGACTTCGGTAAAACAAACACCTTCCCACCAAGCTGCTAAAACCATTAAAGAACGCTGCCCTAACTTTAAACCTACAATCGGTGTGGTTTTAGGCTCAGGCCTAGGAAGCTTTGCTGAACAATTAGAAAATGCCATAACAATTAGCTATGATGACCTACCAGGATTTCCTAGGTTAACTGTTTATGGCCACAAAAGTAATTTAATTTTAGGCTATTTAGGTGGCGTTGGCGTTGTATGCTTACAAGGTAGAGCGCATAGTTATGAAGGATTTGATTACGAGATAGTTAGAACTTATGTTAGAACATTGCGTTTATTAGGTTGCGATTATTTTTTGGCAACAAACGCTTCGGGCTCTTTACGTGAAGATGTGGGCCCAGGTGAATTAATGCTAATTACCGATCATATTAATATGCAACCCGGTAATCCATTAGTTGGACCCAATGATGATGAATTTGGCCCCCGCTTTTTTCCTTTAGATAATGCTTATGATTTAAGTATGCGTGAACATTTGTTAAACACGGCCCACCAAGAAGATATTACGCTACACCAAGGCGTTTATTTATCTGTTTTAGGTCCTAATTATGAAACGGCAGCTGAAATCAGGGCATTTAGAATTTTAGGAGCAGATGCGGTTGGCATGTCGACGGTTCCTGAGGTTTTAGTAGCTAATCATTGTGGTATGAAAGTAGCAGTGATTGCGACTATCACCAATTATGCTACTGGCTTAACGTTTTGTAGTCATAGCCATGAGGCAGTCGTACTTATGGCTTCAAAAGCTGCTGAAAAGTTAAATCGCTTGGTATGTCAGTTTATTTCAGGACTTGCGTAAAATACTTTATAAAAAATGCTCATCTTTAAGGATGAGCATGAACTTACTAGGTTTCTAACTAATATTTTTAGCTAAGTGTTATTTCATTCCTTATCATATAAGGCCCTTCGCTCACTTGACTAGAAGTGTGGTTATCAAACATTGTTTTAGGGTAACTGCCTGTTAAATTGCTTTCTGCTGAACTTTCAGTTTGCATGCTCGGATTAACAATATTTTTAATTTCTTCTTCATAAATTTCCCAGTCAAATTTGCCAGGCTTACGTTGAATTGCTTGAATTGGCTTTTCTGCAGAATAAACTTTCTGATCATCATCCACAAGATCATAACTAACATCTTCTGGTAAATAACCGACTTTTTGTGTACCCGCAACCATTTTTTTTAAATCTTGTTCACTATCATCAAGAATATATACTTTATGGTTCCCTATCTTTAAAGACCTCTCTACTTCATAATCTTTAGCATAGTTATCCATTATTATTATTTTATCAAGTTCTTGTTTGGTAAAGCCATGATATTTTAATACGTTGATAATATAATCCGCGCGATTTCTTGTAACTATTTTAATTTCAACATCATCTAATTTAAGCATTTCCTGAAAGAATTTAACAGCTGTTGCAGTCATTAATAAATCTGCATCAGGCATATTATAATCGAAATCCTTACTATATTTACCAAATTTAACTTCAAATGCCTTTTGTACAAACTCTTCGCTTTTCATAGGATCAGTTTTGTAATTATACTTAAGAGGATCAAGGCCAGCATTTAACAAGGACCTATAGAAGTCACTAAAAACAGCACCAACAATATCAGGCGTATTACCACCCGCTCTGCCTGTCGCTGTCCCATCAAAATCTGTAAAAACTATTACTTTAGTCATATATTTAACAAATTGATCAAAATTTAAACCATTATAAATCATTTAGATTAAAAAAATATTAAGAACAACGACTAATTTTTATTAATCCCCCTAAGTAATTGCAGCTACCTCCTAATAACTTACAACTAAGTGTGAGAATTTTTTACAGAATTTGACAAAGAAATAATGACGATAAATATTTTTTATAAATGGAGCTACTTAAATGAATTAGCAATTAAATCCCAAAATAATAGCTAACCACATTAAAAGGCCATACCAACCATTCCATGAAAATGCTAGTAAGCACCTTTTTGCATCCCGATTTAATATTAACCATTGTTGGTATAATAAAATACAGGCACCTATAGCCCAAACAAAGAAGAAAGAACTGGATAAATTAAGATAATTTGCTAATAAAATCCAAAGAAAATGTAAAAAGAACTGTAATAAGCCTATGATTAAACGATCAGAATTAGCAAATAATATGGCTGTCGATTTTACACCAATTTTTAAATCGTCTTGTCGATCAACCATTGCATATTGCGTATCGTAAGCCACTATCCAAGTATAATTAATTAGCAATAGATAAAATATACTTTTGTCAAAAGGGGTATTAGAAGCAATAAACGCTATAGGGATTCCTAAAGAAAATGCGATACCTAAAATGAGTTGTGGTCCCTGAATAAACCGCTTACAAAATGGATAGACGAATGTTATAAATAAGGCGAATAAAGCATAATAAAAACAATTAAAGGGTAAATTTAATAAAATAATTAGTGATGCAGTCAGAAATAAGATTAATAAGATAAATGCTTCTATAAGCGATACCTTACCTGATGTAATCGGCCTATCTTTCGTACGCTTTACATGCAAATCGATATGACGATCAGCCATATCATTAATGATGCAGCCCGCTGCCCGCATAAACACGGTACCCAGAAAAAATAAAATAACTAAAGACAGAGACGGTTTGCCTTGATTAGCAACCCATAATGCCCAAGCCGTGGGTGCCCAAAGCAAAAAAGTTCCTACTGGTTTATGAAAACGAGCTAATTGATAATAGCTAGACCAATTCATTAGTTACCCTTAATAGGTCTGGTAATAATATTTCAATTAAATAAAATTGCGCGCTATTATTTATTGAAAACACAGCAAGCCTAGCCCACAAAATATCATCTTTATAATTTAGAGACTTTAGCCAATAATACTCTATTGTTTCAGGCGTAATGGCATAAAATTTATGGTAAAGGCGAGTGATTGATTTATTACCAAAAATAAGTTGTCCTAAATTTTCTTGATTTAAACGTATAAACAAAGCCTCATTAGATTGATAAGTAGAACCCGGAATAATTGTTCGTCCATACCAACACTTCTTATCTTTCGCAGAAATAGTAATTTCTCGATGTATAACTGACTCCCTCTCTTTAAGACCTATAACGTTTTTATCCCACCAATCAGCATAACACCAGTGTTGTTTAAGTACCGTTAACTTAGGAGCTTCACTAGTTATATTTTTTAAACGCTTAGTTAATGATTGCTCATAAGTAAGCCATGGAAGCAAAGGAGCCGGGGGTATATTTTTGGATGCTATATCTTTGAAAATAAAGGACATGTTATTTTAAATAAAATATAGTAGATGATAGTATAAGCTTTTTAACTTCATAATGTTAGTTTTTATAACTAACTTTGCATAAATATTATCATTTTTAATTAATCTGGCTTATAACTGAACTAATTTGCCTACTCTGAGTATCTACCTTCGTTGCATAAATTTATAATTAACTACATAATCCTCTGGAAAGGCTTAAACGACCACTTGCTGAAATATTAATTATTCGCACATTATCACCACGGCATCCAGGTGCATTGACAGTCATTGTAAAAGCGCCGCTTGTTAAAAAGCCGCTACTATCAAAACTGACTAAAGCATTATTGGCAGTTATGGCTACATTAGTTGGCAAAGCTTCATGAATACGAATGATATCAGCTTGAGTGTCAATATTATTGTTGTTATTTGGATCAATAAAAATTAGCCAGCCTTGTGTCCATTGTGCTGCACTACCACAGCCAGTTAAAGAAGAATTTGCTGCACAAACTATAACACGAACACCCCGCCGAATCGACTCCATACGAGCTAAGTGTACACCTGCAGACATTTCATTTACAACAGATACGACCTTATTATTTTGAATTGTTGAGTAATAACTAGGAACAGCTAGTGCCAAAAAAATAGCTGTCAGTACCATTGCTATTAAAAATTCGATAAGAGTAAAACCAGCTATTTTTTGCACATCCCCTGCTCCTATTATTAATCCTAATGATGAGTATAGATGATTTTATACTAATAAAATTTTTTTATAGCTATTTACTTTTATAAATCAAGTGGTTGCATATCGTTATGTACATAGCAAAATCTATTAAGGATCAACTTTTTAGACAGATTACTTTGGGTTGTAAGCAAAAA
The DNA here is from genome assembly GCF_900461525.1 of Legionella busanensis. Lineage (NCBI taxonomy): Bacteria > Pseudomonadati > Pseudomonadota > Gammaproteobacteria > Legionellales > Legionellaceae > Legionella > Legionella busanensis. The sequence goes on along the minus strand of NZ_UGOD01000001.1, from coordinate 1,607,437 downwards.
ATAACCATTACAACTAGCACTTTTTAGATTTGGAGAAAAAAGTAGATACTTTGCAGATTGAAAACCTTGCCAATTAATTTGAATCATATGGGAAGACCATTGCCATATTTGTATAATTTTATCTTTATAAGGTTTATGGTTGCTATTATCAATAAATAACACCAACCCTTGTGACCAATCTTGATTATTTAATGGGGCAAGAGCTAACGCTACATTATGAACAAAAGCCATGTTACGCCCAAATTGAACAGCATTTTTTAGCTTATTACTAACAATTTTTAACTGATTTTTTTCATATAATTGTCGTTGACTAGGCATTGAAAATAATAATAAAAGGCTAACAATGCTTATTACAATTAACAATTCTAGTAGTGTAAAACCAACTTTAAATTTCATTACCGTCTAATAATTCCCGGACTGCAAGCAAATCTATATACGCTTTCTTTTTATCGCTAGGCTTACGTAGCAAATAAGCAGGATGATAAGTTACAATAAAAGGAATGTTTTTATATGAGTGTACTGTATTACGCATTCGATTAAGCGCTTGTAGTTCCTTTAATAAAAATTGGCCTGCAAAACGTCCTAATGCTAATAATAATTTAGGTGCTACTAGTTTGATTTGCTGGATGAGATACCCGCTGCATTGTGCGATCTCTTCAGGGCGAGGGTCACGATTTTCTGGAGGCCGGCATTTTATAACATTGGCTATATAAACATCGTCTTCGTTAAGGCCAATACTATTTAACATTTGATTTAACAAAGTACCTGCTCTACCTACAAAGGGAAGACCTTGCTTATCCTCGTTAAAACCAGGTGCCTCACCTATAATCATCAATTTTGCAGATGGATTACCGCGAGAAAATACTGTTTGAGTGCGATTTTGATACAAGGTTGGGCACTTCGTGCAATTAGCTACAGTTTCTGCTAAATCAATTAATTTATTTGAACAAGTATTAGTTTGACGTGAAGTCCAAACATCTATGCCCATTTGTTGCAAATAATATACATGATCCTTCTTTGCCATAGGTGTTTTACAACAATTAAATTATCAATTATATACCTTAATGAATCGATTGCCTAACCATACTCATAGATTGATCGTCAATAGGAGATAGACTAGCAGTGCCTGCGTCATTTAGAGGTTCATTTGCTGCTATGGTAGCCGGCAAAGGGCTACTTTTTTCAACTGTTTTAACTGAGCTACAAAAATCTACTAACGTAGGCCATTCGATTTTCTCAAAATCATGCAATATATGTTGGAGTTGACTACTCATCGAGTGCCAACTTCCATAAAAACTGGGATCGTAAAGTTTATCTTCAGCGCTTAGTAAGGATTCAAAAATTCCCAACCTCCGACATAGTGTTTCAATGTCAATAATTGCCGCTTTAAAATCCGAAAGTAAATGAATAAAGATGTTCATTAAAAGATGAGTTTCACCTTGTAATTTTTGAAGATACGTAAGACATTCTAAGGGCTCTATAGTAGAAAAAGAATGTCTCGCCCATTTAAATAGCTTTAAATCAAAAGCATTATTAATAAAATTACTCGGCAACTTTAAAAAAATTGGATATATGGCTGTAAATAGAATTCTATTTATACTTAGGTCTTTAATTTCAATTGATGCATCAACTTTTTCGACAATAACATCTTCCTCATCTTTATCTGCTTTATTATCCTTTTTTATAAAATAACGGTTTCTAAGCTGATTGATGTCAGACTCTTCTGCTCCTTCTGATAAACAAAGATTGGCAAAATACTCAAACCAATCTTTATGACCTCGATAACATGCATAATACATTGCTTCGTAAATATTCGTAAAAGTCGAAAATAAATACTCTTCATTTACTGCTGGTGAGTTTAAATCATCTTGACTATAGCGTGTATTAATATAATTTTTTGCTGCTTCATAACCACTTTTAAATAATTTTGCTTGCCCTTGTGCATCCAAATTAAATTGAGTAGAGCCAACATCTGCAGATGAAATTAAAACCACTTGATTACCATAATTTCTTAGTTTAATGCGCTCCCGTTCCCAAGCGCTCACTGGATCTTTTACGCCTGTTAAAAGACCATAAACCCAATTTAAAATAAAATTTTCTCGATAAACTTGAGTAAAAAAGTTATCTACAATACCCCTTTCTTGACCATTATCAAACTGAAAAGCAATTAAGCTTAAACTGTTATTATAAGGCGACTCTAAAAAGGTAGAATAATCATCATAAAAAACTTCCATCGGTAAATTATTTAAAATACCGCCATCATTATATTTTTCTCCCTCAAAAATGGTCGGCTTAAAAATTACTGGAAAACTAGCAGAAATCGCGCAAGCCTCACTAATTTCTACCGTAGGAGTTAAACTAGAAGAAAAATATCGTGTTTCCCGCTTTTCAATGTTAGTTGCGGTAACAATCAATTCTTCACCTAGACTACAATCAGGATATGCTTTTTTCAAATTTTTAAGTGATTCAAATGTTATCTTGCCATTTTTAAAAATCTGCGCCGCTAAAAATTCCCTACCTTCATTAGTTTGATCTAAGTTATATTGCTTAATAATCTCATTAACTTTTTTTAAAATCATAAAATCAAGTGCCGCTTTTAAAGCACGTTTATCCGATATACCGTAGCGATCGATATCATAGAAAACAAAGTGTTCTTGACGAAAATTTTTAAAGAATTCGAAAATTTCTTTTGATGAAAACCCTAAGTAGCAAAGTGTTGCCATGATTGCGCCAGCAGAACTTCCAGCAAATTTTTTATATTTAATTTTGGCATCTTCAAATGCCTTATAAGCACCAATATGACCAAAAAACCTTACTCCGCCGCCACAATAAACGCCAGTATCTAAATCAGGCCGTTTTTCAATAATTAAAATTTCACCTGTATCAGGCCGGCGATATACTTGGACTGTATCTTTTTTCGTTAAAAGTTGATGTTTGGTAAAATTTTTCCGCTCTGGCTGTGGCTGTGTAACCTTGTTTTCAATTGGCGAGGTATTAATAAAATGAGATTTTAGCCATCGCCAAAAACGTATAAACCAAGGTAGCGTAGAAATAAGACCTTGAACTTGACGATATTCAAGCATAGCTTGAATTCGCTGAGCAGGTGAATTGACATAAGTCGAAAAAGGGTGTGATTTTAATGTCATACTAGCATAATCATGCTCCTTTAAGTCTGTGCTTATTAATTGTTTAACTAGAGCATCATTTAAAAACACACGTTTAGTATTACGTAACGGTTTCTCTTGATTATCATTATCAAGATGATATTTATTTCCAGTTTCTTTAGCCTTACTTAAATTCAGACCAATAAGTAAACCATTCTCTCCTTCAGTTATTTCAATACTATTTAATTGATGTGCTTGTGCCAATTTAGATTTTTCTAAATGCCACTTATAAGCTTTTTTACGATAAAATAATAAATTTGTTACTCTTCCCCACCAATTAATGCCAACTTCTGCTGTATACCCTCGATAATCATTTGTCTTTGCACCTGCTAAAAAAGTACGTTGTGCATTCATTAAATGAGCTGATAAAAACCAATTTAAAAAGTCTTCTCGCGCAGGTTTACTTAAATGTGTAAAGTCAAAAACAAGGCGCTCGTCATCAAATAAATAATCACTTAGAGAAAGTTGCTTATCTGGGGAAAGTCCATTAATTCTAAACCATCCATAATAGACACAAAGTAAGTATTTTTTTAATAAAATACTATTAGGAATTCCTTGATCATTTTGACTCAATAGCTCATCTAGTACCTTTCCTTGTCTCATAGCTTGCTCCCAATAGACTTTTTAAAAACATACAGTCTTTAAAAAGGTCAGATCCATCTTTTGCGGTTATGCAAAGCTCATAATGTTCTTGCTTCCAGCCCTAGATCATCTGCTCCTTTATAGGAAAATCCTTTATGTCTAGCGTTACGCCCTAAGCTTTATACTGCGTTGCAAGTTTATGCGGCTTCAGCCATGTATTATTTATATACTGCTTCGTCTTAATCACTTGCGTCCTATTTAAAACTTAATGGCTTGCGCTATAAAATAATTTCTGTCAGTAAATACTCCTTGATAAATCTTTTGCCTTTTTTATAACTAACATAATTTTTAATGGAAATGAATAGCTAGGCCGTTAACTGATAATTAGTTAGCGGCTTTTTTGGAGGAAAATTTAACTTTACTTACTTCTTAAGTCGGTAAATTAGTTATCGTGCTAATAATTGAGTTAACAACTGCTTGAGGGTTTTTAGCCTGAGTAATTGGGCGACCTATCACTAAATAATCGCTACCCAAATCTAAAGCTTCCTTAGGTGACATGATTCTTACTTGATCATTTGAATTATCAGTTAGTAGACGAATGCCAGGTGTGATTGTTAAAAAAGATTGTCCACAAAGCGATTTTACTAACTGTACTTCATGAGCTGAGCATACCACGCCATCTAGTCCTGCTTGCTCTGCAAGTTTAGTTTGAAGGCTAATTTGCTCTTCAAGCGAAGAATTAACTCCAATAGTTAATAATTCTTGGCTAGCCATGCTTGTTAATACTGTTACACCAATTAAAAGAGGTTTATGAGGACCAAAATTTGTCAGCGCTTCTCGGGCAGCTTGCATCATTTTTAATCCGCCCGAGGTATGTACATTAATCATCCATACGCCAAGTTCAGCAGCGGCCTTACATGCATGAGCTACAGTATTAGGGATATCGTGAAATTTTAAATCCAAAAAAACATTATAATTTTTATTTACTAAAGTGCGTACAAAATCGGGGCCAAATAAAGTGAACATTTCACTACCAATTTTTAAAGCACACTCTTTAGGATTAAGCTCATTAATCAAGCTTAAAGCATCATTTTGATTAGAAAAATCCAACGCTACAATAATTCTAGGATTCATTTAACTTATCACTCGTATATCATTAAGACAATATTTTATAGCTTTTGCTATTGATTGTTGTTCATCAACACTTAAATAAGGATGCATAGGTAAACTTATCACCCTTTTACTTGCACGTTCTGCATTTGGAAAATCACCCTCCTGATAGCCTAAATAATCTAGTGCCGGTTGGCAATGTAATGCTATAGGGTAGTGAATAGCTGTTGGGATACCTAAGTTTTTTAATTCAGCTTGGAACTCATCTCGATTAGGCACCTCAATTGTATATTGTGCAAATACACTTTTATTCCCTGGTTCAATATAGGGCGTTTTTAACATATTTGCTAATAAATCATTATAACGTTTAGCTACAGTATTGCGTAAATCAATTTCATGAGAGAATAATCGCATTTTTTCTAGTAAAACTGCTGCCTGTAAAGTATCCATACGCCCATTAAACCCAATACATTTATGTTGATAACGTACCTCTTGCCCATGGTTACGAATTTCTCTTAATTTAGCTGCAATACTATCATCATTTGTAAAACAAGCACCTGAGTCACCATAACCGCCGAGAGGTTTTGATGGAAAAAAGCTTGTACAACCTATTATAGATAAGGCACACGAATATTGGCCAAAATGAGTCGCCCCAAAACTTTGCGCGCCATCTTCGATAACAGGGATTTGATATTTACTTGCAATTGCATTAATTGCTGTCATATCAGCGCATTGACCATATAAACTTACAGGCATAATAGCTTTGGTTTTAGAAGTAATTGCTGCTTCGATCTTATTTGGATCGAGGTTGTAGGTAAGAGGATCAATATCCACAAAAACAGGTTTTGCATGACATAATGCTATAACTTCTGCAGTTGCAAAAAAACTAAAAGGACTAGTAATAATTTCATCATCTGGCTTTATATCTAACGCTAATAACGCCATAAATAAAGCATCTGTACCACTCGAATTGACAATAGCATGCTTTACACCAATAAAATCAGCCAACTTATTTTCTAAACTTACAATTTCTGGCCCCATAACATACTGACCATGATTAAGCACGTTTTGAATACTATTTAAAATATCCTTTTCGATTAATTTATATTGTTTTTTTAAATCGATAAATTGCATAAAGTTCTCTAAAATTTAATAATTTTCCTAGACTGTTCTATGATTAATAAACCACACTACAGAGAATTTTTAAACCAATTGTCAATAACCAGAGCAAATAAACTTAAACTAAATTTCTAAAATAGGTTAGTAATTATTCATTGAATAAAAATATCTAGTCGCCTTCTAACCCATAGACGGGCTTCATTTTACCCCACTGTTTACAGCTTGGGCAATGCCAATGCAAATGCTTACCACCAAAGCCACACTGTTCACAGCGATATTTAGGTTTATTTTCTAAAAATTTACTGGTTATATTATATAAAATCTGTAGTTTAGTTTTTACTTTACCGTGTGCACTCTCTAAATGCCAATAAATAAGTCGATTTAAACCTTTAATCGAAGGATAAGTACTTAATTTTTCTGAAACAAAATCGATTGCGGTATCGATATTTTTTTCTTTTTGCAATTGGTCAGCTATAACAAAAATGGTTGACGCGCGAGGATTGGTCACCAAGGTCTGCTGTAAAAACTCAATACACTCGTCCATTTCCTCTAATTGACGATAACAAAAAACCAATGGTTCAATAATTTCTGTTAAAAAATCTGGATCTTGAATAGGAACACGCTTTAAAGAACGTAAAGCTTGTTTATAGCGGGCGTTTTTTATATCTAATGAAGCTTGTAACAAGCTAGCCCGAACTGATCTTTTATCTATATGCAGAGCTTGACGCGTTGCATTTTGTGCTTTATCTAGTAAATTAGCTTTTAATGCCTGTTCAGCAATTTCACAATAATAATGAGCTGCCTGATTATGCAAACTCTGACCAGTAGAGCTTTCTAGTTTTTGAATTATTTCTAACGCTTTTTCCCAAGCCTTCTCTTGCTGATAAATAGCTAATAGGCCATGTAAACTATGAACTTCCTGATTGCCACCAAGTTTGACAGCCTCTAAAAAAATTCGCTCAGCCCTATCAAATACACCTGCACTCATATAATCTTGACCTAACGCTCTTAGGGCTTCTTTTCGTTCAGTAAGGCTTAATTGAGGCCTGGCAATCAAATTTTGATGGATACGAATTGCTCTATCAACTTCTCCTCGGCGTCTAAATAAGCTGCCTAAGGCTAAATGAGTTTCAACTGTTTCACTATCGACATCGAGCAATTGAATAAATATATCTACTGCTTTATCAGGCTGTTCATTTAAAAGATAATTTAAACCGACAACATACTCTCGTGATAGATAATTACTATTTTTGGATCCCTTATGCGAATAATTACGGCTAGCAGCCCACCAGCCTGATAATGCTGCAGCGGGTAATAGTAAAGGCCATAAGTTGATCATTGAAAGATTCCCTACCAGAATCAATAAGAGCAAGTTATTGTAATGCTAACTGAACCTTTTTTGCTAGTACTATCTAATACTAGATATAAATTAATACTTTAAAAATAATAGATTAAGAAGGTATATCAATAGTTTGATATAGCATCAATTTTGTGCATAATATTCAATTTAGTATAGGTTCTAATCACTTGTGTTAGAATTTTAATCTTTAAAGTAAATTCCCTTTTAAATTTATTTTAAACTTAATGTATCCCATGCTAAGGTTGATCCTTTAAAGGCATTGTCCTTAAATTTTTAATTTCAGTTTCTGTAAGCTTTAATTGATTTCTAATTTTAAAACACTCTACTTTTAAGCGCCAATATCGACCTAAAAAAATTAAAAACCCTACTATAAGCCCAATACCCAAAGTCACAGCAATTAATACAGCGAGTGGCAATGTTAAAGTGGTAACATATAAATTTATTGGCACTGACACTGCGTTTAAGGCAGCAAAGCTTACTCCTAGTATTATTAAAAATAAATACATTATTATCATTACAAGACGCATTGATTAGTCCTTATAAGGAATAAAAAAATCTATCTACTTAATCTAAAGCAGATTTAAACTTTAACAAATTTCAAGTTATAAATAGCATTAATTCAATTTATTAATTTGAAAAAATATCATTTATTTATAAATCCACAAAAATTCTTTTATACTCAATTAATTTATTCTAATAATATTATTGACTTAGTTAAATTTAGAGATAAAAAAAGCGTAGTTAACTACGCTTTTTTATATTTATAAGAAATAACCTTAAGTTATTCTGCTTCTCTATGAGCCATTTTTTCTTTAAGTAGATCGCCTAATGTAGTTGAAGCTACTTCACTACGCGAGTATTTTTTAATTGCTTCTGCTTGCTCATGAGCATCTTTTGCTTTCACTGAGAGTGAAATAATACGGTTTTTCTTATCGATATTAACGATTTTAGCCTCTAATTCATCACCTTCTTTAAAGAGGGTATTAGCATCGTCAACTCGATCTTCTGATAACTCATTAGCACGAATAGTTCCTATAACTTCTCGGCCTAAGTCGACAGTTACAGTTTTTGGCTCAACACTAAGTACTTTACCCTTAACGATCGTGCCTTTACTATGCTCTTCAACAAAAGTAGTAAAAGAGTCACCTTCAAGTTGCTTTAGACCTAAAGAAATACGTTCTCTCTCAGGGTCAATGGCAAGAATGATTGCTTCGAGCTCTTGACCTTTCTTAAATTGCTTGACTGCTTCCTCACCTGGAATAGTCCAAGATATATCAGACAAGTGAACTAAGCCATCAATATCACCTTCAAGTCCAATAAAGATACCAAAATCAGTAATGGAGCGAATCTTACCGGATACTTTTTGACCTTTACTATGTGTCTGAGCAAATTGATGCCATGGATTACCTACACACTGTTTCATGCCTAAAGAAATACGACGACGTTCTTCATCAATTTCAAGTACCATCACATCGACCATATCGCCCATAGACACTACTTTACTTGGATGAACATTTTTATTAGTCCAATCCATTTCAGACATATGAACTAAACCTTCTACACCTTCTTCAATTTCTACAAAACAACCATAATCAGTAATATTGGTTACTTTGCCTTTCATTTTTCTACCAACAGGATAACGTTCAACAAGATCAACCCATGGATCATTGCCAAGCTGTTTCATGCCTAAAGAAACACGATTACGCTCACTATCAAAACTTAATACTTTTACTTTAACGTCTTGACCTACAGTAAGCACTTCACTTGGGTGCTTAACTCGTTTCCAAGAAATATCGGTAATATGTAATAGACCGTCAATACCACCTAAATCAATGAATGCACCGTAATCAGTAAGGTTTTTAACGATACCATTTAAGATTTGTCCATCATGTAAAGAATCTAATAATGCTTGTCTATCAGCACTGCTCTCTTCTTCTACTACTGCACGACGTGAAACAACAATATTGTTACGTTTCAGATCCATTTTTATTACTTTAAATTCAAGCTCTTTGCCTTCTAAATAAGAAGGATCGCGTACAGGTCTGACATCAACTAAAGAACCAGGTAGGAATGCTCTTATCGAGCCAATTTCAACTGTAAAACCGCCTTTAACTTTACCTGAAATTAAACCAGTTACAGTATCATTGTTTTCATGCGATTTTGATAATTTACGCCATGCTTCTTGGCGCTTCGCTTTTTCACGCGATAATAACGTCTCACCATACCCATCTTCAACAGAATCTAGAGCAACTTCGACGGTGTCCCCAACATGGATTTCTAACTTACCGTTTTTATCTTGAAACTCTTCTACAGCAACAATACCTTCAGATTTCAAGCCAGCATTTAAAGTTACATAATCATCATCGATATCAATAACTTTTGCGGTAATTATAGCGCCAGGGTAAAATTGAGCACCAGCGATGCTTTGCTCGAACAACTCTTTGAAACTTTCAGACATGTTAATTAACTCTCTAGTAAAAAAAATAGCCATGTGATATCCGGATCACAAAGCCTCCCAATAATTATTTATATTTCTCTTATACTTAAGTAAATTCATTTAGCATTAATATAAAAGAGCTTAAGCTTGAATCAAATTTTGAACATCATTCAGAATTTAATTGCTTGTTCACTAATTTTAAAACATTATTGAACACTTGTACAATAGTTAAGCCAGTTGTATCAATAAGAATTGCATCTGCAGCAGGTGTTAAAGGCGCGTGTTGACGGCTTATATCACGCTCATCTCGCATAGTTAATTCATTGATGACCTCGGCGAGGCTAACATCAATTCCACTTTCTTTCAACTGTAAATACCGTCTATTTGCTCGAATTTCAGGTGTTGCATGCAAATAAATCTTGAGAAATGCATCAGGAAAAACAACTGTGCCCATATCTCGACCATCAGTAACGAGCCCTGGCAACTGAGCAAAAGCTCTTTGTCGAGCTAATAAAGCTGTTCTAATTTCTGGTATAACTGCAATTTTCGAAGCATCTTGACCACATTGCTCACTACGTATTTCTTTATAAACATCTTGTTTATCTAAAATAACTGTACATTTTAAATGTGGATCCGTTTCAAATTTTACATTTAGACTATGAGCGAGCGCTACCATACTAGGAATATCATTAAAATTTATTCCTTTTTGTCTTACAGCATAAGCAAGTACTCTATAAATTGATCCACTATCTAGCACATTCCAGTTTAAATGATTAGCTAACATATAGCATAAAGTCCCTTTGCCAGTACCACTTGGCCCATCAATAGTGAGGATAGGAATAACTTTATCTAGCTTCATAATGCTGTTCCTTAATAGCTAAATGAATCATATTGGCCATTTTGACAAAATTTGGAAATGAGGTAGCTACATTAGCACAATTTTTTATTCTAACTTCATCTCTAGCAACAGCACCTGCAATAGAAAAAGCCATCGCTATTCGATGATCGTGATAACTATCTATTTCACCACCTTTCAAAGTACCGCCATTAATAAATATACCGTCACTAAATGTTTGTATTTCTATACCTAAACGCTGTAAACCATCAGCCATAGCGCTAATTCTGTCACTTTCTTTATTTCGCAATTCTTTGGCACCGTTTAATCTAGTTTGCCCTTTTGCACAAGCAGCCGCTATAAAAATAATTGGAAACTCATCAATAGCGAGGGGAACTAGGTTAGATGGGATATCAATTCCCTCTAGAGTTGCATAACGAACATGTAAATCAGCCACTAATTCCTCACCATACAGTCGTTTATTCTTTAGTTCGATATGAGCACCCATTTGCTGTAAAATTTGAATTACACCGGTACGAGTAGGATTAATGCCAATATTTCTTATTAAAACATCAGAACCAGGAATTAAAGTAGCAGCAACAATAAAAAATGCTGCAGATGAAATATCCCCTGGAATAATAATGTCTGTGCCAATGCACTCTCCATCTGAGTTAATTATTATTTTATTTTCGCACTTGCGAATAGGGTATGAGAAAGTTGTTAACATGCGTTCTGTATGATCGCGAGTATAACCTGGCTCTATAATGGTTGTATCACCAGATGCATATAAACCCGCTAATAATAATGCTGATTTAACTTGTGCGCTTGCCTCTGGCATCTCATAAGTAATACCTATTAATTCCTTACCACCCTTAATAAAGAGTGGAGGCTTGCCCTCAGTCGTATTAATACTAGCGCCCATCTGAGTAAGTGGCCGGCTAACTCTCTCCATTGGTCTTTTAAGTAAACTTGCATCACCTGTTAATGAACTATCAAATGGCTGTGCAGCTAGTAGACCTGCTAAAAGTCGTATACTGGTCCCAGAATTTCCACAATCGATAAGATCTTTAGGGGGCTGTAAACCATACTTACCTACCCCATGAATAATAACTCGCTGAGAGATAGGACCTTCAATAGAAATGCCCATTAAGCGAAAAGCTTTTAAGGTAGCTAAACAATCCTCCCCCTCTAAAAAGCCATTTATAGTTGTTGTGCCATGGGCAATAGCGCCAAGCATGATCGCTCGATGCGAGATTGACTTATCGCCAGGAACAGTTATATCGCCCTGCAGTTTCTCAATAACTGGGTTACTAATAAAATCAACTACACTCATAAACTTTGTCCCTTGACAAAATCACTCATAAATTCAATTAAACATTCAACACCTTCTAAAGGCATAGAATTATACATACTTGCTCGTAGGCCGCCTACAGTTCGATGCCCCTTCAACGCTAATAAGCCTCTTTGCGCAGCTTGAGCAAGAAATTTTTCTTCAAGTTCTTCACGTGCCAAAGTAAAGCAAATATTTAAAATTGAGCGCGCTTCTTTAGCAATTTTGCACTGATAAAACGGATTATTATCAATATAGTTATAAAGTTTTGCTGCTTTTTGGCAATTTTGCTTATAAAGCACTTCGACCCCACCTTGTTCTTCGATCCACTTAAACATTTTCAATGCTAAATAACAATTAAAGGTTGGAGGGGTTGCATAAACCGATTTATTTTCAACATGAACTCGAAAATCGAACATTGTTGGCAACTTTTTATGCTTAATCTCTTCTACTAAATCTTGTCTTATAATGACAACTGTTAGTCCAGAGTTTGCAATATTTTTCTGCGCACCAGCAAAAATTAAACCATAATCATCAACATTAATAGGCTCTGCTAATAGGCATGAAGTCATATCAGCAACCAAAGGAATATGATTATGCTTTGGCGGTATGGGAAATTTTATGCCATTAATTGTTTCATTAGGAGTATAATAAATATACGCAGTATTTTCTTTAAATTGCCATAAAGGCTTTTTAGGTATAGATGTAAACCCATTAGACTCGCTAGAACCAATCACATAAGCTTTCTTAAGTTTCTTTGCTTCCTCATAGGCCATAGTTGACCATATGCCAGTGAGAAAGAACCCTGCTTGCTCTCCTTTTTTTAGTAAATTCATAGGGATCATACTAAATTGAGTGCGTGCAGCGCCGCCTAAAAATAGAACATAATAATTAGAAGGAATCTTTAAAAGCCGACGTAAGCGATACTCAGCTTCTTCTATAAGTGTAAGAAATTCAGTAGTGCGATGGCCTATTTCCATAACAGACATGCCTGAATCATGCCAATTTAATAACTCCTGTTGAGCTTCATGCAATATTTCAGTGGGCAACATCGCAGGGCCCGCACCAAAATTGTAACCTCTATTCATCAGTCATTTCGTCAGCGTCAACGAGTTCATCTTGTGTATCATCAAGCTCAACAATACGCTGCATGCCTACAACTTGCTCGCCTGAATGAAGATTCATTAACCGTACACCTTGAGTATTCCTACCAATTATTGATAATTCGTCAATTCTAAAGCGGACTAACGTGCCCTTATCTGTGATTAACATGGCCTCATCACCGTCCTCTACTTGCAAAGCGCGAACTACTTTGCCATTTCTTTCATTAACTTGGATAGAAATAACCCCTTGGCCACCTCGACCAGAAACTCGATACTCACCAATCTCTGTTCGCTTACCATAGCCATTTTCTGTAGCTGTTAAAATGGTACCTTCAGATTTTGCAACTACCATAGAAATTACCGATTGATCATTATGTAAGCGAATTCCTCTTACTCCACGTGCTGTTCTACCCATAGGCCTAACTAATTGTTCATCAAATCGAATAACTTTACCAGCATCAGTAAATAACATGATATCCCTACTGCCATCAGTAATATCAACACCAACTAAGCAATCATCTTCAACTAAATCAACTGCAATAATCCCATTAGAACGTGGTCTGCTAAAGGCGTTAAGTGGTACTTTTTTAACAGTACCATGCTTAGTTGCCATAAAGACAAAATAACCTTCATCATAACTTCTAACAGGTAGCATTGCATTGATTGCCTCACCTGCTGCTAGTGGCAAGATATTAATAATAGGTTTACCACGAGAAATTCGACTGGCTAATGGTAATTGATAGGCTTTTAACCAATAAAGCTTGCCATGATTGGAGAAACATAACAATGTATCATGCGTGCTGGCGATGATAAGTTTCTCGATAAAATCTTCGTCTTTCACATTGGTTGCTGACTTACCTTTACCACCTCGCCGTTGGGCTTGATAAGCAGAGAGCGGTTGATATTTTACATATCCCTCATGCGATAAAGTTACAACAACATCTTCCTCAGTAATTAAATCTTCAATTGTTAAATCTTCTTGAGAAGCAATAACTTCTGTACGACGAGTATCGCCAAATTGAGTCTTAATATCTACAAACTCATCATGAATAACTTGCAACAACCTTTCAGGTGAGGCAAGTATATCGAGTAAATCTTTAATGTGCTCTAAAAGTTGTTCAAATTCTTTAATAATTTTATCTTGTTCTAAAGCGGTTAGACGATGTAATCTCAACTCTAAAATTGCTTGTGCCTGCTCAGGAGAAAGCCGATAAACATCATCTATTAGGCCATAATCTTCAGATAGATTGTCTGGACGACAGGCATCACTACCTGCAGCTTGTAGCATACTTTTTACCAAGCCTGAACTCCAGGTTTTAGCAAGTAATCGCTCCTTTGCATCTTGAGGCGTGGGTGATTCCTTTATTAATTCAATCATTTCATCAATATTAGCTAGAGCAATACCTAAACCCTCTAATAGGTGTGCTCGTTCTCGTGCCTTTTTAAGTTCAAAAATAGTCCGTCTAGTAACTACTTCGCGACGGTGTTTGATAAAATGCTCTAAAACCTGCTTTAAATTTAAAGTACGGGGCTGGCCATCTACTAAAGCAACCATATTAATGCCAAACACATTTTGCATTTGTGTATGGGCATACAGGTTATTTAGGATAACTTCAGCTACTTCACCACGCTTTAATTCAATAACAACTCGCATCCCCTGCTTATCCGATTCATCTCTTAAACCCGAAATACCTTCTATCTTCTTTTCACGGACTAACTCAGCGATTTTTTCTACTAAGCGTGCTTTATTTACTTGATAAGGAAGCTCCGTAATAATGATTGCTTGTTTATTGCTATGAGAATCTGTTTCAATTTCAGTGCGCGCTCTAATAAAAATTCGACCACGGCCTGTTTGATAGGCTTGCACAATGCCTGCTCTGCCATTAATGATAGCGGCTGTAGGAAAATCAGGTGCTGGAATATATTCCATTAAATCTTCAATCGTCAAACCAGGCTCTTTAATTAATGCAATACAGGCATTAATGACTTCTGATAAATTATGCGGAGGAATATTAGTAGCCATCCCAACAGCAATACCTGAGGAACCATTTACTAATAAATTAGGAACACGCGTTGGTAACACAGAAGGAGCAAATTCTGTTTCATCATAGTTAGGAACAAAGTCAACTGTATTTTTTTCTAAATCTGCTAATAAGGCATGGGCAAGCTTTGACATACGTATTTCGGTATAACGCATGGCGGCAGCTCTATCTCCATCTACTGAACCGAAATTTCCTTGACCATCTATCAATAGATAACGCATAGAAAAGGGCTGCGCCATACGTACAATAGTATCGTAAACTGCCGTATCGCCATGTGGGTGGTATTTACCAATTACATCTCCCACGACCCGCGCTGATTTCTTATATGCCTTGTTCCAGTCATTACCTAGTTCATTCATCGCAAATAAGACACGCCTATGAACTGGCTTTAATCCATCACGTACATCAGGCAAAGCACGGCCAACAATGACGCTCATTGCATAGTCAAGGTAGGACTGCTTTAATTCATCTTCAATATTTACTGATATAATTTCTCTGGCAGAATAAACCATGGCGAAGAAAGATCCTTATGCAATTTTTAGAAAATAAGAGCCTGTAAGGATACCATACAGATAGCTTAAATTGAATCAGGCAACACAGGTATTAAGACTTTATAGCAAGAAAGCTTTTTCTTTTTATCTAATTATATTATTGTATCTAAAAAATCGATTTTGTGCTTATTTAATTTAGACATCTACCCCTTAAAAAAGCCAATATGTATTATAATTACACAGCTAGTATAAAAATAATTGTAGACTCGTAGGAATCATTTTTATATAGTCTTTTCCATTTTTACGCAGCGAGGCTCTCAAGCCATTACTTAGGAGACGCTATGACCAAAAAGTATGCCGAACTTAGCCTAGAGGGCCATGAGCCGGTAGAATTACCTATTTATAGTCCTACACTTGGTAATGATGTTATTGATATTAATAATTTAAGCCGAGTTGGTTTATTTACTTTTGATCCAGGATTTGTTTCAACAGCTGCTTGTGAATCCAAAATAACCTTTATTGATGGAGATAATGGGATATTGCTTTATCGAGGCTATCCTATCGAGCAATTAGCTGAAAAGAAGGACTTTTTAGATGTAAGCTATCTTCTCTTAAATGGCGAACTACCTAATGAAGAAGAGAAAAAGGACTTTGTAAGCCTTATTAATAACCATACTATGGTACATCAACAAATGTATCAGTTTTTAAATGGCTTTCGTCGCGATGCACACCCTATGGCAATTATGGTAGGTATCGTTGGCGCTCTATCTGCTTTTTATCATGATTCAATGGACTTAAATAACCAACAAGATAGGTATATATCAGCAATAAGATTAATCGCAAAAATGCCAACGTTGGCTGCTATGAGTTATAAATACTCAGTTGGTCAACCCTATATGTATCCCTTAAATAAAATGTCATATGCAGAAAACTTTTTACATATGATGTTTGGCGTCCCATCTGAGAATGTTACGCCTAATCCTATTATTGTTAATGCCATGGATACTATCTTTATTTTACATGCAGATCATGAACAGAATGCATCGACCTCAACCGTACGTTTAGCTGGTTCAACAGGAGCTAACCCGTTTGCATGTATATCAGCAGGTATTGGCGCTTTATGGGGGCCTGCGCATGGTGGTGCTAATGAAGCATGCCTTAACATGTTAAATGAAATTGGTGATATCAAAAATATTAACCACTATATTAAACGTGCTAAAGATAAAGACGATCCATTTCGCTTAATGGGCTTTGGCCATCGAGTTTATAAAAGTTATGATCCTCGTGCCAAAGTCATGCGTAAAACATGTCATGCAGTACTACAAGCGGTTGGTGCACTTGATTCGCCTTTATTTAAATTAGCTATGGAACTTGAACGTATTGCCCTTGAAGATGAGTATTTTATTGAGAAAAAACTCTATCCTAACGTCGATTTTTATTCAGGGCTAACTTTAAGTGCTATTGGTATCCCAACTAATATGTTTACAGTTATTTTTGCCTTAGCAAGAACGGTAGGCTGGATGTCTCATTGGATGGAGATGGTTGCCAATCGGTCTAAACTTGGCCGCCCACGCCAACTTTATACAGGCGAAAAAGAAAGAGATGTGCCTTAATTGTCATTTTGTTTATGTAGCATCTAGAACAAAGAGATGCTACATATCTCTAATAGACAGTAAACTGGTTTCTGGTTGCATATTTTTACTGGAAGACATCGCTCTTTTTGTAGTAAAAAAGGTACGACCATAGGACGTAGTATGAGAGAGACTATACCGTCTTTCCAAAAACGCTAAACTACTATTATCACTAGCCACTAATAAACGTTGAGATCGATTAAAATCTCTAATCGCTGCAATAGCGGTCTTATTGTTATTTTCTCTAGCAATGCTTAAAGCGGTTTTTCTATCATAGTTTTGTATTGTTATGTTAGCGCCAGCTTGCAGTAACAGAGTAATTAACTCCATACTTTGTTTAGAGTATTTACAAGCGATCATAAGAGGCGTATCACCCTTATCACTAAGGTGATTAATATCAATACGTGGATGTGTTAACAGCAATTTAACTAAACATAAATTTCCAAATCTACAGGCTAGACCTAGTGCTGTTTTGCCATCAGATTGACAAGCTATATTAATATCTAAATCCTGAATTTCCATTAAAATAGCTAAAATTTTACTTTGGTTGCAGTCAACTGCTAACCGTAAACTATCTTTAACTTGGGTTTGAATAAGCAGATTGCCTCTTTTATTATGTAAATGAACCATTTCTCTAATACTTTGATCATCACCACTTTGAACACAGATTTCTATAAAACTAAAATTCCGACAATTTTTATATCGAAAATGTTGATAGGTTACTGGATAGCTACTATTTAATTGCTGTAGACGCTGTTTTAAATTTAAATTACCTAATGCAATAAAATCAATATTTATAATAAGTGTACCTTGTTCTTCAAAACTGTCATTTAATTGTCTACTTAATTGTCTGTCGTTTAAGAGAAGATACGGGTAGTCAGAAGATTGCTTATATAAGTAATTAGTATCTAGTAATAGCCAACCGTATGGATGTCGTTTTAAACCTATAGAGTGCTGCTCATTACTAACTACCATGGCTACATTGTCGTAAGGATGAATTAAAGAGCTTACATACTTAAAATAATTATCTACTTGGTTTACAGATGTCATGGCAACAGTTTTGGTTAAGAGTTTTTTAATTACACCTCCACAACCTAAACTTTGCTGAGCAATATTAAGAATATTCTCAATATTCGTTTGCGTTATACGTCCGTTATAGAGATGTTCATAGCTATCTGGTGACTGTGCAATGCACACTGCTTCAATAAGCGCGTTTATTTCAAGCAGTTGATTTTCTTGGTAATTAACCTGCTGATTACGCTTGATTTTATTAGTAATCCTTCTAATCTTAGCAACTAAGTTTTCTTTTTCTCTACGAATTAAATTGATTCTTTCATAGAAAATACTTTCTCTGTGTGATACGGACTCTTGTGCCCAAGTAATGGTAAAACCAAAACAGATCCCCTCACCAGGCTTATAGTTAAAACGCTCCATCAATTGCAGTAAATCGTGGTGCTTTAAACCACTGCTAATTTTAGATTTAGTATCATCTACACTGGTAAAACCCTTAATGATAGTAGTAAAGCTTCCTTGCATTATAGTTTTATATTTAATTAAAAAGCCTATCAGAATTATAAATAACAAAACATAAAGCATATTATTCACCTATTTCATTTACATCCATTTAAAAGAAATTTATAGTTTTGTTAGCAGACGGTTTTACTGAAATTTTATTTTGATAAGGCTCAAAAAATTTATATTTTTTAAGAATAGTTAGCACGAAACCAATTAAGCATTATTAATGTAGCTGCATCAACTATCTGCAGATCATTCATTAATTCATAAGCTTTTTCACGCTTAATAACATGTGTTACTATTTCTTCATCATCAACCCCATGTATATTTCCTTGAGGAGGCGTTTCTATCTTGGCAAAGAAAAGGTAATTCATTTCTGTTAAGAGACCCGGGCTTTTATATACTTTTGCAACTAATCGCAATTCGTTAATTTCAATACCTGTTTCTTCTTTAACTTCACGACAAGCGGTTTGCTCTGGATTATCAGAAGCATTATCTATAGTCCCTGCAACACATTCCAAAGTAAAACAATGTTCTTTATCACTATTTAAAAAAACGCCTGGTCTAAATTGCTGGCAAAATATAAAACTATCTTGACTTGGAATGTAAAGAAGAATAGATACGGAATTTGCTGTTTTAACTACTTCCCGATTAGTGACAAAAGTGACTTTTTGGTTAGGCGATAGACTTGAAACTTCAAAATCATATTTAGCCACTTCTAGATAACCTTTATGTATGTCTAGCTTTTTAATTATTTTTGCTTGATGGTTCATAGTTGTCTTTATTATTTTTTATTTAGCTTAGCGTATTTTTTTTAAAAATTCATTCGCTAACTTTCAACAATTCCTGAAAAATTTAAACTACACAATCCTTTAAATTTATGAAATGATTAGTTGGCATGTTTAAATTTAATTATAGGGAAAACTATGAAGATAAAACAAAAAGGATTGCTTAGCTTAATAGCTATTGCTTTATCAAGTTCCTGTTTCGCAACTGATCTCGCATCTAGACATTATGAATTCAAACCTAATGAAGCTAAGGTATTGACTAATCCCTTTATTTGGCAACTGACAATGAAATGTAAATTATCTACTAAGTCCAATAAGAATATACTGTCAGCCCTTATGTTGAAATATACAGGTACCGTGAACAATCATGTCCTTAAAGAAGGTGAGCGTGTATCGCTTAGAGTTAAAAACAATGGTAGTTTAAACATTAGTGTTGCAGGTAGTGCAATGGTTGAAATTACAAACCAAGGCTCTACTTCAGTGACAGCTAATTGTGAAATTCAATCTTAATTGTATTTTATATAACTCGGATGAGATTCCTTTAAAATCAGAAGAGCTATAATTAAACTTATAAAAAAGCAACAGGGCATTACTATTAATGCTTTGTTGTAACTAGCCAAACTATAAAAGTTCACACTATTTTGCAGCGGATTATTACTATTTTTTAAAAAAATTCCTACGAGTGGTTGGAATATGGCACCGCCAATAAGAACAGATAAATTATTAAAACCCGATGCAGTTCCTACTAGCTCAGGCGGATTATTATCTTTTACTACAGCGAAGCTAACTGTTTGGCCACCAGCACCCAGTCCAAGTATAAATAAAATTGGATATATCCAACCTATTGAAATACCAGGGGTATATAACAATAAAACTGTTGCTAGTAAACCCAAGCTTGCACTTATAATAAGTGACAATCGACGACTAGAAACTCTGTCACTTAACCATCCTAATAATGGACTACCAACACCTATGCCTAACCAAATCATGCTACAAAGTCCAGAAGCTTGAAGAACACTAATTTGAAATTTTTGTTGTAGATAAGGCACACCCCATAAGGCAGCGAAAACAGCAATTGGCGTCCATATTGCACACGAATAAGTGCCAATAATCCACGTGTAACTACGCGTACAAACTTCTACAAGCCGATTCCATTCATCACGAATATGTCGCCGTGTTACAATTTGTGTTGGTTGATGAGGATAGTCTCGAATCACTAACCAAATTAATAAAGATAATGCAAAACCTATTAATGCAAGAATAAAACTAGCTTGCCGCCAACCAACTGCTTGAATTAAAGCAGCTAAAGGCATCTCACCAAACATAGCACCAACTGAACTCATCAGTTGAGCAATTCCCGCAAGCAATGCAAATTGTTTAGCAGGGAACCAACGTGAAACTAATACTAAAACACCTATAAATGAGAAAGCTGAGCCAATTCCTATCAAAAAACGTCCCATGGCTGCTGTAAAAAGACTATCTGTAGAGGCAAAAAAAAACGAACCTAATGCACATAATACTAAAGCAAAAGTCATTAGTTTTCTTGGCCCATAGCGATCAAATAAAAGACCAGCAGGTAGCTGCATAGGTGCATAGGCATAAAAGTAAAAAGCAGAAACAATACCAAATCCCGCGGCGCCAACATTAAATGTTTTCATCATGGAATCAGCCATAACACTAGGTGCAACTTGTAAAACGAATTCATACAAATAAAATGTGGCTGACAAAATAAAAATGATGTAAGCACTTAATTTAGAAGGACGTTCTAATTGTGATTTTACTGTTTGCAAAATAGGATCTGTGTTCAAATTAAAACACGCATTACACCCTAAGCTAATTTCCTTTGTCAATCCCTGCCGGATAAATTGCACCTAAAATTGTAGGTCGAGTAGCTCCTGTAATACCTTTAAGATTTAAGGCAACATTATTTAATGTTTTATCAGCAAGCCAAGCAAACATAGAAGCTTCAATAAAATCTGGATTAATATTAATTTCTTGAGTTGGTAAAACATTCACTTGCGGTAATAAACGCGTAAGTTCTTGCAAAAGAGCTTTATTATGAGCACCTCCCCCGCAAATAAATAAATGGGTAGGCTGAGTAGGTAATACTTTTATATTGTTGGCAATGCACACAGCCGTTAGATGTAACAAGGTAGCTTGTATATCAATCGCTTTAAAAAGATGACTTCCATAATTAGCTAGCCAGTCAAGCGAAAAATACTCTTTACCTATACTTTTTGGTGCTTGGCGAGAAAAATAAGGATCTTGCAGTAAAAGGTTTAATAAGGATTCTACAACATTTCCTTTTGCTGCCCAATGACCATCCTTGTCATACTCAAGGCCTTGACACTTATAAATCCATGCATCCATCAAACAGTTTCCTGGCCCTACATCATACCCAATCACCTCAGTTTCATTCTTAAGATAGGTTAAATTGGCTATACCACCAATGTTTACTACAGCTAAAGGAAAATTAAAATCTTTAAAAATAGCTTGGTGATAAATTGGGGCAAAAGGAGCGCCTTGTCCACCAACAACTAAATCACGGGTTCTAAAATCAGCAACTACCGTAATACCTGTCATCTCAGCAATAGTATGCGGACACCCTAATTGGACCGTATACGGAATGGCAGCCATAGTATCATGGCATATTGTTTGTCCATGACTGCCAATAGCAATAATACTTTGCGCTGATTGTTTACTTTGCTCTAATAATAATAAAACTGCTTTAGCAAATTCTCTTCCTAATAATGTATGCAACTGGCTGAAATAACCTAAATCATGCGGTTGAAGCGCCATAGATTCTCTAAGCATTGCTTTAATAACACTATTGTAAGGAAAGGTAATACCACAAATAAATTCATTTTTACTTACATCAACAAGCGCAACATCAATGCCATCCATGCTAGTGCCTGACATAATTCCAATATAAAAACTCATTTCTTTACCTTTATTTAAATTTAATCCTCATTATTATTTGTCATATAGCCTTTATTGAAGCTTTTAATAATAAAAATTTATATACGCTTCAGCTTAAATTTGTCTACATAAGAGCTTTTGAAAAATTTCTTTTAAATGTTTTTCTGGATTATCATCACTATTAAAGTTGCGCCAAGCAACATGTCCATCAGGCCTTATTAAAACAGCTCCCGTAGCATTAATTTGATATAGCTCTAACCATTGTCCTTCTGGGTCGTCTAAATCGCCTGCTTTACCCACACGATAACTAACCAAAGGTAAATTTGAAAGCTTTAAAGCTGCTTTATGCCAAGTATCTGTTTGATCAGAACTTAATAAAACAAATTTATTATTAAATAAATCAAGTGCAGATAAGAGCTGCTTTCCTTTCTGCAACAAACAATGTGGCGCTCTGCAACCCGGGTAAGTAGATGGAATATAAGTATCTAGATTTAAACTAGGCATTGGATTATTTTCTGCAATAAGCGCCCCCTCTTCATAGCAAAAACCTAAATCAAGGGCTATTTGATTTACGTGCTCATTTTGTTCTTCAATTGCTGCCATCATAGTTTGATAATCATTATTATAAAGCGCGGTAAAAATCGTATTAAAACGGTTAGCGTTTTTAGCACTCCACTCAATATTTTTAACAGCAACCGGTGCGCGTTCGGTAAAATAAGTATCTAAAAGCCTTTCATTAGCATAACCCTTGATAACATAAGCTAGCTTCCAAGCAAGATTATGCGCATCCTGAATACCGGTATTCATACCTAAACCACCTGTTGGCGGTAATCTATGCGCTGCATCACCAGCTAATAAGATTCGACCGTCACGAAAGCGTTCAGCGACCAGGGCTGCCATTGTCCAGAAACCTTTATTAATGAGTTTTACCTCAATAGTTTTATCTTGAATAACTTCTTTAACCACTTCTAGGCAAAAATCATCTGTGAAACTTTCCTTTGTGAACTCAGGAATTACATCATAACGGATACCAACCAACCATTTACGTAATCCATCTTTTGACAAAAGTGTAGTGCCCATAATATCTTTACGGGTAAAGATAAAACCTATGCTAGGTCTATCTTGCACATATTTTGATAAATCCATTTCACAATAAATATTACAAAACTCACCCAAATTATCCTGACCCTCCATATTAATGGAAAGTAACTTACGGGTTAAACTTGAAGCCCCATCTGCAGCCACTAAATAATCTGATTTTAACTGATATTGTTTACCTGATAATTTATCTTTTACAGTGCTAATAACCTCATTACTTGTTTGCTGAATATCAAGCATCTCCATATTAAAATGGCAAGTAATCTCAGAATAGGTTTGTGCTTTTTTTAAAAGTTCCTGCTCAACCCAATCTTGAGAAATAGAGGCATTTGTTGTTGGGCTATTTAAGTTGGGTCTAGGCTTGGCGCTAATACGCGTTAATTCTTTACCTTGTAAAGATTCTAGCCAAATAAAGCGGTGGGCTTCTCGTGGTAGCTGATGTTTTCGTAATGGCACCTCAATGCCCCATAACCTAAAAATTTCCATAGTTCTTGTATTAATACCACGTGCTTTAGGATGATCAGTTGTAGAAGCATGACGTTCAATTAAAATGCTTTTAATGCCTTGATTAGCTAGGCCAATAGCTGTACTTAAGCCTACAGGACCCGCACCTATAATGACTACCTGAGCTTCTGTTTCCATATTTAACCTTTAGGCTTGTTCATTTTAATTTAAAACAACGTTTAAAGTTTTCAGTCGTTTGATTAGCAACTCGTTCATAACTAATTTGCCTAAGTTCACTTATAGCTTGCGCGACATACTTGACTAAAGCAGGATGATTTTGTTTGCCTCGGTAAGGTACGGGCGCTAAATAGGGCGAATCTGTTTCAATTAACAATCGTTCCAAGGGAATTTTTTGTGCCACTTCTTGTAAAGTCGCAGCATTTTTAAAGGTAACAATACCTGAAAAAGAAATATAAAAATTTAGATCAATAGCTCGCTTAGCAATACTTAGATCTTCAGCAAAGCAATGCATAACACCACCAATTTCACTTGCATTTTCATCTGCCATAACCTGTAAGGTATCTTCTGCTGCTTGACGGGTATGAATGATTAGTGGTTTTTGAGAAGTAACAGCAGCATAAATATGCTCGCGAAAACGATCCCTTTGCTGTTTTTGTGCCTGAACATCATGGACTCGATAATAATCAAGGCCTGTTTCGCCTATCGCAATACAAGCTGGATGTTGTTTAGCTAATTTTACAAGTGTTTCTGCGCTAGGCTCTTTATCTACAGGATTATTAGGATGTAAGCCCACAGATATTTTAACCTGTTGATATTTATCTGCAATATCACAGAGTATAGGATAGTCTGTTAAATCGACGCATACACACAGAAGTGAATTAACATCGTTATTAGTAGCAGCAACAATGACATTATCTAATTGATTATTAAAATCATTTAAATCGAGTAAATTTAAATGACAGTGCGAGTCAGTTAACATAATTACAATGTGTCAGTGATTTGTGTCGATTTTAACATGGTAGTTAAATAGGTTTCTATTTTATTTTTTAAAACTCGACCCTCTTCTCCTTGAAACTGAAAACCTAAGCCTGCAGGCTTGTTACCTTGAGAGCCTCTAGGTGTTATCCATGCAACTTTGGCAGAAATAACGTAAGGTTCCAGTTCATCAATTAATTTAATAGACAATTTAACTTTACCACCTAAAGGTAGAGTTAAGTTAGTACGAATAAATAACCCTCCATCTTTAATAAATGGCATATAAGCCATATAAAGTGCGGCTTCTGTAGGAAAATCTCCGTTTACAATAGGCACATCAATCATTGGCGCTCCTATCTTTACAGAAAGCTTAGCAGTAAATCTTCTAAAGTGAGCAACTGATTTACATTTATACTATAGCTTAAATTTTTACTAAGTTGATTTAACTTATCAATTAATGAAAATAAATGGGTAACTTTTACATCCTGGTTTAATTCATTTAATTTAGCAGCTAAGGCTGTCTTGCTGCCATCCTTATAAAAATAGTTATGAATCATTTGTGCCGTTATTAAATAAAGTAACCGTGTTAACTCAACTAATTCATAAATAGCCCATTTTTCAGCAATAATATTGATGGAAACACGCTCTTTTCTAATAGCTATTAAATCATCTATAAAGACTTCTTTTTGCTTAAATAGTTCATTTTGATGGTTTTCCAAGAAACTCTTATCATTTTGTAAAAAATAATCACCTTCATGGGTAGGATCGGGAAAATACCAGTGCTGACAACGACTAAAAATAGTTGCAGGAAGTGTACTTATTGATTCTATTGTTAAAATAAAATAAATATTAGCAGGCGGTTCCTCTAAAATTTTTAATAAAGAATTGGCTGCAGCATGGTTCATTCTTTCAGCGTTTAAAATTAAAATTACTTTATTTTCAGAAACTTGAGGTGAAGTATACAATGTAAGATGTAAATCTCTAATTTGCTCGACCTTAATTACGCCACCTACTTTTTCAGGTTTAATTTGATATAAATCTGGATGCATTCCTTGATTATTTAATATGCATGACTTACAAGAACCACAAGGTTGATTATCTTGTTTACATAAAAGAGTTGTTATTATTTGATGATACAGCGTTGTTAACTTAGTTATGGATGAAGCTCGTAACAACTGCGCATGAGCTAGACGTTTGCTATTATAAGCGTCTTTAAAATGTTGCCAGTATGTTAGGTATTCAGACTCGATATTAATGAGATTAGGAGTATGCATTTTCATCCAAAAATGTTTTAAGCTGTAAACAAATAGACTGTTGCACTTTTTCAAGAGGCATACTTGCATCAATAATTACTGCATTTTCAGTCTGTTTCAGTTTTTGATGATAAGCTTTATAAACACGATTAAAAAATACCAACGATTCTTGCTCAATACGATCAATTTCTCCTCGATTACGGATTCTTTGCAGGCCTTGCTCAGGCGCAATATCTAAAAAGAGCGTTAAATCAGGTTTGAACCCTGCCAGGCAAAAACTAGATAGATTATCTAAAATAGCTTGATTTATATTTCTCCCACCTCCCTGGTAGGCATAGGTAGACAGCTCGAAACGATCTGCTATTACCCATTCACCTTGAGCTATAGCGGGCTGGATAACATTTTGAATTAGTTGCACCCTTGCTGCGTATATCATTAGCAATTCACTAAGACTATTAAGAGGCTCATTAGGAATAGACTCTTTAATTAAAGATCTTAATTTTTCACCTATGTAAGTTCCACCTGGTTCACGAGTTACTATGATCTTTTTTATTCTCTCTTCTAGATAATGTTTAATTATTTCAATAGCTGTCGTTTTACCCGCTCCCTCAAGGCCTTCGACTACAATAAATCGTCCCAACATTATTGATTTTCCTTATTCATATAACGAGCAATAGCCTGTTTTTGCTCCTCATAAGTTGCCGAGAAAATATGAGAACCATCGCCTTTAGCTACAAAATACAGATAATTTGAAATTTGGGGTTGAGCTGCCGCTTCAATTGCGTCTCGGCCAACCATAGCAATTGGAGTAGGCGGAAGCCCTCGGTAAAGGTAAGTATTATAAGGCGAATCAAAATCTAAATTATGATGTCCTAGTTTGCCAGAAAACGTAGGGCCTAAAGCATAAATAACCGTCGGATCCATCTGTAGAGGCATTCTCTTTTTTATGCGATTAACGACAATACCACTAATAATTCTTCGCTCTGAAGGTAGAGAAGTTTCTTTTTCAATGATAGAAGCAGCAATAAGTAACTCATAGGGCGTTTTATAAGGTAATGCTGAGCTTCGTTTTTCCCAATTAGAATTTAAAACAGCTAATAGTTTTTTGTTCGCGTTGAGCAAAAGCGGCTTGGCATCACTACCTGCATTATAATAATAAGTATCGGCTAGTAATAATCCCTCAGCATTTGGATACTGATTTGAAATAACAGTCCAATCTTTTGCTTTATAATGCAAGTATGGCGCTTGCGACAACTTTTGCTTAACTTGATAAATATTAGTCCCTTCAATAATACGAAATGCAGCGATTAAAACATCACCTTTGACAATTCGGTCAACTAAATTTATTGCTGTTTCACCTGGCTGAATTTGATAAACACCAGCCTTTAATTGATTAGCTAGCCCTTTATATTTAATATAATTTTCTATAATAAATTTTGAATCGATAAAATGATTTTCATATAACTTCTGGACTAATAGTTTGGCTGTTGAATTCGGTTTTACCTCTATAATAAGTGATTTACCTTCAGTAGCGATGGGTTTATTTAGACGGTAGATAAACCAACCTAAAGGTATACTTATTAACATTAAAATTATTAAAATTGTAATAAGAAATTTAATTAAATGTCTATGTTTCAAGCTAGTATTATGATTATTAAAATGGGGCTCATCAGAGTGCATTGATTACACCATTAGGAAATATTTGATATTTAAATATTATTGACATATTGCATTACCAGTTAAAAAATTAAGTATAAAGTTATCTTTTAGTAAAAGTCCTCAATTAAAAAAATACTACTTCATTTGTAAATGATTAATACTTTCTACCGAACGGCTTTCTTTGGCGCTCACACGCAAATATTTAAGCTTAGCTAAAGTTACCACGACGATTATAGATCTATTAGATTATCTAATAAACTGAAAAAGAATTAGAGCTTAACTTAGTACCAATATTTAACTTAAGTAGAGGCAAGTCGTTTAAATAGCAAGGTGCCATTAGTTCCGCCAAATCCTAAGGAATTACTCAAAGCATAATCAATTTTCATTGACTGCGGTTTATGAGGAACATAATTTAAATCACATCCTTCATCAGGCTGCTCTAAATTAATAGTAGGCGGCGCAACTTGATCTCTAATTGCTAATATAGAGAAAATAGCTTCCACAGAACCAGCAGCACCAAGTAGATGTCCAGTCATAGATTTAGTTGAGCTAATCGCTAATTTATAAGCATGATTACCAAATATTTTCTTTACAGCTTTAGTTTCATTTAAATCATTTAAATAAGTTGATGTTCCATGCGCATTGATATAGTTGACTTCACTAGGCGCTATATTGGCATCTTGAATAGCCGCTAACATGGCTCGAGATGCGCCATCTGCATCATCGTCTGGGGCTGTAATATGGAAAGCATCACCAGACATGCCAAATCCTACTAATTCAGCATAAATCTTTGCACCACGTGCTTTAGCATGTTCATATTCTTCTAAAACTAAAACACCAGCACCCTCTCCCATGACAAAACCATCTCTGTCTTTATCCCAGGGACGTGAAGCTTTTTCTGGCTCATCATTTCTTTTCGAAAGCGCTTTAACAGAAGAGAAACCAGCTAAACACAAAGGAGTGGTAGTCATTTCAGCACCACCACAAATCATAATATCAGCATCACCATAAGCAATCATTCTACCTGCAAGGCCTATATTATGTGTGCCAGTGGTACAAGCAGTTACTACCGATATATTAGGACCTTTTAATTTATATTTGATTGATATCTGGCCTGCAACCATATTAATAATACCAGCAGGTATAAAAAAGGGAGAAACTCTGCGGGGCCCGCCTGCCATCAATTTTTCTTGATTATTAGTAATTGTTTCTATACCACCAATACCTGCCCCAACAGCCACACCTGCACGCAAGCTTAGATCATCATCAATAACAAGACCAGAGCTGGCTATAGCTTCATCGGCTGCAGCTAGCCCATATTGCGTAAACATATCCATTTTCCGAGCTTCTTTGAGAGGGACATAATTTTCAATGTTAAAATTTTTTACTTTAGCCCAAATTTTGGTTGAGAAATCAGCTGTATCAAACCCTTCTACAGGCACAACACCGCTTTTACCAGCCAAAATACCTTGCCAAGTATCTTCTACATTTAAGCCAAGTGGGGTTACCATCCCCATCCCGGTTACTACAACACGTCTCTTACTCAACGAATAGCTCCTTAATTATCAAGCTTCTTCTTTATTCATATTTGATTCAATATAATCAATCGCTTCTTGAATAGTCGTGATTTTTTCTGCTTTTTCATCTGGAATTTCAGTTTCAAATTCTTCTTCAAGAGCCATAACGAGTTCTACTGTGTCAAGAGAATCAGCACCTAAATCTTCAACAAAAGAAGCATCATTTTTTAAATCATCTTCCTTAACACCTAATTGTTCACCAACAATTTTACGAACTCGCTCTTCAACTGTACTCATAACTTGTATTTCCTTTCTTAAGGTTAAAAAAATATATGGTGGGTAGTTTATTCAATTCTTTGCAGAACGCAAGCTTAATTAATATAAGTTTATCAGATTACCCATTAAAATTTAATTAATCCATATATAGGCCACCATTAACATGAATAGTTTCGCCAGTAATATAATTTGCACTATCAGATGCTAAAAATGCAACAACTTCAGCAATGTCATTTACTTGCCCAAAGCGTTTCATCGGAATGCGTTTAAGCATTTCTTCTTTTACCAAATCCGGTAGAGCATCAGTCATATCAGTCTCAATAAACCCAGGGGCTACAACATTAACAGTAACACCGCGGCTTGCTAATTCTTGGGCTAAAGATTTTGAAAAGCCTATTACGCCTGCTTTGGCAGCTGTGTAATTTGCTTGCCCTGAGTTGCCGCTAGAACCAACTACAGAGCCAATCGTAATAATTCGGCCCCATCTTGCTCTAAACATAGATTTAACACAAGCTTTACTCATGCGAAAAATGGAATTCAAATTAGTTTCAATGACGCGATACCACTCATTATCATCCATACGCAATAATAAATTATCAGCAGTAATACCAGCATTATTTATAAGTATAGATGGAATTTTTTTCTCATCAGAAAGCTGCGCCATAAGGCTTTCTACACTCTCAGCGCTGGTAACATCAAGAGTGACCCCTTCACCTGCTAAATTACTTTCATTAAAATGTTTACTAATAGTAAGCGCAGATTCTTGAGTAGTTGCACTGCCTACTACATAGGCACCTCTTTGCGCCAACGTTTGAGCAATAGCCTTTCCAATTCCTCGACTAGCGCCTGTTACTAAAGCTATTTTTCCTTCTAGGCTAATCATATAAACCCCTACTATACAAAGTATATTTAAACTTAAAAAATTAAGTTTTATAAATCATTTATCACTAATTGACCTTGTAAGCTTCAATTTGCGATACAGCATAATCAATTGAATTTTTATCTAGAGTATTAAATGCAACTAAGTCGCGATCAATACGCTTAATTAAACCTGAGAGTACTTTACCTGGGCCGCATTCAACAAATTGACTCACCCCTTCTCTTTTCAAAAGTTGAATTATTTCAACCCATCTTACAGGTTTAAATAACTGCTCTTTTAACAAAGAACGAATTTGTGAAGGTGTTTTATAAACACTTAAATCAACATTACTAATTACATTTATGCTTGGCGATTTAAAAGATACTTCATTTAAGTATACTTCGAATGCCTGAGCAGCATCTTTTAATAGTGAGCAATGGCAAGGAACACTCACAGCTAGTATTTTAGCCATTCTTGCTCCTTGACTATCTGCTTTAATAATAGCTTCCTCTACGGCCGCACGATGGCCCGCAATAACAACTTGTCCTATAGAGTTATAATTTGCTACAGAAACCTGCTCTTTGTCCGTACTAACGTCTGCACAAATTTGATTCACTTGCTCATCAGTCAAGCCAACTACAGCTGCCATAACACCTCGGCCAAGAGGGACAGTTTCTTGCATTAGTTGACCACGTTTTGCCACTAATTTTACAGCCTGCTCTAAGTTAAGAGCGTCAGCGCAGACTAAAGCTGCATATTCACCTAAACTATGGCCGGCCATCCATGTAGGTTGCTTTATCTCTAAACTAGATAATAAATTAAAGATAGCAACATCTGCAGTTAACATAGCAACTTGAGTAATTTCGGTCTGATTTAATCTTTCTTCAGGGCCTTGTTGAATGAGCTGCCAAACATCATAACCCACTGCTTGAGAAGCGATACTAAAAGTTTTTTGAATGATTGAGTAACTTTCAGCTAACTCTGCTAACATTCCTATAGATTGCGAACCTTGGCCAGGAAATATAAATGCTAGTTTTGACATATAAAGCCTCAATTTTAATTGGTATCCCTCACCAATCTTTACTCTGTTTTAAGGGATTTAAAAATTAATTTATCTAACCCACTTTATAATAGACTTCTTTTCAAACTGGTCTTAATGACCCATTTTAAAAGAGATCTATTAATAGCGAACAACCATTGCACCCCAGGTCATCCCACCACCAAAAGATTCTAGTAATAATAGATCACCACGTTTAATACGCTGTTCTTTAATCGCTAAGTCTAGCGCTAAGGGTATAGAAGCAGCTGATGTATTCCCTTGGTTTTCGATAGTGACAATTACTTGTGACATAGATAATTCTAGTTTTTTAGCAATCCCTTGAATAATACGGATATTAGCTTGATGAGGAATTAACCAATTAATATCAGCTTTAGTTAAATTGCTGACCTCTAAAACTTCATCAACAATATCACCCATCATATTAACTGCAATTTTAAATACTTCATTGCCTCGCATACCAATTATAGCTTTTTTATCAAGAGAAGTGCTATTTGGATAGGTTAATAATGAACTGGCATCATAAGAAGCATGTAGAACACTCGCCACTATTCCTGAGTTTTCTGGCGTCCTTTCTTGAGCACTTAAGATAGCCGCGCCAGCGCCATCTCCAAACAGTACACAGGTGGAACGATCTGTCCAATCAACAGCACGAGACATGGCTTCACTACCAATAACTAACACATTTTTTGCTGAGCCTGTTTGAATATATTGTTTAGCAATATCCATGGCATAAACAAACCCACTACAGGCAGCACCAATATCAAGTGCAGGAATAAAAGATTTGATGCCTAATGCATTTTGTACGTAACAAGCAATACCAGGAAAAAATTTATCGGGGGTGCAACTTGCAACAATAATTAAATTTATTTCATCAGCATTAATGGTGGAAGAGTTAAGAGCTTGCTTAGCCGCTTGGGCTGCCATATAAGAAGTCGTTTCATAATCAGATGCAATATGTCGACTACTAATACCGGTACGAGAGATAATCCAATCATGTGAAGTATTAAGTTTAGTTTCTAAATCATAATTGGTAAGTCTATTTTCAGGCAAATAACTACCTGTGCCATTAATAACTGCATGCATCATAATAGTAAACCTTGATTAATAAACTCATTTATCTGATCGCGTACTAAATCAACTACATTATTTTTGACCTGCAGCATAGCCTCTTCAATAGCATGTTGAAAAGCGAGTTCTTTCGCACTACCATGGCTTTTGACTACGATTCCATTTAAACCTATCAAACTAGCACCATTATAACGTGCGGGATCCATACGCATTTTTAAGCCCTTTAAGGCTGGCCAAGCTAGAATACTCATTAGGCGAGTCAAATAATTTTTTACGAAGGATTCTTTTAGAATAGCTAACATAAGCTTGGCAAGGCCTTCACTTGCTTTTAAGGCAACGTTACCAACAAAGCCGTCACAAACAACCAAATCTACTTCCCCAGAATAAAAGCCATCTCCCTCTACATAGCCTACATAGTTTAATAAACTACAATTAGCTAACATATGAGCAGTACGCTTAATCTTATCATTCCCCTTGATTTCTTCTTCACCAATATTTAATAAAGCAATTTTAGGTTTCGATTTTTTATCAATTGCTTGAATAAGCGCTGATCCCATCACAGCAAATTGAAAAAGATGTTCCGCGCAGGAATCAACATTAGCACCTAAATCAATTACTCGGGTCTTACTTTGTAAAGTAGGTAGCTCTGCAATAATGGCCGGTCTATCAATGCCAGGAAGCGTTTTTAGAACAAAGCGGGCAGTGGCCATTAGGGCACCTGTATTACCTGCACTAACACAAGCTGCTGCACGTTCATCTTTGACTAAATTTATGGCTACTCGCATTGAGGAATCTTTTTTATTACGCATGGCATGTGAAGGTAATTCATCCATGGCTACCACTTCAGAAGCATGAATTACATCAAATTGATCGTGATTAAAATGCCCTTGCTTCTTAAGTTGGGCTGTAATTTGAGATTGATCACCGACTAATAATAATCTTAGGTCAGGATTGTTTTTTACTGCGCGAACACAAGCGGGGATCAAAACCTTTAGGCCATGATCCCCACCCATCGCATCGATAGCAATGGTAATAGTTTTCAAGCGAGTTACTCTTTTTCGTCTTCGTAAACGTTATCGGTATCTAAAACTTTACGACCACGATAGTAACCATCAGCAGTTATATGATGTCTACGATGGGTTTCACCTGTGGTACTATCAACACTTAAAGTAGGTGCTTTTAAAGCGTCATGTGAACGTCTCATATCTCTGCGAGAGCGACTTTTTTTGTTCTGTTGTACGGCCATTGCGTTACTCCTAGGCAATTTGTATTTATTGGTGCGAAATATTACATATTTTTTGACTGTAATCCAAGTATTACTTACTCTTTATCATCACTTATTGATGAAAATCGGATAAATTTGCTCACTTCTGCATCACAATCATCAATATTTAAATGATATTCCGGACTATAAAGGTGTAATTCATCAGTAACTAATTCTACCAGATCTATAAAAAAATTATTAGCTACAATACACTCATATTTTTCCATTAATTTTTCAGCAGAAGCTTCTGAGTTACAAATGGCGAGCGTTGTTATGTTTTTATAATCATATAAAAACATATTTAAGCAACGTTGACATTCGATTTCGATAGTGCCACTCACTTGCATAGATAAGAGAAAATAATTATCTATCGGCTTAACTTCATAAATACATTTTAGTGAACAAGGGGTAGGAATCCTATTGGGTAATCTTTTCGTTACATACACTTCAACAGTTTGATTCTCAAGTTGTTTAGCTTGGGTCTTAAGATCAATTAGCATATTAAGTCTCAAATATTATATAATGACACATTTAATTTTATTTAATGTTCTCTTTTTTGACAAAATGACAATTAGATAACAACTTAGAATATAGTATATATCTAACCTCATTGAGTTGAAACTTAAATATATGCCCACAATCTATCAAAATATAGTTTTGGGTATAAATATAACCCTTAAGAATCGTCATAATTTATGAAAGTAAAAGTAATAGTAGGTATGTCTGGTGGTGTTGATTCTTCAGTTGCAGCGTGGTTGTTGAAGGAACAAGGATACCATGTTGAAGGTTTGTTTATGAAGAACTGGGAGCAAGACGACGAGGATAATTACTGTCCTGCTGCCATTGATTTAGCTGATGCACAAGCCGTAGCTAATCAATTAGGTATTCACCTGCACACTATTAATTTTTCTGCCGAATATTGGGATAGAGTTTTCGCGCATTTTTTACAGGAATATGAAGCTGGACGCACCCCTAATCCCGATGTTTTATGTAATAAAGAAATTAAGTTTAAAGCTTTTTTAAATCATGCACTTACGTTAGGTGCCGATTTTATAGCTACAGGTCATTATGCCAAAGTGGAAGATGGAAATTTATTTAAGGCTAAAGATAGAGATAAAGATCAAACCTATTTTTTAAATGCTGTTAATAAAGAAGCCTTGGCTAAAACCTTATTCCCAGTTGGGGATTATTTAAAATCAGAAATACGTTCTTTTGCTGCTAACCTTAATTTAGTGACTTCTCAAAAAAAAGACTCTACTGGTATTTGTTTTATCGGAGAAAAACGGTTTAAATCCTTCCTTAATGAATTTATTTTAGCTCAACCAGGCAAAATAATGAGTAGTGATGGAATGATGTTAGGGCAGCATGATGGATTGATGTTTTACACAATTGGCCAGCGTCAAGGCTTAGGTATTGGCGGACGCTATGATAGTGGTGATGAGCCTTGGTATGTTGTTGATAAGGATACCGAAACGAATACATTAATTGTCGCACAAGGTAAAGATCATCCTATGCTTTATGCACAAGGATTAATTTGTAGCAATATTCACTGGTTAGCCCTTTATGAAGATAAACTTCCTTTAACCTGCTACGCTAAAACACGTTACAGGCAACCTGACCAGGCTTGCGTTATATCACCTGCTATAGATACAGGTCATTGTGTTATGTTTTCAACACCCCAAAGAGCAGTAACACCGGGGCAATACATTGTATTTTATGACCGTAACCAATGTTTAGGAGGCGCCATTATAGAGAAAGTTATTCGTTAATAAAAAAAGCAAATAATTGATGAACAAGCACAAAAATCCAGGTTAAGTGTTACAATATAATTAATTATTAATTACTTTGGTTCTGTATATTAGTATTAATTGACAAGAATTAATTAATACCTAATAGCAATTTTCCTAATTATTTTTTTCAGGAGTAGATAATGAGTAATGCTACTGCATCACCTACCGCACTAGAGCATCCTAAAGCAGGCCTCCACTTCTCTGTTAATGCTGCGAATAAAGTCGCTTCTTTAATTGCGGAAGAAGATAACCCTAATTTAAATTTACGGGTTTATATTACAGGCGGTGGCTGCTCAGGATTTCAGTATGGATTTACTTTTGATGAAACGATTCAACCTGATGACACAGTGATTACACAGTCTTGCTCAGATGGAAGATCCTCTGTTAAATTACTTGTTGATTCAATGAGTTATCAATTCCTACACGAAGCAGAAATAGATTACATAAAAGGCATTCAAGGCGAGCAATTTGTAATTCGCAATCCCAATGCTAAAACCACATGTGGCTGTGGTTCTTCCTTTAGCATTGAAGATGAATAGTTAATGATTTTTACCAGGTTAATAAGGATGTATAACAACTTTTGTGCCTATTTGAATGAAGTTGTTACTTAACCACCTAGCATCATGAGGCCTTACACGTATACAGCCATGGCTAGCATTATAATTCGGTACATCATAGGAGCCATGAATAGCATAGTTTTTTGAAAAAAACATACAGTAAGGCATGGGTGATCCGCCTTTACCTAAAGGATAGCGACTTGAGCGACATTCTGGCCCTTGTTTACTAATAACCCTATAAGTACCTGATGGGGTTTTACAGGCTCTTTTTACATCTTTACAATATCGACTACCTCCCGAGGCTTTACCACTGCGAACTACTTTACCATTATGATTAACAGCAGACCAACTTAATTTTTTCGGGTTAAATATGAATGTATTAGCAAAACTTACTGATGAATAGGAAATAAGAGAAAAGGAAAAAAAATAGACCACAAAACGACTTATTCTTAACTCAGCTTCCATAATGAGTCCTATCTTTATTGAAGTTATCTTAAATATAGAACATTTTTTAATCTATTTGCTTACTTTATATTCAATTTATAATTTATTTTTAGATAATGAATAATAAGTTATTGAATTAACAATAAATTTAATTTTCCTATTAGGTATTAAAAATTTATATGTCTATGCTGGCACTTATTTGATAAGTTGGAAACTGCTAATTAGCGATAGGTATTTATAAAAATACACGTGTTCTTATTTTAAAGAAATGACAGATTTACCGTCATAATTAAATCAACTATACAATTTAGCTAACCATCAAGTAGCCTTTCTAAGCTACTTGATGACAATTAATTCATTACAAATGTCCATGCTCTCCAACATCAGGACGTTTGCCAGTTAAGTAAGCTTTGCCATATTTAAATAACTGTATAACCTTTGTACCCTTTCCTTGCCAATATTCAGCTTGAAAAGACTCAACTTTTATCAAAGCGACTAAAGGTGATTCCTTCCCCTGCGGAAACCAAGAAGCCACAAAAGGATTCCATAATTTAGCAATTAACCCTCTATCTTGGCACAAGGATGCTTGTCCAGAAACAGATACAAACGTTTGTGACTTAGGAGAACTAAAAGCTAAACATACTTCCGATTTATGCTCCAGAGCTTCCGTTTTTTCAGAGGGATGCTCTGTAAAAAAGTAAAATGTTCCATCAAACTCTTTTTGAGCTAAATACATAGGGCGAGCTTGTAAAATATTATTTTCCAACGTTACCAACATTGCTGTTTCTAAAGGCTCCACCAAATCCCACAACTTTTTTGCTTCGTCTGCAGTTAGCATGATACTTCCTCCTTGGTTTTAATTCAGTTTAAAATATATAACAATCTATAAAATTTTTAATTAAATTTAGTTCATTTTTAAATAACAAATCGCCATTTAGGTAGGATGAAAATTTATTCATGCCGTATTTGTCTTAATTAATTTTGAAATGCTTCACTTAAATATTTACCCTACTAGATCTTAATACTACTTAACCGAAATATTTTACAGGTGATGCGATCTCATTAACGATAATATCAACGAGGTGGGGTCTTGTTAAAAGAAGGATATTTAAAGAACATCGCCTCAATTAATAAATAAAAATTCTCATCAGTTGTTTTTGTATTCGCTAAAAGTAATGAAGTTCTAAATTCAGGGTTATCGAAATTATAGGGTAAAGCAGCAGCCAATATTTCAATTTTTGTTTTTTCTTCAACTATATCAAATGATTGCAATAATCCTCCTAAATCTTTAAGCCAAGTTTCAAATTCCTCATCTGCGCTTGGAGATGTAAATTTTATAGCTGAAAATTTCAATGCAAGCTTTGCAAGTGTTGAAAGAATATTGTTAGCTGTTGATGGCGAAAAAAAAGAATCAAAACGCCTAACCTTAGAAGGTCTTCTCTCCTTTTCCGAAAAGGCATCTGGCATTAGTTGCGCGGGAGGCTCAAAAGAAGATGAATCTGGGGTATCTTCTGGAGCACCTTTTGAATAATTTTTCGTCTGACTATTCATAAAAAAAATGCTATTGGGGAATGGTAATCCAGATGGACGCTTATAAGTTTTTACATATTGATCATACCCCTCACCTAAAGCACTTAAGATCGGAGCCGGAGCAATTAATTTACTGGTAATATCCCTTAATAACTTATCAATAAATGGATTAGGATCATGCGACGATCGGGTAAAGGCTTTAAAAATCTCCCTAACAATACCTGCCTGCGTTGAATTTGCTTGAGTAATGGGTATTAAAGCTTTAGTCAAATCTGCAATCCAAAATTCTAATGCTGCGATATCATCTAGATTTATATCTAATAAATGATTTAATAAAAAGTCCAGCTTATCCTCAATTAAATCTACTCCTTCCACATTTGTAGATTGAAATGAGACAATTGACCCTCTAGAGCCAAAAGAACTAGACTGGGAATTAAGAGTATTATTTGATAATTGGTTGGTTATACGTAAATTATTTACATATATAATAAATTTGTGAACCTGGATATAATCATTCCCATTTATAGACCTTTTTTGAAGGTTATCGATACTTAAACCTTTATTTTTTAATTCCCCTTCTAGTGTGTCATGGGCGCATGAAAACACTGCTGCTAATAAACTTTTATTCACATATGGTGAAATTTTTAATAAGTCTTGTTGACTTAATAAACCAAAATCATCCCTATTTAATAAATAATCAAATAAATTTTTATTTTTAAAGTTCCCTTTCAATGCATCTATCCTGCCTTCACTTAATTTCATTACTCCTTCTAAATTATTTCCTAAAAGACAAAGTAGTGCTTGAACTCGTGGTCCAGAAATTCCTAAATTTTTAGCCATTTTAGAAATACTAGGAGCAAATTCTAATGCAGTCAAAAACTCAATAATAGTTATATCTGACATAGTAGATATCCGTATTTTAAGATTGGAACAATATAAGAATTATAGCAAATAGGCTATATCTACTTTTATTTCTACTCTATCCATAAAATTTTAATTTAAATCAATAGTTCTACCACTAGTAAAAAAGCTAAAGATTGCTCTTCTTTATACGAATTAAAATAAATGAATACAATGGAAAACTACGGAGCTAAATTATAGATTTAATTAGTCAAAAAGCCGGCTATACAACTATTTTGCTAATTCTTATGACAACTAGTTGAATTAATTCTTTTCATCTTCCCAATGATTAATACCAGATTTCTTCACTAAAAAATCAATAAATTCTTGATGGTTAGCTATTTCTTGTTCAGTAGCATAAATAATGGGTGAAGAGCTCTTAAGTGTTGCTTCATTAACTGTAGCACCAACAATTGCTGACTCGACGCGCTCAAGGTTATCTTCAAACAAACTAGTCTGACCGCCAGTCATCGCTAAGTAGACAAGTGCTAGAATCTCAGCATCAAGCAAAGCGCCATGCAATTGACGATTTGAATTATCTATTTCATAACGTTTACAAAGGGCGTCTAAACTATTGCGTTGCCCGGGGTGTTTCTCGCGAGCTAACAAAAGAGTATCTAGCACTTTACAATACTTATGCATTTGGTGAGGATGCTTAAGTAAAGTCAACTCAGCATTTAAAAAGCCAATATCAAAAGCCGCATTATGAATAATAAGCTCTGCATCTTTGATAAAAGCAATTAATTCTTCGACAACGTCACAAAATTTTGGTTTATCAGCAAGAAATTCCGTACTAATACCATGAACTTTAAACGCCCCCTCATCTACTTCTCGTTCAGGATTTAAATAAACATGATAATTATTACCAGTCAGCTTTCTATCAATTAATTCTACACAACCTATTTCAATAATTCGATGCCCATTTTGGGGATCAATCCCAGTTGTTTCTGTATCTAAAACTATTTGCCGCATTAGACATCCTAAGATAAAAATTAATTAATTGATTAGCAATGAATAACCTAATTTTACATTGCTAATAAAAATATTTATTTAAATAATAGCCTAAATTAGTTATTTTACAGCTTCAAGTATGCCTTGATTTGCTAAAGCATCAGCTAATTCATTTTCATAATGACCATTATGTCCTCTTACCCAATGCCAATTAATTTTATGCTGATTTGCTAATTCATCAAGTTGTTGCCAAAGATCCGCATTTTTGACAGGTTCTTTTTTAGAATTGCGCCAACCATTTTTTTTCCAGCCCATAAGCCATGTGGTCATGCCTTGGCGTAGATATTGCGAGTCTGTATATAGCTCTACTGTACAAGGTCGTTTTAATGCTTGTAAGGCTTTTATAGCCGCTGTTAATTCCATACGATTATTGGTGGTAAGGGTCTCGCCACCATAAATTTTTTTCTCTTGGCCATTAAATCTAAGCAAAGCGCCCCAGCCACCGGGACCGGGATTACCTTTACATGCGCCATCAGTAAATATTTCAACTGTCATAATAATTAACATACACCTATGTCAATAGCTTAATTACTTATCTAAACTATTTTTTGAAAAACGGATACCAGCCCAAAGCTTAAGAAAATAATACAATAATTTACCATAAGGTGGGTAAAAGAATGTGATTGCTGATAACCTGCCCTGCTTAAAAATGGGTTTTAAATTAGAAAAAGTATCAAAACCTTCTTGACCATGATATCGCCCTATTCCACTTTGGCCAACGCCGCCAAATGGCAAATCATCAATAGCCGCTTGCGTCACTGTATCATTTATAGCGAGAGCACCTGATAATGTTTCATATTGTAATTGATTAACTTCTAAATTGTCATTGCCAAAATAATAAATAGCCAATGGGTTGGGTAAGGATGATATAAAATCTACAGCCTCTTTAAAGGTATCATAAACAATGATAGGCAATAATGG
The DNA here is from genome assembly GCF_900461525.1 of Legionella busanensis. Taxonomy (NCBI): domain Bacteria; kingdom Pseudomonadati; phylum Pseudomonadota; class Gammaproteobacteria; order Legionellales; family Legionellaceae; genus Legionella; species Legionella busanensis. The sequence goes on along the minus strand of NZ_UGOD01000001.1, from coordinate 1,566,364 downwards.
CCCAAATATTTCTTCCTTCATAAGCTGCATGGTTGAATTTGCATTAAAAATTAAGTAAAGAGGTAAAGCACGCCTACTTTCTTTTAAATCGCCCAGTTGAACAATATTGCCCCCTTTCGCGCGAGCATCTTCTAATAAACTTAAAAGCCTTTCGCTATGTTTATTAGAAATAATATTAGAATACTGCTTACTATCAGTCATATCAGGGTAATGCTTTTGCATAAATTGAGTTGCTAATCTTTCTATGTCGTTTTCCCATTTTCTGGCAATTAATAAAAAGTCCGGTGCCAGGCAAGTCTGACCAGCATTAAACAATTTACCCATAAAAATTCTATTTAAAAAACGAGCATTAGCGGAAGAAGAAATAATTGTCGGTGATTTTCCACCTAACTCTAAGGTAACCGGCGTTAAATTTTTACTGGCCGTAGCCATTACTTTTTTACCAATTGATGTAGAGCCAGTAAATAATAAGTGAGCAAATGGCAAGCTAGTAAATTTTTCTGCATAAGCAATATCCCCATTATGGATACTAACATACTCATTTAAGCCTGGTATAAGCTCAATAAGTTCTTGCAGTTTTTGTCCTACATTGGGCGTAAATTCAGACATTTTAATCATGACTTGGTTACCAGCAGCCAAGCCATATGCCAGTGGCACCATGGATAGAAAAATAGGATAATTCCAAGGTGCAATAATTCCTATCACACCAATGGGTTGCGCTATAATGTGTGCCTTTCCAGTCCCAAAGTACCAATCTATTTTCCTTTTTCTAGGTTTTACCCATTTTTTTAAGTTTTTTAAACAATAATTAATAGCATTAATGGTTGGGAAAATTTCAAGAAGTAACGTTTCTTCACGGGCACGATGCATATAATCTGTATTAATAGTTTCTGCTAAGCCAAGGGCATGATGTTGTAACATTTTTTTTAATAAGCGCAAATGCTTTAATCTAGTTGCCACCGGTAAATAAGGATGACTAGCAAATAAACGTTGATGATTTTCAAAACTAGATAGTAACTCATCTTGATCAGTCACGATTATCCTTTAATTCTATTAGAAGAAATTTTCGGTCACATAATTTTTAAATTCGCCCTGTAAAACTTTTTCTTTAGTTATGGCAATATCTGGCGCAAAATAGCGGTCCTGCTCAAAAGCTGAAACATGTATACGTACTTTTTCGTAAACCTCCTTAAGAAGTGGTGAGGTTTGTAAGGGTGCATGGAACTCTAAACCCTGACAGGCTGCTAATAATTCAATTGCTAAAATGGTTGCGGTATTAGAGATCATATTATTTAAACGTCTAGCTGCATTTGTGGCCATTGAGACATGATCTTCTTGGTTGGCTGAAGTAGGCAAACTATCAACTGAGTGAGGATGTGCTAAAGCTTTATTATCACTAGCACAAGCAGCGGCTGTGACATGAGCTATCATAAAACCTGAATTTAGACCACAATCTTTGACTAAAAAAGCAGGTAAGCCACTGAAATGATGATCGATTAAAAGTGCTATACGCCTTTCAGCATTTGCGCCAATCTCAGCTATTGCTAAAGCTAAATTATCAGCTGCCATAGCAATGATTTCACCATGAAAATTTCCTCCTGATAAAATATCACCTTCTGCTGCAAACACGAGAGGATTATCAGTTACCGCATTAGCTTCAATTTGCAACGTCTGCGCTACAAATTGTATTTGATGTAAAATAGCACCCATTATTTGGGGCTGGCAGCGAAGAGAATAGGGATCCTGGACCCGATTACATAATCGATGCGACTCTCTAATTTGACTGCCAGATAAAAATAATCGATAGAGACTTGCAACAAGACGTTGGGTTTCATGACCACGAATAAGATGTATACGATCATCGAAAGGACTATCACTACCTCTAGCAGCATCCACAGAAAGGCTACCAGCTATTAATGCAGTTTTAAATAATAAGTCTGTATCAAACAGCGCTTTAAGGCATAAAGAAGTTGATACTTGCAAACCATTTAATAACGCTAAACCTTCTTTAGGGCCTAAAGCTAAAACAGGTATACGCTCTCTTATTTTATCATCTTTTGATAATAAAATTTCGCCTTCAAAACGCACTTCTCCTTCGCCTATTAAAGGCAAAGATAAATGTGCTAAAGGCGCTAAATCTCCTGAAGCGCCTACTGATCCCATCGCAGGAATGCAAGGATAAATTTGTTGATTATAAAGGCTTAGCAATGCTTCTATTAATTCTTTACGTACCCCAGAATAACCACAAGCTAAGGCATTTATTTTTAATAATAAAATGAGGGCCACAATATCATCATCTAATAATTCACCACAACCGCATGCATGAGATAAAACAATATTGCGTTGTAATTGATATAATTTTTCTGAGGATATTCTTTGATAAGCAAGTGATCCAAAACCCGTGTTTATACCGTAAACAGTTTTTTCATCAGCAATAATTTTTTTAACCGTTTTATTAGAGCTTTCAATCGGTTGCAAGCAGGATGGGCTAAGTGTAATTTTTGCCCTAGTGTTTAGCAAGAAATAAATATCTTGTAAATTTAATTGCCCCGGATTCAGCTCAAAAGACTCTGCCATCCTGATAACTCCCTTTATAACATTGGTAACCATAATTGATTTTCTTTGGCACATTGCTTAGCTATTTCATAACCTGCATCAGCATGTCGCATAACACCGGTGGCAGGATCATTATGCAACACCCTTTGTAGACGTCTTGCTGCTTCTTCAGTGCCATCAGCCACAATGACAACCCCTGCATGCTGAGAAAACCCCATACCAACCCCACCACCATGGTGAATACTAACCCACGTTGCGCCACTTGCGCAGTTTAATAACGCATTTAAAAATGGCCAATCAGAAACAGCATCGCTACCATCTCGCATCCCTTCTGTTTCACGATTAGGACTGGCAACCGAGCCTGAATCTAAATGATCGCGCCCTATAACAATTGGTGCTTTTACTTCTTTATTTTTTACCATTTCATTAAAAGCAAGCCCTATACGCGCTCTATCTTTAAGACCCAACCAACAAATTCTTGCGGGTAAGCCTTGAAAGGCAATTTTTTCTCGAGCCATGTCTAACCAACGATGCAAATGCTTATCATCCGGAATTAATTCTTTTACTTTTTTATCTGTTGCATAAATATCATTAGGATCACCAGAAAGTGCTACCCAACGAAAAGGTCCAATGCCTTCACAAAATAAGGGTCTTATATAAGCCGGTACAAAGCCCTGAATATCAAATGCATTTTTAACATTTTCTTCATAAGCCATCTGACGGATATTATTGCCATAATCGAATACAGCGACACCTTGCTCTTTAAAACCAATCATGGCTTTTACTTGTAGAGCCATAGATTGCTTTGCAGCGCTAACAACTTCATCAGGTGATGTTTTGCGCATAAATTCTGCTTTTTCTAATGACCAACCCTTAGGTAAATAACCATTTAGAGGGTCATGGGCACTTGTCTGATCTGTAATTAAAGAAGGCTTTACTTTTCGATGCAATAACTCTGGATATATTTCAGCAGCATTTCCTAATAACCCTACTGATAAGGGTTCTTTTTTCTGGCAAGAGTCAGCGATTAATTGTAAAGCCTCATCAAGATTATCTGTATAACAATCAAGATAGCGTGTTTGTAGGCGTTTTTTAATACGGCTTAAATCACATTCAACAGCAAGCATACTAGCACCAGCCATAACAGCTGCTAAAGGTTGCGCGCCTCCCATGCCACCGAGTCCTGCCGTGAGTATCCAATGACCTTTTAAATCACCATTAAAATGTTTTTTAGCCGCAGCACTGAATGTTTCATATGTGCCTTGAACAATTCCTTGGGAGCCAATGTAAATCCAACTTCCTGCTGTCATTTGCCCATACATCATCAAGCCCTTATGTTCTAATTCATTAAAGTGAGACCAAGTTGCCCAATGAGGTACAATATTAGAATTAGCAATTAAAACACGTGGTGCATCTTTATGAGTTGGAAATACGCCTACAGGTTTTCCAGATTGAATAAGGAGAGTATGGTTGTCATCTAATTGCTTAAGTACTTCAACAATTTTATCAAATGACTCCCAATTACGTGCTGCACGTCCTAAACCTCCATAGACGATTAAAGACTCTGGCGCTTCAGCAACGTCTGGATCAAGATTATTACAAAGCATCCTTAAAGCAGCCTCTGTTAGCCAACTTTTAGCTTCTAGTGTTAAGCCAGTTTTAGCTTTTATCTGCCTTTTTTCACTTTCCATAGTTATAAATCATCCTTATTTTCATTAGTTGCAAATTATTGACTCATTCGCATAAGAGATCAATTGAAAATTATTAATTAAAAAGATTCCTTTAAAGAGAAAAGTAAAATCATTTAACCGAAATAAGTCGTAAAAATAAACTTAAGATATCAAAATGTTTAATTTACCATAATAGCTAACCTTCTCTTTGCATTAGAAAGAATATTTTCAGGCATCAAAGAGATAATTATTTTTTACAAGCAGCGTACAAAATAGACAAACATTTATGTTAATATAACATTATTCCAGTTATAAAAATAAACTTACGTGGAAAATACTATTAAACAACCACCAGCATTACGCGTATTCTTTGCAACCGAAATGTGGGAGCGTTACGGCTTTTATGTTGTTCAGTCTCTGCTTGCATTATATATGGCATTACATTTTAAATGGCCAGACAAACAGGTTTACGCCTTAGTAGGTTCGTTTACAGCACTTACCTATCTTTCACCCATTATTGGTGGTTGGATTGCTGATCAATTGCTTGGTCAAAAACGAACTATCATTACCGGTGCTTTCTTTTTATTTATTAGTTATATTGCTTTAGCTTTTGTTACTTCTACGCAAGGCTTAATTACAGCTTTAGCAGGGGTCGCTGTCGGCACCGGATTACTTAAACCTAATATTTCTTCTCTTTTAGGAAACGCCTATGATACTGATTCACCACAAAGAGAGAGTGGATTTACTATTTTTTACATGGGTATAACTTCAGGGATTATATTAGGCACCACCCTACCAAGTTACTTAAATCTCTACTTTGGTTGGCCTGTTGCTTTTACAAGTGCTGCTATCGGTATGGTTATTGCAGCTTTAGTATTTATTATGGGCTCTAAGTACTATAAAATTAGAGATTATCAACAATATCAATATTCTCCAAATAAGATAATTAAAGCTGCTTTATTGATTGCTATTCTTTGGTCTCTTTCCTTCTTTATCTTATTTTATCCACATTTTGCTGATTTAGCATTTGGCTTTGTTGTTTTATTATCATTAAGTTATCTCGTATTAACTTATATTCATGAACCCACGAAGCAAGCCAATCAAACAATGGTGATAGGTCTGCTTTGTTTTATTTCGGTCATGTTTTGGGCTTTTTACTTTCAAATGTTTTTATCCTTAACTTTATTTATTGCTCGCGTTGTTAAACCTACTTTACTGGGCATAAAGTTCCCCCCGCCCTACTATGTAAGCATTCAAAGTTTTGGTATGTTATTTTTTGGCTATTTCATGTCTAAAAATAAGAGAAAGTTAACCCTTGAGCAAAGTGGTATGAGGACTGGTAATAAATTTTTACTAGCCATGTGTTTTACAACATTAGCTTATGTTTTTATTCTTTTAGTTTGTCATTTTTCTGAAAATTCCAATATTTTATTATCGCCTTTACTTTTTATACCTACTTATTTATTAATTTCAATTGCCGAATTATTACTTTCACCAGTTGGCCTTGCCGCAATAACGACACTAGCTAGCCGAGAGAAGGTAAGTACTATGATGGGAATTTTCTTTGTTTCATTAGGAATTGGAGCTTATTTATCTGGTAAGTTAGCCAATCTTACTGCTATTGCGTCCGAATCTATGACTATAGTTGAGTTAAAACAGCATTATAGTCATACTTTTACTCGTATGTTTATCGTATTACTATGTGCAACTACATTTTGTATAGTACTTAATAAAATAATTAAGTTTTTACTTTTAAAATATGCTAGTTATTCTACTTCTTTTACCAACACGCCTTCGAGCTCATCAATGAGTAATATTTAATAATTAATATAAATTAATTAGATTACTAACCCTACTCTAAAGAGTTTATATAATTCCTTCTGAGCAAATTTAATCTTTAATGCTTAATATTCCATTAATATTTGGCTGCTACACTAGCCGGCTTTAAAAACACATTGGTAAAAAAATGCTAAGTTCAAAGCTACTAGATTTACTGAATAATATAAACCAACCTAATGAAATTTTAAGTAAACTTCGCGAAGAAAATTTTACAGTGACTGAACTTACCGATGAGGGTGATTCAGTCTTGCATGTATTAGCTAAGTCAAAGCATGTAAAAAACATAAATTTCCAGGATTATGTACAAACATTAGTAAAAGCTGGAGCCCCATTAAATACTGTTGATAATGAAGGTATGAGTTTTCTCAGTTGTTATTTAAAACATAATGATTTTTATACAAGTCAAGTTTTGGATTTCTTGTTTGAGGATGAGCATTTTGATATTAATCAGCCATTGGGAGGAGATTTAACTCTTTTTGAATTAATCTTAAATTCAAGTTTCTTCCAACACCAAGAATCTTTGCAAAAATTAATAAAACATAAAGACTTTAATCCTAATCAGAAAACCTCCAAATATAATTCAATATTACTGCACATGCTTTCGGAGAATTCATATTCTTATAGAGAGTATGTTCCTCATATAGTTAAAAATGCTAAAACTAATCCCAATATTAAAAATAGTAAAGGGCAAACCGCGTTAGCACAATTATTATCAAATGATGAATATACGGATAAAGCATTAATTAATGCATTTATTAATCATGAGCAATTTAACGTCCATAGTTTAGATGATGATGGCAATAACTATCTGCAACTGGCAATTCTTCATTGTAAATATTCAGCTGAAGAAATAGCTAAATCATTTATAGAAAAAGGAATTAATGTTTTATATAAAAACAAGGATGGTAAATCTGTAATAGATTTGATTAATGAAAATAAAGCAGGCCGATCAGAGTATGCGAATAAAATATTGTTGTTAGAGGTTTTAAAACTACATCCACCTTTATTTTTTGAAAAGAGCTTAAATGGTAAAACTATTTTAAGTGAACTATTAAAAAGTTCAGACTACAGTATTATCTCTGAATTTAAAAACATTCTCGAAATATGTAAAAATAAAAAAGAATACAACAGTCTTCTTAAAAAAATTATATCAGATTGCTTTAATGAGTTTCGTCAAAAACGTGTCACAGAGTCAACAATACTACCTTTAATTAAGGCGCTAGTTGAAGCAAATATTGATATAGATCTGGAATACTGCTTAGCTTGTGCTGCTCTTAAAGAACATTCTTATGAGCGGGATGAAATATACACTAAGCTTAAAGAGCTCAACCCTAAATTTGATTTAAGTTTAGCGACTAAACATATTAAAGACCTAACCCAAGAAAATAGTAAGGAGCAACTACAAGCGATAAATTATTTGAATGAATCCTTATTTGATTTAAATTGCTTTGATGAAGCAATGTTGGCTTGGGAAGAAAAATGTCTTCAATCTAAAAATACTCCTGATATTGGACGAGATTGTAAAATGTTTGGCCATTTATTTTCCTTAGGTGGCTCGATAGCAACTAATAGTGCTAATAGTATTAAGTTAACGGGCAGCAATTATTCTGATACTGCCCCTTTTATAGTCCATTTAATGAATGCGTATGTCAAAGATTGTGAGCAAAATGGAAAACATGCTGACCATCTCGAGTCCATTAAGCAAGTAAGGAATATGACAATCAAGGCAATGCGCTTTTATTTTTTGTCTTCATCTTGGAATAATTACTATCCGTCATTAAATTCGTCTAAAGCTAGCTTACTTTCCTCAGTACTAACTGATAGTAAAAATTTAGGTGCTGAAATAATTACAGGCTGGCCTGAGCATGCGATAGATATCATTATTCAACAAGATGATTTTTACCGTAATAATGGCGGTGGCTGTAGTACAGATGCAACCACTGAACATTATAAAATATCTAAGCATGAAAATTTAAATGAAGCAGTTCTAGATAAGCTTTTTAACAAAAGTAACTATGAATCAAATAAATCTTATATTCAACATGAATTACATGAAATATTAGGTTTAACATTTGCTAATACAATTGCAGGAAAGTTTCAAACTGTCGGTAATTGTAGCCTAGCAAGTATGCTTATCGCTTTGAAAGTAAAGTATCGGTTATTTTTACCAGAAGATATTGCAGATGAATTATATACAGATACAATATCATTTTTTGAACAATTTTATTTAGCAGAATTTATTTCACGCAATGCGAATCACCCTTTTCTTCCACATTTATTTATGCGATTAATTATCCAGAAATTAATACCCGAAGAAAAAGCACAAGCTGTCAAAGAATTAATAAAAAATCATTTTAATTCCGAAGCAAATCAAGAGATCATGCAAGCTGAATTTATGCTGCATCAGTGGAAGCTAAGAACTAAGGGTGATTCTACCGAGAAGTTCGATAAACAAATACAAGCGCTCGGTATTATTTTAAACCCCAATATGAGTCATCGTTTAATAATACTAAATCACTTTCTTAATGATAATGTAACTGCCGAAGACTTAAATGAATTAAGTTCGTGGTTATTTGAAAAACAAATTTTTCAAGGTTACCCTTTATTACACTTTGCTGTAAAAAATAACAATTTAGAGCTTGCCTCCAAACTCATTAAGCTATTTCCACAAGCAGTCAATCAAACCAACTGGTTTGATCAAGAAGCTTTATGTTTAGTAAAGTCTGTCGAAATGATTGATCTGTTAATTAAAGCAGGTGCAAGTACCAGCAGAATAGATTACGATAATCCCTTAGACTACGCTATTAAAGCTAATAAAGTAGATTTAGTTGAAGCTTTACTTAAGCATAAGGCTAAACCGAGTGAGTACAGCGCCTATTATGCTGGCAGTAAAGATCCAAAAATTTTGCAGTTACTTATGGATGTTTACCCAGAAATTATAAATAAACCAACACACAACTACAGTACTGCCATTCACGCTGCAGCAAGAAGTGGTAATAACGAAAATATTAGTAATTTGGTCTATTATGGTGGCGTAAGTCCAGACGCGTGTGATGTAAATGGCACTACACCTTCAGTGTTAGCATTACAATATGAACATCCTAAGACGGTAATTTTATTATCTCAATATCCAGGTACGTTATTTAAGTCCCCTTATCGAGGTGACTCTTTAGTTAGCATGACCAAAGATGAAAGTTTAAGAAAGATGCTTGAAAAGAAGAAGCAAGAGCGTGCAGAAGATCTTAGTTATTTTGAAAAATTTAAAGCAAGCAATCCAGGTGTCATTCGGGAAGATATTGATAATCTAATTGTTGCTATTCGTTTAAATGACGTACATGCTATTCGTGGCTGCCTAATTGCTTACCCAAATATTAAAGTAACTAATTGCAGTAATCTCTATTGCACAACACCTTTAACAGATGCAATACGAAACATCGCTGGAAAAAAGGGAAAAGAATATGAAGAGGCTTTTGAAATTGTTAAAATGCTTTTAAAAACTCCAAGCATTAATATTAATGCAACCATGGGGTCAACTGAACCTATTTTATTTATGGCGACATCAATTGGTGATGTAGCAGTTCTTAATTTGTTTTTAGCTGACCCTAAATTAGATATCAATAAACAAGATAATGTTGGTTATACTGCACTTCATGATGCAGTGGAACGTGGTCACTTAGCCTGTGTTAAGCGTTTATTACAAGATAAGCGTATTGATACGACCATTGTTAATCATGCAAATGAAACTGTTTTAGATTTGCAAAGCTCTAACTACCAAACAACAGAATGTCAACAAGAAGTAATAAAGTATCAGCAGCAACATATTATGCAAGAGGAATATAGCTCAGCTAAGTTTCGTTAGACAAGACTTCAGGGACGTTGCCTAACATTCAGGTAATTTTAAATCTCTAGTATATTAGAATCTACATTACAAACTTATAAAAAGTTGCTATAGCAAATATAATTATAATGATGCCCATTACTAATTCGACCTGGTGAATTTTATTAATAAAGATGGTTTTAATTTTCTTATCACAAAAATATGCTACAAAACTAAACCAGGCAAAAGTAGTTATGCCAATACTTGCTAAGGCAAGAAATTGAAAATATTTATTCAAACTCATAAATAATGGCAAAATAGAAGTAAAGAAAAGTGTAATTTTTATATTGGTTAGATTCGTAATAAAACCTGTGAGGAATGATTTTTTTAATTGAATAGGAGCAGGTTTATAATAAATATTTCTATCAGAAAAATAAAATTTAAGTATCAAACTAAAACCAATATAAAATAAATATAAAAGCCCCAAAGATATAAATAAAAAATAAAGTTTAGGGTAATTCTTATTAATAGCTGAGCCTAATAAAAAACTTATTAAGCCATTTAGTAACATGCCAGTAGCAATACCACTGGCACATAAGATTCCTGCTTTTCTTCCATTTGTAAGACTTGTATTCAAAGCTATTGCAAAATCTGGCCCAGGCAAAGCTACAAATCCTAAATGTAGTAACAGGATGCTAATTACTATAGAAAACATCACATTCCTTAAAATAAAAAATTAGACTAAGCTCTCTGCGAAAGACTCATGTTTTCTACTTATTTTCATATTCTGATTACATAAATTTTGTTTAATATGAATTATCTCTTCCTTAACTTCTTGCGCTATTTTAGGGTTTAATTCAAATTTCTTTTTATCTAGATACTGAGTTGCAGAAAGTATCTTATCTACAATGTCAACACAAGCTATTACACCTTCTTTTTCCATACCCTGATAGGCAATAGTATTAGTACCGAACCTAATTCCGCTGGTGACAAAAACAGAATGTTGATCTTCTGGTATTCTGTTTTTATTTACAATAACTCGACATTGTTCTAATGCCTTTTCAGCAACAAACCCAGTCATTGCTTTTGAAGAAAACACATCAACAAGCACCATATGTGTATCTGTTCCTCCAGCCACAACCCGATACCCTTTTTCAGTTAATGCATTAGCTAAGTATTGTGCATTTGCTTGTACTCGTTTCATCATGGGTAGAAAAGTATTATTTGATAATATTTCTCCAAACATAACAGTCTTAGCGGTAACGGAAGCTAAATTAGGAGCACCCTGAATACCTGGAAAGATGCTATTTTGCACAAGATTAGCTAAAGTTTTACCATTAACAATAGTATCAGCATCTTTACCCATTAAAATTAAACCGCCCCGTGGGCCATATAATTGCTTAGAAGTACTAGTGACAACAAAATGCGCGTCATCAATAGGACTTGGTATGAGTTCAGCAGCAATTAAACCAGCTATATGCGAAATATCAGCTAACAAATAACTTCCTACTTCATCAGCGATTTCACGAAAAATCTTATAGTCAATAAGTCTAGGATAAGCACTAGCACCACAAATAATAAGTTTTGGTTGATGCGTTTTTGCTAAAGCCCTTACTTCATCGTAATCAATTAAACCTTCTGAGTTCACCCCATACGAGATTGCATTAAAGTATTTACCTGAAATCGAAGCTTTGGCTCCATGGGTTAAATGCCCTCCTGCATCAAGGTGCATTCCTAATATTGTATCGTTAGCATTTAATAAGCTAAAAAGTAGCCCATTATTAGCAATGGCTGCACTTAGGGGTTGGACATTAGCATAGCGTGCTTTAAAAACTAGCTTTGCTCTTTCAATAGCCAAGTGCTCTATTTGATCAATCACTTCACAACCAGCATGAAAGCGATTACCAATATAACCTTCTAAAGTTAAATTGGTGATATCACTAGTACTAGCAGCAATGACGGACGGATAGGCAACGCCGGATGAAGCAACTAGAATAAGAGAATTATTCTGCCTTTGATGTTCTTCTTCTATCAGCTTGAATAAGTGGGGATCTTGTTTTGCTAAAGATTCAAAACACCCTTGCATATAAGGTAGAAATTTATTTTGCATGCCAAGCCTCTATTTTTATTATAATTTTTTTGCAGTCTATTAAATTAAAAATGCTCAAGTCAAGGAAATAGTGATTTATTTATAGGGGATGTAAATTTAAAAATAACAGTTTTATAAAATAATGAACAATTCCAAACTAAGTAAAATTTAATATTTAAAATAAAAGATAATAGGTATAATTTTAAAAATATATAGTTAAAGGCCTGCCGAGGAGCAATATGCATCTTATCGAATTATTCTTACCTGTTTATGATAATCAAAAGAAAAAATTTCCCAAGAAATTATTCAAACAAACATACGATGAGTTAATAAAAGAATTTGGTGGATTAACTGCTTATACGCGTGCTCCTATGCAAGGTTTTTGGCAAAAGGAAAATGACAAAATTGTAATAGATGAGTTAATTATTTTTGAAATTATGGATGATCATTTTTCGCTTGATTGGTGGCATAGTTATCGCATCTGTTTAGAGCAACGATTTCAGCAAGAACAATTAATTATTCGTACCCATTCATTTACATTAATATAAAATATAATTGGATAATAAAAATAAGTTAAGCCTATAGTTAACATGTAATAATTTTTCAGCAAATATTACAGCTATTAAAATTAAAATAGTTATTTTCTTTTTTAAAACTTGAAAAATTTACGGTTCCATAATCACGAAATTTTTCTTTTTCTTGCAAATGAATTTTCAATATTCCCTTCAAAGGAATTACATCAAATCTCTTTGCCTCAAAAAATTCAATATCTCTAGAACGCTCATTTAAGTCATATATAGTAGAATGACAATTAGGATTAATGATTATAGTTTCTTTTCTTTTACTACAACGATTTACTTCTTTTAAATAATTAACTTTAAAAATAGCAGACTGAAATGCTTCCTCACCGTTGTTTAAATGACTTCCAGTTCTTAAAAACCTAGAATACTCGTAGGCATCATCTTCATTTGCGAAAAGCCTTAGGCTTTCAATATTTTTTACACTAAAGGAGTTATATATTTCTATAGGGGGTATCTTATTTCTATAGGTAAATTGAGGAAATAAGTCTAAAATATAGTGACTAGAAGTATTATCAGAAAATTGAATAGGATTTCCTACTGTATAAAAAATATTAGATTTATATTTGTCAGTCAATTCATTAAGTTTTTCAGTAGAATATTCTTTTAGCTTTTTGTTTGCGATAGCAATCGTACGTAGGTCTTTTTGATTAAAGAAGCCAAATAGATAGCCTCGAACATCCTTGGGTAATTTAGTTAAAATACTTTCTTCTGTTGAAGTATCATTATCATCAGTAATTTTCATTATAAATTCCTAGAATGTTAATGTTTTGGTTTATCTCTCCCTAGACGATTTCTACTCATCTTATTTTCGGTATCCCTTCTTTATAATAATCCTACAGCACTGGCGTATAGATAAAAAGCAAATGTAGGTTAGGCTAAGCATAATGCAAACCAACAAATGTGATGAATAGGCTATACATATATGGCAAAATTGTTGGGCTGCACTTCATTTAGCCCAACCTACGCTTATTTAAAAAGATTAGGTTTTCTTATTCACATTTTTTGACCAGGTATTTTAATTTCAGCAATGTTGCCTTTGGGCCCCACAGCAAGTGCACTGTCTTTTTTCCAAAAACTAAATGCATTTAAATTAACATTATTTAATGCTCTTTCCCAAGTTAAGCCTGAGTCACTAGCTGTTGACTCATTATCTGTTTTACAAACATTTTTTATAGTTAATGGATTACCAAAAAAACTTGATGCGTAACCAGCATGGGTTGAGCCGACTACCATAAAATTGTGCTTATCTTGCGTGAACGAAATAGCTGACCAATAATGCTGTGGAGAAATATCCAAACTCTTCCAAGTAGCACCGCCATCAATCGTCACAGCTAAGTTTGGACCGCCAATATTGGGATTTTTAAAATCACCTCCAGCAATCATTCCATGCTTTAAATCTGAAAATGCAATAGAAAAAATGCCTGAAGAGTTGTTTTCTTTTTTAATCGGTGTTTCCGCTACCGTCCAATTAAATCCACTATCAGTACTTTTAAAAACACGAGCATTATTGACACCAGTACCAAACCATACATTTGTATCACTATAGACAGTCATACAACTACCACTTGCAGCAAATGCACCTTCGTTATCAGAAGCTGTTAGTATTGAATCTGAAGGGATAGGTAACCAATTGTCTCCATCTTTTATTGTATAAAGCTTAAATCTATCTTCTTGGGGATCGCAAAGAACTAGGCCATGATGTTGATTCCAAAAAGCCATACAATTAAAAAATTCTGCTGAATGTTGACCTTGTAATTGTAATGTCCAGGTTTGTCCACCATTGTTAGTTTTATAAATACAAGAATCTTGCCCATAACCAACACTCATTACATAGGCTGTATGTTCATCAAATGCTTTAATATCACGAAAATCTAATTTTTCAGTACCCGGAATTTTTTTAATACTCCAGGTTAATCCGCCATCAATCGTGCAGATAATCGTACCATTATTTCCACTTATCCAAGCAACATTTTCTGAGGGGGTGCTAATACCACGTAAGTCACTGCCGGTAATATTGTTATAATAATTCACTCCAAGCGGCGTAGGTTCAGATTTATTTCTCATAAATAACAAAAAATGAAAATAATTTAGACATACTAATTTAAAATGTCAAATATTAAACTTTGTCAGTTTGTAAATTTTTCCGAAGAAATTTGTAGCAATAATAAAAGCCGAAATAACTTTAAAAATTGGTGCCTGGTTTTCGGCGGCAACCCGCTATTAAAAAATTTATACTATAAGACAAGGCTAGTTTATAAAAATTTATCTTTATGAATAAATATCAAGAGTATTATCAAGCTTTAATAAATAAAGATACGAATTATGAAGGTATCTTTTTTGTCGGGGTTAAGACAACTGGCGTATTTTGTCGACCAACCTGTGCAGCTAGAAAACCTAAGTTTGAACATTGTGAATTTTTTAATAAAGCCCAGGATGCTTTATTAACGGGATATAGACCTTGCAAACGTTGTCAACCTCTATCTCCTCCCAATGAGGTTTCTCATCTTATTCAATTTCTTGTCAAAGCTGTTGAAGATAATCCGGAAAAAAGATGGAAAGAAAGTGACTTTCAGCAAATTTCTGTTGATGCTTCGACTGCCCGCCGTCAATTTAAAAAAAGATTTGGTATGACTTTTGTTGCTTATGCTAGAGCGCGTAGATTGGGAATTGCAATGAAGCAAATTCGCAAAGGCGATTCCATAATTAATACTCAGTTGACAATAGGTTATGAGTCAGGGAGTGGATTAAGAGAAGCTTTTTCTCGCCATTTAGGTATTGCACCATCACACTCAGAGCATAAATTCATTTTATACGCATCATGGCTTGATACAAAACTTGGACCGATGATTGTAATTAGTTCTGACTCGGCATTATATCTTTTAGAATTTGTTGATCGTCGGGGCCTAGAACGAGAAATAGAAAGTTTGAAAGCTAAAACAAAAGCGTCTATTTTACCAGGAAAAACCTCTCCTATTACATCTATAGAAAAGGAATTAACTGCATACTTTGATGGTAAATTGCAGACTTTTAAAACGCCTATATTCCTTCTAGGTACCCCTTTTCAACAAAAAGTATGGGACGCATTAAAAAAGATTCCTACGGGTGAAACACGAACTTATTTAGATATTGCCAAAGCTATTGGAAAACCCGCAGCTTTTAGAGCAGTTGCACAAGCCAATGGTGCAAATCAATTAGCTATTATTATTCCATGTCATCGTGTTATTAATAAAAATGGCCAGTTAAGCGGTTATGGTGGTGGAATAGCCCGTAAAGAATGGTTAATTAATTTAGAAAAAATGAATAAATAACCAGCTTTAGTGGAACAGTTAAATTTTAAAGATTATATTAGTCCACGTAGATTGGGCTAAGCATAGCGCAGCCCAACAATTTCAGTCTTAGGGCATGTAAAATCTTTATAATTTGTTGGCCTGCACTTCGTTTAACCCAACCTATTATTGATTTATGATAACCATGAGTTTTAAATAAGCAATCTTATCAAAACCTTAATTAATCAAATCAACCCTTAAAATCTGGGTAATTAAGTGTTTTCTCCAAATACCACACAGAGTTATCCCCAGATTTTGTGAATAACCTTAATTTTAAAAGGCTTTAAACTTTAACAAGTAGGAAAATGCTGAAGTTATTCATTAAACTACTTGCGAATTAAATTTTGGTTTAATATCTAAAAGTTTATAACAAGCGTCAATTACATGGCAGGAGCTAGTTTGTTGCTTTGTTTGAAATAGAGAAAGTAAATAGCTTTGATTTTTTAAAATATCTTGATAGGAAGCGAAAATACCAATAATAAATTTTTTTAATTCATCTAAAGAAGTGTAATTATTATTAGTAATCATTTCTCTTATTTGCTCAAGTGCGGCAACTTTATCTTCACTGCCTTCTACTAAACCCAAAAATTTAGATAGTTGAAAAGCTGAAAGCCATTTAATTTCATTGTTAATTAAATCAATTATTTTATTTTTTAAATAATTGTGGCGATGAGATGGATTTAAGTAAGTCCTCATATTGTTAAATAAAACACTTACTTTCTTATCAGATATGCTGAGAGGTAATACACTTTTAAAGATGTTAAATAAAGTTGGTATTGGTAAGCTTGAAATCTGGTTATTTCTTTCATAAGAACTATTAATTAATTCCTCTAATTTAGGGGTTACCTCCTTGATTGTCCTATTAATTGTTAGTTCATCTACAATTGCTTTTTGTATCGCTGGCGCAATATC
Organism: Legionella busanensis; assembly: GCF_900461525.1. NCBI lineage: Bacteria > Pseudomonadati > Pseudomonadota > Gammaproteobacteria > Legionellales > Legionellaceae > Legionella > Legionella busanensis. Next base: position 1,549,574 of record NZ_UGOD01000001.1, on the reverse strand, counting down.
TTTAGGGAATTTAATACTCGTTAAAGAGACATTGCTATCTAGCATTTTAGCAATAGTTTGCAAGCACTTATTTTGCTGAGTAGGATCAGATAGATAAATGATATCAATATCGAATGTATTTGGTGTATTACTTAACGTTAAGGCTAAATCGAGTTGTGCAGGATTATTACTAAACATGGCATAATGCGAGATAGTTAAGCCTAAACTATTTTTAACTTCAAATAATTGAGGGTAATAATTTTTTACTCGAATAAGTGCTTGAGGATTTCCCGAGCGAGCTGCATAATGAGCAATAGTACAGCCAGTTTTATCTTTAACCTCAAGCAAATGAGGATAATAATTTTTAACCCAGGTTAATGCTTCAGGATTCCCTGACCAAGCTGCGTAATGAGCAATAGTACAGCCAATCTTATCTTTAAGCTCAAGCAAATGAGGATAATAATTTTTAACCCAGGTTAATACTTCTGAATTTCCTGACCAAGCTGCATAATGAGCAATAGTACAACCATTTTTATTGTTAATTTCAAATAATTGAGCATGATGCCTCTTAATCCATTTAAGTGCCTGGGCATTCCCAGACCAAGCAAGATAATGAGCTGCATTCGCGCCCCAATTATCGCTTAAAGAGGCTATAGCATTATTACTTAATTTATGGATTAGCTCTAATTGACCAGACAATAAATATAACTGCCATATCTCATTAATTTTTAAGTTATTTTCTGATGGTATAGAGCTTAATAATTGTAAACGCTGATGTAAAATAGCGTAAACTTTTTCAGTGAAATCATTAGGAAGTATTAATTTGGGCGATATATTTTGCGAATTTAATAAGGATTGGTAACAACTATTGTTACTTTCTACTATGTTCAACATAAGTGGTATAGCAAGTCAACAAATGTTCGGATTTTACACAAAATAGCTTAACGAAATATTAAGTAATTATTTTTACACCTATCAATTTTCTTTTCAAAAGCCCTAATCAACTCAATTTCTTTTTTGATTTAAAACAATAAAATCGTTAAGGATATAACAAGCAATACATAAAAATTAATTATTTTAAACTTTAATAATGCTAATATACTTTCTTGTTTTATCAACATAAATTTGGCTTAAAACTAATAAAATGATATCAGTTACAGTTATTGGCTCAGGCGCTATTGGTAAGTTTTATGGTGGTTTATTTTCTTTGGCAGGAAGCTATGTTTGTTATCTTGAACAGTCTGACTTCTCTATTGTACAAGACCAGAAGTACTATGAAATTGAATTGCCAAGTGGTAGTGTTAAGCAAGTAAAGCCCCATCAAATTGAGAAGGATTATAAGCTACTGCCCAAAGCTGATATTATAATTATTGCGCTAAAAACCACTGAAAATCATTTACTGAAAAAATTTCTTCCTCCTACTTTAAAACCAAATAGTAAACTACTTATTTTACAAAATGGAATTGGTAATGAGGAATATTTATCTACTTTTATAAATACACAGACAATTATATGTGGTGTAACAACTATTGGCGCTATCCGAGTAAAACCTGGGTATGTCAAAATAACCCACTTAGGTGAATTAAATTTAGCCCCTTTTAAAAGCCACGATTTTTCTTCTTGTGAATATATAAAACAGCAATTAGCTACGGTAAATCTTTCTAATGGGCTGTTTCCACAAATACATCTTTTTGAAAATCATCGTATAATTCGTTGGTCTAAGTTATTGTGGAACACCCCTTTTAGCAGTTTATCTCTTTTACTTAATGTATCCGTTGATGTTATTGCGACTCAAAAAAAATACCAAGATATCGCCAGAGCTATAATGTATGAAGTCTGTTTAGCTGCAAAAAAAGATGGGGCTTTAATTGAAAATAAAATCGAGAAACTTATTGCGGTAACTGCTACATTAAAAGGCTATTATCCAAGTATGTATTATGATTTTAAAATAAGTAGGCCGATTGAATCTCAGTATATTATCTTTAATGTTTTAGATTACGCTCAGTTACACCAAATAAATTTACCTGTATTATCAGTAATTCATAAACAACTTAAGTCGTTAGAGAAAACAAAGGAATGGCTTAATAAAGAGGAGAAAAATAAACTTATATCTATACTTAAACTTCTAATAGACGATAAGTCTAAATCTATAGATGCCAATTAGCAATTAAATTATTTTAAGAACCTCGTTTGAGTGATTTATTTTTCAACAAATAAATATTTAAGTTTTATATACTTTTAGCTAAAATTGATAAATATTTAAAATTATTTAATAGATTTCTTCAAAAGCCTAGTTATGCCTCATCGTATTATGATTATGGGACGCAGTGGTAGTGGTAAATCTACTTTTGCTTATCAATTGCATCAACAGACGCACTTACCTCTTTATCACCTAGATAAATATTTTTTTACCGATTATTGGGTAGAACGAAATTACCAAGAATTTCTCTCTATTCAACAATCCTTTGTTAATCAAGAACAATGGATTATTGACGGTAACTCAACTAAATCATTTGAGATGCGCTATAAGCGAGCCACACTATGCCTATATTTTAACTATCCAAAAATGCTTTGTTATTGGCGTGTTCTGAAAAGATTTTTCTATAAAGATAAACGAATTGACGATCGCGCAACCAATTGCCATGAAAAAGTAAGTTGGTCTTTGTTAAAATATATGTGGGGATTTGAAAAGCGAGTGCAAACATTATTAAAACAATTACAACAAAATTATCCACAAACTTTGTTTATTGAAATTCATTCTGATAGAGAGTTAAAACAGTTTAGTCAGTTGTTTTTAATACACTTTAACACCAATTTAAAGCTTTAAAATTTAGCAAAACCATACAGGAACATTATAAATATCTTCAATAAAATTTAATTCATTCATTAGCAAGCAAAAATAAAGCTATAAAAGCAAATACCATTCCTAATGCTTGCTTATAAGTAATCGTCTGCTTTAAAAAAATCATACATAGAATTAGAGTTACAACGGGGTACATGGATGTTATAAGCACCACAGGTATTGCTGGGCCCTTTCGTAGTGCCATGATAAAGAAAATACATGCAATTCCACTGGCCAAACCATTTAATAAACCATAAAAGCTACCTTTACTAGAAAGCTCAGGTTTAAAACTTAATAATACTAATGAAATAATACCAGAAATGAGTACGCCTAAGCTTGAGTAAAAAGTAATAGATAAAGGATTGATAAAATCAGCTGCTCTAGAGCCCCAATACCCCCACGCTCCATATAATAAAAGAGCAATAAATGAAGGATAGTACCAAGAAGTAAAACTCATTTAGGTAGGATTCTCTATTAAAATATTGCGATTACAGTTACATGGCAATAAATTTAAAAAGCTCATTTTAGCAAAATTTAATAAATCTATCAGTATAAATATGTTGAACAGCCTAACCAATATGAATTTAATTCAAATAAACAAGTTTTCAACATACCCATAATCAATTGACATTAATCATATGATTTGAATAACATACCGAGAACAAAGCTAATCATGCTAGGCTTATTCATGGATTATCATTATTTTAAAGATATTATTAATAATATTTATAGCCGTTATATTGGTTATGAAAAACGTCCAACTTTTTTTGATATCGAACAAACTTTCCCCTCGTTAAATGAAATAACCAGCCATTTTAATGAAATAAAGCAAGAGTTTAATCAGGTCTTAACAAGTAGCAGTCAACTACCCAGGTATCACGATATTGACCCCGGTGAAGCTGAAATCTCAGACACAACACAAAAGAACTGGAATGTTTTTATGGTCTATCTTTTAGGCTATGAGTTAGAAAAAGCGCAAACTTTATGCCCTAAACTTTGTCAATTGTTAAAAAGAATTCCTAACTTAATTCAAGCTTTTTTTTCTATTTTGGAACCAGGAAAATCTATTCCGCTGCATAAAGGTCCTTATATGGGCTATCTTCGTTATCATTTAGGCCTTCATATACCTAAAAACTATCCGCCAGAAATCATTGTTAATAATCAACCCTATACTTGGCAAGAGGGTCAAGCTGTTTTATTTGATGATTCTTGGCCTCATGAGGTTAGAAATCAGAGTGAGGATTACCGGGCCGTTTTGATTATTGATGTATTAAGGCCAATGCCTTTTCTTCCACATATGATTAATCAATTAGTAACCAATGTTTTTGGTAAATATTTTTATGGACGCAAAGTCATCAAAAGAGCATTGCAATATAACGAAGAAATAAAGCCAATCGCTCAATAGACTTTGTGAGTGAGCTATGAATTCCTATGGAACCTGGATCTCGCAGATAAAGAGTAGGATGTTGGCAAAAGATTGTAGATTGAGCTAACCATAGCGCTGTTCAACTGTTTCAGTCATAAGGCAATGTATTCTATTTATCATTTGTTGGGCGGCACTTCGTTTAGCCCAACCTACATGTTAAGCCAGCTTGAATTGTCTTAACTATGTCTGTTATCATGCAACGCTTTAAACTGATTTAACTATGTTAGAACAATCACCTGAACTTAAAAAACTTCTTGCCATCTTAGACGATAATCAAGCAATCAATGTTGTTACTATTAATGTGAGCGAGCAAACTGCAGTGACCGATTTTATGGTTATTAGTAGCGGTCGTTCTTCGCGACATGTTAAAGCTATTGCTACCAATGTAGTCGAAAAGATGAAACAGGCTAATATGCCAATACTAGGCTCCCATGGCCTAGAAAGCGGTGATTGGGCATTAATTGATTTTGGCGATTTTGTCTTACATGTGATGCAGCCAGATACTAGAACCTTCTATAATTTGGAAGGGTTATGGCAAGATGATCAATAATTTAATATGTTTAAAATTACTATTATCTCATGTGGTAATAAAATGCCTGCTTGGATTGAGCAAGGCTTTAATGAATATAGTAAACGATTAAAGGAATACGTTAAATTAAATTTAATTGAGATTCCTTTAATAAAGCGGACCAAGACAAGTGATTTAAAACGTATTTTAGAGAAAGAATCACTGCTCATTGATGCAGTCATTCCAGACGCTGCCAGAATAATAGCACTTGAAATTGGCGGTAAAACGTTTAGTAGTGAAAAGCTTGCTTTAAAATTTGAAGCATTGCAACAAATCACGAGTCATGTTTGCTTTATTATTGGTGGACCAGAAGGCTTAACGCCGCACACCTTAGCACGTAGTCAAGAACAATGGTCTTTATCATCCCTTACACTCCCTCATCCTTTAGTTAGAATTGTTTTGTTAGAAGCCATTTATCGAGCATGGTCAATTATTTATAATCACCCTTATCACAAATGATATTTTGCGTTAAGATGTCCATTCATTTTTCATTGGCTTTTAAAAATAACACTAAAAGATGCGCCTTAATCAACGGGTTAAAAATGAACAAGCTGAGTTCAATATTCATTGTTCTCGTTTAAATTTATTGATTGCAATTATCATTTGCTGTTCAGCAGTCATTATTGCCAGATTGGGGTACCTACAATTAGCCCAGTATAAGCAATATAAGACGCTTTCTTTAAAAAACCAAATGACCATTATTCCTATTGCCCCGCCAAGAGGTATTATTTTAGATAGAAAAGGGGTAATCCTTGCTGAAAACATCCCTGTCTACGTATTAGAAGTTATACCAGAACATGTAAAGAATTTAAAAAAAACACTTGCAGATTTAAGAAAACTCCTTCCTTCAATAAGTGATGAAGATATTGACAATTTCAATCGTACTCGCCGGCAAAATCGCTCGTTTGTTCCTATTCCTTTAAAACTTAAATTAGATCAAGAAGAAGTTGCTATTTTTGCTTCCCATCAACATCAGTTTACTGGGATAAATATTAAGGCGCGATTAATGCGTTATTATCCATTAGGCGAAATAACCTCACATCTTTTAGGCTATGTTGGTAGAATTAATGTGCAGGAATTGCGCGAAGTAAATCCAACTAATTACCGTGCAACAAATTTTATTGGCAAAGCAGGTATTGAAAAATTTTATGAAAAGCTTTTACATGGCCAAGTCGGATATCAATTAGTTGAAACCGACGTTAGTGGCCGTACAATCAGAGTACTAGATAAGCAAAATCCAGTCTCAGGCGAAAAGCTTTATTTAACCATAGATTCGCGCTTACAAAAAGTTGCTTATGAAGCTTTAAAAGATAAGCGAGGCGCAGTTGTTGCCATAAGTACTCATAATGGTGATATTTTAACAATGGCAAGTTCACCAAGCTATGATCCTAATCTGTTTGTTAACGGCATCAATCTCAATGACTATCAAAAATTAGCTACCGCTAAAGATAGACCATTATATAATCGTGCTGTACGAGGACTATATCCACCGGCGTCAACAGTAAAGCCCTTTATTGCTTTAGCTGGGTTAGAAAAAGGAGCCATTGATACTAATTATCGGGTCTTTGATCCGGGCTGGTTTAAATTACCCGGTGTTAGCCACGAGTATCGCGATTGGAAAAAAACAGGACATGGCATGATTAGCCTTGCACGAGCCATTACCGTTTCTTGTGACACCTATTTTTACCAGCTAGGGCATAAAATAGGAATTAGAACGCTAGAAGATATGTTACATAAATTTGGCTTTGGCCAGCTTACTAATGTCGATTTAAATGAAGAGGCACCTGGCATTGTACCTAATGCCCATTGGAAACGACGCAGTAAAGGGGTGCCCTGGTTTCCAGGTGATACCTTGATTACTGCAATAGGCCAAGGATTTATGCTTGCATCACCACTACAATTAGCCAATGCGACAGCTGCTTTAAGTCAAAAAGGCCGTCGGTATCGACCCCATTTACTCCAAAAATCAATACAAAGTGATCGAGATGAAATACACCTATTTAAACCAGTTGAAGAATATCCTATAAAACTAAAAGACGAAAATTATTGGACAGTGGTTGGCGAAGCAATGCGAGCTGTAATTAAAAGTGAAGAAGGAACTGGTTATCGTTTTGGTCGAACAGCTCCTTACTCTGTTGCTGGTAAAACAGGCACAGCACAAGTATTTAGTGGTCGCCAATATGAGAAAAAACGTTATGAAGAAATTCCTGAGTTTTTAAGAGATCATTCTTTATTTATTGCTTTTGCACCCATTGAAAAACCCGAAATTGCTATTGCAGTTCTGGTTGAAAATGATTTTGCTGCATCAAATGTTGCTCGCAAGGTTCTTGATGCCTACTTTCAGTTTAAACAGAATGAGGCTAGCACATGAAACACTATCATTCGCGTCCGGTTTATAGATTTACTGTAAAATCCTTTCATGTTGATTGGCCTTTACTGGGTTTGTTAATTACTCTAATGGCCTTTGGCATGCTTATTTTATATAGTGCGTCCAATGAAAATATTCATATGATTATTCGTCAGGCTATACGTTTAGCCTTTGCTGTTAGTATAATGTTAGTATTTGCTGCAATTCCACCACATAAGTATAAAATTTGGACGCCCTGGCTTTATGGCATAGGCCTTGCCTTACTTATTGCAGTTATGATTATGGGCAAAATTGGTAAAGGTGCTCAGCGCTGGCTTGATCTAGGTTTATTTCGTTTCCAACCTTCAGAAATTATGAAGTTAGCAGTTCCTTTAATGGCAGCCTGGTACTTAGATCGGAAACCAATGCCTATTGATTTAAAGACAGCTGGTATTGCGAGTATCATTATTTTTATGCCAGCGCTGCTAATTACTAAACAACCTGATTTAGGCACAGCAATTATGGTTGCCTCCGCTGGATTAAGTGCTATTTTTTTAGCTGGTATATCAATACGAGTTATTTTAACAGTAGGATTCTTTGCAAGCCTTTGCGCGCCTCTTTTATGGCATATTATGCATGATTATCAAAAGCAACGTATTTTAACTTTACTTAATCCAGAACAAGATCCATTAGGATCGGGCTATCATATTATCCAATCTAAAATCGCTATTGGCTCAGGTGGTGCTTTTGGCAAAGGTTGGCTACAAGGTTCTCAATCACATTTAAATTTTTTACCAGAACATGCTACTGATTTTATCTTTGCAGTGAGTGGAGAAGAATTTGGCTTTGTAGGTAGTATTATTTTAATTATCCTTTTTATTTTTATCTCCCTAAGGGGATTGCAAATTGCAAATCAAGCTCAAACTAGCTTTACTCGTTTATTAACAGCTAGCCTTTCTATGACATTCTTTCTCTCAGCTTTTGTTAATATCGGTATGGTTATGGGCATTTTGCCAGTAGTTGGTATTCCTTTACCTCTTGTTAGTTATGGTGGCACCGCCATGGTTACTTTTTTAGCAGGCTTTGGCATTTTAATGTCTGTTAGTTCACATCGAATTTTATTTAATGCCTATCGTTAAATTAAAATGATAAGTTATGAGCTAAATAAGGAATTAATTAGCGGCTTTAACTCAAATGAATGGCTTTTATAAAATGAGCGCACGCATTAGAGTAGACATGGTGTGAGTAAAAGCTAATAAAAAACTTAATCGCTGGAAATCGCTTAACTAAATCTAATTTGGTCAAGACTAAGATCTATAAAATTTGAAATGCCTAAATCAAGTTTAAACTTCTACATATTAGGAAGATAAGTATATGAAGCAAAGAGGATTACTCATCTTATCATTTATTAGTTGTGTTAACACTCATGCAGTAGAGTGTAGTGAGGCACAGACTGCTGGGAGTTACCACTATTCAACAGTAGTATCACAAGAGCAATTAGACCCAACGTTCTTTGCCAATGCATCTTTCCAGAATCTTTTTCCGGGTGCCTCGGTGTTGCATTTTGATTCTAGAAATTTTCTTGAAGAGTCTTTGCTCACTACCTATGCTCAAGGTGATATTTTGATTGCTGCCCTTCGTAGCAAACCAGAGCTGACCAAACTCATAGTGAATTTTCCACATCTTAGTGAATCAGATCGCATTGAAGTTATGCATCGCATCTTTTCTATACAAACTAGAGTTTCAGGATTACCTGCTCCAGAGCTAATTTTAGATAACTCTGCACAAAAATCTACATTCTTTCAGTTCGATCCGACTCAACCAGGAACAGGCAAAGTCATACTAAATCCTATAAAACTCTTCGCAGATGCAAATCCTCATGCTGCAATTCTCTTTTTGATTCATGAAACACGTCACTCCTATCAATTTCAGCTAGGTTTCGGCAACATAAATTCAATCGATGCAACAGCATATCGCTTAGGGTTTCTTGCCCAAAAGCAGGTTTTTGAGCAAAAACTCAACGTGTCATTTTGTGATTTTCTAACATTGAATCAAGAATATGAAGCCTTTCTTTTTGGTAACTATGTATTGGAAATTCTAACGAGGGGTATTGTCAAAACGACAGACATGGGCACGCTTGCAAGTCAGTATCTTATTTACTCTGGTCTGAGACTAGATCTGCCAAAACTAGCTCGCGAAACTGATTCTCAAAATCTTCTCAATGCATTTAATGAATTGGAAAAAGCACAGTATGAAGAGAGACAAGCTTTCTTATTTACTTCATCACTTAAGGATAAAAATTAGATATTAAACGGATGATAGAGTTAGAATTTATCCTCTCCTTCATTCAGCGCCTGCGTAGTAAGTGGCAAGATATTTAAATCCTGGGTTATCATGATAGTTAATACAATACTAATTAATAGTTAGAATAATTTGCTTATAAATAACCAATCTCAAAATAAAATTAATTAATATTAATTTTGTTGGTGCTCTGCTTTTAAAGCTAATAATTTAGCAACAGGACCATAAACTTTGCGATGAATTGCGCAGGGACCAAGCCTTTGTAAAGCATCTAAATGTTTAGCAGTAGAATAACCTTTATGAATAGCAAATTCATAGCCAGGATAAAGTTTCTCCATCTCTTCCATTTCATTATCTCTAGCCACTTTAGCCAGTATCGAAGCAGCACTAATCTCAGAAATAAGTAAATCGCCTTTTATAATGGCTTCGCAAGGAATGTCTATATCAGGCACATATAAGCCATCTATTTTAATATGATGCGGCCGTAAGGGTAAGTTTTCAATCGCACGGCGCATGGCTAATAAGGTCGCATGATGAATGTTAAACTGTTCTATTTCAGCAACATCTGCTCGTCCATAGGCAAAAGCTAATGATTTAGCTTGAATTTCAAGTGCAAGTTGACTGCGTTTGATAGGTGTGAGTTTTTTAGAGTCGGTAAGTCCTTCAATAGGCTCTTCTAATATGACAGCAGCAGTCACTACAGGGCCTGCTAAAGGGCCACGGCCTGCTTCATCTACACCTGCAATATACCTAATCATTTAATTCCTTACCCTCAGAGCTATTTTAATTTTTATTTGCTGCATACTAAAATAGCTGAAATAACTTTTCAAATTGATTTATCAGTTAAGAAATGCGATCATGCGCATACATAACTCAATTCCAATCTTCATGAACGTGTTAAAATGTGCTGTTATTGGTGTCGGCTATCTAGGCCGTTTTCACGCCCAAAAATATAAAACTTTACCTAATGTGATCCTAGTTGCTGTTTGCGATATTAATCAGAATGTTTGCGATCAGGTAGCACAAGAATTTAACGTCGCTTCTTATTATGATTATAAAGAATTATTTGGAAAAGTGGATGCCATTAGTATTGCTACAACTACAAACCAGCATTTTGAAATTGCCAAAGACTGCTTAGCGCATGGCATTCATGTCCTTATTGAAAAGCCAATTACTGAAACTGTTGAACAAGCCGATGAATTGATTAATTTAGCTAAAAAACAGGGAGTAAAACTACAAGTTGGGCATTTAGAGCGTTTTAATTCAGCCCGTTTAGCTTTAGAAGAGCACTTAGAGAAGCCTCTTTTTATTGAATCACACCGCTTAGCACCCTTTAATCCCCGCGGTACAGATGTTAATGTTATTTTAGATTTGATGATTCATGACATTGATATTATTCAAACTATTGTTCATAGCCCTATTGTTAAAATAGATGCACAAGGTACGCCTATTCTGTCTTCTTCTATTGATATCGCGAATGCTCGCATTCGTTTTAAGAATAATTGTGTTGCAAATATTACAGCAAGTCGCATTAGTTTTAAAACGGAACGCAAAACACGTATCTTTCAGCCTAATTCTTATATTTCAATTGACTATCATAACAAGCAATTTGCTGTTTTTTGTAAGGGCCAAGGGGAAATGTTTCCAGGTATTCCTGAAATTACTCGTCATCAATCTGTTTTTGAGAAAGGTGATGCCCTTTTAGAAGAAATTAAAGCATTTATCCATTGTATTGAAACTGATAGTATACCTCTAGTGACAGGCCAGGAAGGACGCAATGCCTTGGCAACAGCTCAAAAAATAACTACTCTTATTAATACAGATTTGGTCTCTCGGCTTGCGGATGCCTATGCCTAAACATATTGCTATTATTGCAGGTGAAGAATCAGGTGATCATCATGCAGCGGATTTAGTTAAAGAATTATTATTTCATGACCCCTCATTACAATTTAGTGGTATGGGGGGCAAACATATGCAAGAAGCTGGTGTTAACATCGTTGCCAATTTAGCTCAGTTTGGTGTGATAGGTATCACCGCAGTTATCCGGCATGCTTTCGTTATTAAGAAAACATTTAATATTATTAAAAAACATTTAAAAGAGACAAAACCTGATTTAGTTATTCTTGTTGATTGCCCAGGATTTAATATTCCGCTTGCGAAATTTGCTAAACATAAACTGGGATTACGTATTATCTATTATATAAGCCCACAAATATGGGCTTGGAAAGCCAATCGGATTCATACTCTTAAAGCCTGTGTTGATCACATGGTTGTCATTTTTCCCTTTGAAAAAGAAATTTACCAAAACGCAGGCGTTCCGGTGTCCTTTGTTGGCCACCCTTTAGTACAGCGTATAAAACCATCTAAAGATATTGAAGAAATACGTAAATGCTTAAACCTTCCTAAGAGTAAAAAATTAATTGCCTTATTACCAGGCAGTCGGCGTAGCGAGATTGAAAAGCATCTACCCGTTTTGGTTAAAACTGCCGAAAACTTAGCTCTAATTCATCATGACTTACACTTTGTTATTCCTATTGCCCAAACACTAGACCCAAAATTAATTAAAGATTTTTTTAAAAATAGCCCAATAAAAATTAGTTTTATTAATGGGCAGGCAATTGATGTTCTTGCTTGTAGTCATTATGTGGTAGTTGCATCCGGAACAGCGTCTTTAGAATGTGCGCTTATGGAAAAACCAATGTGTATCATTTATAAAGGATCTTTCTTAAGTTATTTAATTGCTGCTAAAGTGATTAAAGTTAAATATCTTGGACTTTGTAATCTTTTGCAAAATAAAATGATTGTTCCTGAGCTATTACAATATGATTGTAATACTATCGAACTTACAAAAACCTTAAACGACCTACTTTCTGACAATCTATTACAAAAAAAACTAACCACACGTTTAGCGGCATTAAAACAATCTTTATCTAGCGAGCAAGCTGACTGCTCAATGGTTGATGTTGTTAGACAGGAATTGTGTAAGGTTTAAATGTCATTAAATAAAAAATAATTAAGAAGCTAATAAAAGCTGGCCAACCTAACATAAACCAATATTTAAAGTATTGGTAATAAGCAACTGGTAAGGGTGAGTTTGTTTTTGCTGCATAGGAAGTAATATTGCGTATTTTAATTTGTAAGTAAACTACTATAAGCCAACAAATTAATGCCAAAATATAAAATATTAAACTGCCTAATATCCATAAAGAACTTAAGGGAAAACCAGCTATATACACCATAGCAAGCCCAGTTATTGGCTGAATAATTATTGTACTTCCGGTTGAAATCCAATCAATAAGAACGACATATTCGTTAACAGCCCCCATTACAACAATATTTTTCTTTAAATGACCATATAACATAATACAAGCTGTACCGATACCTGTACCAAACAGTAAAGTTGAGCTTAATATATGTATATATTTTAACCATAAATAAAGCATATCATTCCATTAAATAAAGTATAATAATGCTGATTAATACAGGTATATTTTTAACAATAGAGCCAAAAGGTTCTAGCCATAAATATGGAATTTTTAAAGTAATAATAATAGTGTAGGCAGTCATTACCATTATTTGTAATAAACAATTTAGCTTAGTTTTGTAATTGAAGAGCAGACTAAGACCAATCATACCATTAATAAGAGAAGCCAGATAAAGTAAAGTTGGTTGCCAATAACTATTTACGCCTACTTTTGCTAGAAGAAAATAAGAGCTTGCCTTTGGAAATAAAAAAGCACTAACAATTGCACTTGCAAGCCACATAAAAGCCAAACTTAATCGCAACAAAGGTTTAACAAAAAATAACCTTGCATACCAACGATCAGGATTTTTGCTCGGTATCTGATAAGCGCCTTCTACAAAATCCTTAGGTTTAATACCAGCTATTTGAATAAACTTTTTAGACTCCTCGGGTGTAGCAATATTACCCTGCTCAAGCATGGCAATAGCAGGGGTATTAATAGTTGAGAAAGGCAAATAGTCACCAACTTTTGCGCCAATTTTAATTAGTTTTAAAGGAATAGATAAACAATAGCCTCGTTTAATTTGCAACCAGTCTCTTAGTGTTAGTAAAATCTCTTTTAATGTAATTGGCTTTGCAGATACAGCAGGTAAAATAATAGATTCATTAATATTATTGTTTATAATATTGCTTACAGCTTTTGCTAAATCCTCTACATGAATAGGCTGAAATTGTTGTAATCCACTTCCTGCTACAGGTATTACCGCAGGAAAAGCAGCCAAGGCACGCATAAGCGCCATACCACCCTCAGAAGCAGGGCCATAAATAAAAGACGGTCTTAATATAACTGTTGTAATGTTAAGCGTGAACAAATAATCTTCAATAGCTTTTTTACTCTTAGCATAATCTGATTGATACCGCTCAATGCCTAGTGCAGAAAGATGAATAATACGCTTAATATTACTTTTTGTAGCTGCGGTAAATAATGCTTTAGGCGTATCATAATGAATGGCCCACATGATTTTTGCATCAGAATGATAAAAGATGCCGATACAATTAATTATTATATCAATATTGTCAAGGCGAGGCAGCCAAACTTCAGGATTAACGTCCTGAACAAAATCACAAGCAACTATCTTAGCGTGCGGAAATAATTTTTTTGTATAATGTGTATCCCTTACTGCCGCAACAACTTGATGACCTTGTTCAGTTACTTCTTTAGTAATCCATGCACCTGCAAAGCCGGATGCGCCTGTGATTAATATATTCATGCTTACTCTTTAAGATGCCACCTATTAGCTATTGCTCTACCATACCCTAAATAGCCCCCTAAACAGCTTGCACCAGCACCTAAACCAAACATAATAAAAGTAATAAGCGCATTAAGAATAATAACTTTTTTATCTACTTCTAGCGCAACACTCATAGGCGCTTTTCCACGTAAAAATATTTCAGTGAGCATAGGCGCATCATTAGTGATTTTAATTGCAACCAAACTTGATGTGAAATTAGCATGAAAAACGGCAAATTGAATCATGTTAGTAATTAAAATAATAGTCATGATTAATAATAATGCCCAGGCTAAAAAACCTATAAAGCAACCCCAAATACGTTTTAAAGTGGGGTAAGATAACCTACCTGCTAGCCATCCCGTTGAAAACATAGCAATAATCGCAGCAATACAAAAGCAGATTAATCCCCATAAAGAGAATTCAATCTTACCTGTAGAGCGAATTGTAAAACTCGCTATCCCCAATGCAAGGGCAAATAAATTTAAAAGAAAATTTAGGCCTACGCCAACAATTGCTGCAGAAAAAATAGCAGACCAAGTAATATAAAAGTTACTTTTAGGTTGTTTATTTATAGTTGTTTCAGTCATAGATGCTCAATAAATTTAGGAAGCTGTAAATTGAAAAAGGATTAGGCATATAAAAGCAATAATTGCAATTAATCCATGGCCTACTACTAAAAATTTAGGCACCGGTTTAAGCATAATGTCACGCCAAACAATATAAAAGCCACCAATAGCAGCTAAAATAAACAAGATTAAACTAATTACAGGTGAAGAGCGGCTAGAAAATAAATACAAAATAAGCAAAACAATCCCTATTGCAGCTAGAGAACCATGAATCATGACGACGCCTTTAGGTGTGGTTTTATCTTGGAACATATAAGTAATTAAATATATTCCTAAAACTGCAGCTAAAATAAAAAATATAGTCGCAAGAATTAACACAATAAACTCCTTATTTAATTAGAGCTTAACGCAAAAGATTTTATAAATTCTTGCATCAAACTCGATTTCTTTAATCTGAATCCTGCATATATGCTTTGCTTTTTACGAGATAAAATCCATTTGCAATATAAAAAAATTCTATAGCCTCTCTTCTGTCATCCTGCGCAGCTATGTCATCCGCAAACGAAGATCCATTCAATCAATTAGCACAGAGCTAAATTCACTATAGATTCCCGCCTACGCGGGAATGACACATAAACATTGCGAATTTCCTGTCATCCCCGCAAATCTTCTGTCATCCACGCGCAGGCGGGGATCCATTCAGTCAATTAGCACAGAGCTAAATTCACTATAGATTCCCGCCTACGCGGGAATGACACATAAACTCATCAATTCTCTGCCATACTCATAAATCTGTCTTCCCCGCGCAAACGTAGAGCCATTCATTGATTAGCATGGGGCTAAATTTCATCATAGATTCCCGCCTACGCGGAAATGATACATAAACTCATCAATTCTCTGTCATACTCATAAATCTGTCTTCCCCGCGTAGGCGGGGATCCATTCATAGATAAGCACGAAGCTAATTTCCACATAGATTCCTACCTATGCAGGGATGATATATAGTTTATATTGCACTCACGTTACTTAGATTCTTTTAAAGTTAAATCCACCATTGCAGGGCCCTCAATCACTTTGCCTTGTTTAGTAAAGCGGCTGCCATGACAGGGACAATCCCAAGTTTTTTCTGCTCTATTCCAATTAACGATACATTTCATATGAGTACATACAGCAGAAACCATATGTAATTCATTATTATCTCTACACACACCAAATTTTTCTTGATTAATTTCAACGATCTTGCCTTCGCCCTCTGCTATCGATTCAAAATCAGTTTTCGCAAAAATAGGCATATCCTTACTATATTGCTTAGCAACATTAATATTCTCTTTAGCAAGAAAACCGAAGGAAGCGCCAAGAGTATTGCGATTAGCTTGATAAACCCCATTAAAAGGCATTATTTTATCGAGTATTAAATCTGCTATAGCGAGGCCTGCAACAGTGCCATAAGTTAAACCATCAGCAAAGTAACCTGTAGCCATGAAAGTATGCTTCGCAGTTTTAGAAGCAAGACCTATATAAGGTATATCATCTGCAGATTGATAGTGTTGGGCTGACCATTTAAAAGCAATATCATCAATAGCTAAGCAAAGCTTCAACTCTGATTCTAACTCTTTATAATGCTTTTCTGTATAGTATTCTTGCCCTGTTTTATGATGACTACCAGAGAGCATCATTAACTCTGGCTCATCACTCTTATACGCATGCGCTGAAAAAATATGGGATTTTTTACTTAAATCCCAAAAGTGCCCTTCTGGACATTGATTATTTTTTAAATGAACAGCAACTACATAGCTTCGGTACGGTGCTGTAAAGAAATGTGCGTGGTTAATTCCGATGGGTGAATGTGTTGCTAGAAAGAGGTTTTTTGCTGTAACTTTTTTACCATTTTTTGTATATAAAAAACACAAATCTTTTTCTTCATAATGAGTTACAGGTGTATTCTCATAAATCATACAACCTTTTTCATGTAAGTAAGCCGCCATTGAAATAACATATTGCAACGGGTTAAAGCGAGCTTGGTTAGGCATAACTGCTGCTTTTTTAAAAGGCACAGCAAGTGGCATTTCAGAAGTATAATTTATATCTATATCTAAGCGCTTTAATAATTCAATTTCTTTTTCCATAGAGATACGCTCTTCGCCTTGAAAATAGCAGTACCAAGGCCGGCGCATAAAATGGCAACTAATATTTTTTTCACGAACATTTTTTTCAACGTAATCAATTGCTTTTAATCGCGATTGAGCAACGACTCGGGCTGTATCTAAATTAAATTTCTTTTCGATACTCTGATAGAAAGGTTGTACAGCAACGTACAAATTACCTGTTGAATACCCAGTTGTAACGCCGCCAACTTGATGAGCCTCAAGAATAGCCACTCGCTTACCAGCTGCAATTAATTCATTTGCGGCTGTAATAGCTGTAATACCACCACCAACAATAGCAACATCAACCTCAATATCATTATCTAATATGGGGTAATTTTTTTCTCGTTTACTAATTGTTTCCCAAAGCGATATCCCTTCGTTCATTACCTCTCCTTAGAGTTAATTACTAAAGCTTTTTGTAGAATTTATCTATTCGTCAGAGACATTTAAATAATTCTACTTAGTTTAATCTAAAAGACCAATATTTAAATACTTATAGTAGTGTAGACTACACTTAGCTAATTTCAGATAAAAATTCTATTAAATATCTAACCTGCTATACTGCTATAAAATTATTCTGTTTTAACTAAGGCACTATGAAATTAAATTTTGATAATAGTTTTGCGCGCTTACCTAACTATTTTTTTACCAAACTTGCGCCTGTGCCTGTAAAAAAACCTAGCCTTGTTCATGTTAGTTATAATACAGCAGAACTCTTAGAAATAAAGAAAAAAGATATAGAAAAAAAAGACTTTGCTAATTACTTTGGAGGTAATCGACTTTTAAAAGGAAGTGAGCCTCTTGCTACGGTTTATTCAGGACATCAATTTGGTTATTATGTACCTCAACTTGGCGATGGACGAGCTTTACTTTTAGGTGAAGTCGTAAACCAACAAGGTGCGCGCTGGGATATTCAATTAAAAGGCTCAGGTCAAACACCTTATTCACGTATGGGTGACGGCCGAGCTGTATTGCGCTCAACTATTCGTGAGTATTTATGCTCAAGTGCAATGCATGCATTAACAATTCCAACCACACATGCTTTATGTATTGTTGCAACTGATGAGCCTGTTTATCGAGAGGTTCCTGAGCCTGGCGCTATTTTAACCCGGGTTGCTGAATCACTTATTCGGTTTGGCCATTTTGAGTACTTTTATTATACAAACCAACATGAGGCTTTAAAAGAGTTGGCCAATTACGTTTTAGCTCGTCATTATCCAGAAGCACCTACTAATCCAGAAGGATACCTACATTTATTTTCAGAGGCCGTTTTAAAAACAGCTAGGCTGATTGCCCAGTGGCAAGCAGTAGGATTTTGTCATGGTGTTATGAACACGGATAATATGTCGATTTTGGGCTTAACCATTGATTATGGCCCTTTTGGCTTTCTTAATACCTTTAATATCAATCATATCTGTAATAGTTCTGATTATACAGGACGATATTCCTATGGCCAGCAACCAGCCATTGCATTTTGGAATTTGTTAGCTTTTGCACAAGCATTAACACCACTTGTTACTGTGGACAGCTTACAAGATGCAATAACTCAATTCGATACCGAATTTCAGACTTATTACTCACGTTTATTACATAAAAAATTTGGTTTAGAGCAAAGCCAAAATACAGATAAGCAACTTATTGCTGATCTATTTCATTTACTTGAGCAAAATCAGGTTGATCATACATTATTTTTTCGTCGCTTAAGTAATTACGATGCAAAGAATGATATTTTATCTTATCTTTTTAAAGATAAGGACAAATTTAATGCTTGGCTTGAACGCTATGAAAGTAGATTAACCTTAGAAAACCTACCTTCTGCTCTTCGTCATCAAAAAATGAAACAAATAAACCCAAAGTTTATTCTTCGCAATCATTTAGCTCAACAAGCTATTACGGATGCGTATGAAAATAAAAGATATGATGAATTTGAGAGATTATATACTATCTTACAAAAACCTTTTGACGAACAGCCTGAGTATGAATTGTATTCATTGCCACCATCTAAAGATTTAGCAGATATTAAAGTAAGCTGTTCTTCTTAATTATTAATTTAAATATTTAGGAAATAGAAATTTTATAATAAATTCAGTATCCTTTAAATTGTTATTAAAGAAGGATTTAATCATGTTAGTCACATTTACAAGTGAATCTTATGGCCGATTGACATTTTTTGGTGATGTTGCAAGGCGACTAATTAAATTAATGGGACATAGTGATAATATACCTGGTGCTATTAAAGCTGAAGATATTGGTACTGCTCTTCATAATTTACTAAAAGGCCTTGCTCAAATAAAGGATAAAGTTAAGTCTATGCAACCTGATAAAGACGAAGATCCTGAAATTAGTTTATCTACTCGAGCAGCGCCTCTTATTGATATGCTTAAATCAGCTCAAAAAAATCAATGCAATATTATTTGGCAATAGTTTAGACTGCATAGTTAGAGTCAACATTGCTTTCGTTGCTATTATTTTTAAAGTAGTCGGCATTTTGGTGCACAATATTACCAAATTGATTAAATTCAATACGGCATTCTACTTGCCATGGCGCCACACTAACTGCCGCACGATAGCCATTTAAGATTTTAGTTCCCTTCTCTACCTGGGCAGCTTGTTCTGCTGTTAAATTTACCTTGTAACACGAAAGATTAAGGCATTTATTAATATAAAGGCGCTCGCCAGACATAAGTTTGTCTGGTGAAGTATAAAAGTGTTTATAGATATTTTTCGTATTTGCTAAATACCATTTCTCAGTATGCAATACCTCGACAATAGGAAGATAGAAAAAATGATCTTTATTGAAATTTTTATCCATTTTTTCTTTTGTAAAAAATTCAAATTTCATACTGCTTTTTATCCTTATAGCCGTTGTTAATATAACCTTAAGATTAAACGTGTATATTATATCCCTAATCCGCGTAGTATTTGTTGTACTTATGATACTTCATGAATTAAGCAAAAAATTATTAGCTTTTATTGAAGCTGAAGCGAAAACTGCCTCAAAAAAATTAGTCTTTCGGGACTTTGCCAAATATAACTTTGTAAATTTGATTTATCAATCGCTAAATTTAAATGATTTTATGAGCATTAGAGATATTGAACATGCCATAAAACTAATAGAAGAATTACCAGTTTTTTCTGAAGAATATACAACATTAAGCCAGCTAATTTCGAGAAAATTAGACTATCAAATTTTAAACAAGGTAAATAATACTGCTGATGGTATTTCTTTTAATTTGCCAGATTTGCCTAAAGTAAAGTTAGGCATGACAAGCAATTTCACCAAAGCCTTAATTGAAACCCACCAATTATTACTCTCCTACTATCAAGAAGCTCTAACTCACACAATACGCAAGATTCCTGTTAAAAAAGTTAATTATGATGAAGTGATGTTAACGCAATCACAAGCGTTTCACGACTTAGATATAAGTACCAGAGAATTAGTATCTTCTGATAAATCAACAATAATACCAGACGTTCGCAGGAAGGGTGTCACTTTTTATGGTGCTGTAATTGCGCCTGCAAATTATATTGATCCTTTTGATACGATGATTGTGCAAACAATTAAAAATTTTACCAGCGATAGCAGCAACAGTAGTAGCTTGCCTCATCCTGGTTCAAAAGCCAGTAAAATAATGTATTTCGGTGGTCAATTTTTAGAGGCAATAGTTTTAAATGAATTTTCTAATACCATTGAATTTGCTGACGGCCGTCAAGGAATCTTGGAACGAGGCAAGGTACAAGGTCATATTAACTGGTCAAAAAATACAGCTAATGAGGTTTATGCAACAGTTAATATTAAAATTTATACATTTAGTTTTGCTGATAATGATCCTAAGAAACCACAACAATTTTATGCTATAGGCAGCGATGGTCAAACCTTGTTACCAATATCTGATAAAGACTTTGAACGTGTTTATAAAAATTGTGATAAAGAGAGATTAGAAGAAACTGAAAATAATCTTGTGCCTATTTGTGAATATAATGTCAAAATAAAATTAGATACTAACGACAAAGACCAACCGGATCCAACGTTTTTTCTCAAAGTTACTAAATGTAAATTACAGATCAATACTCCTCAATTAATTTCAAGCAAAGAAAAGCAGCATGAATTAGAAGATAACGTTAGAGCAACAAACCAATCTACTGCATTAATATAATAGTGCCTAATCTTTTAGAGAGTTAAAAAAGCTTTTATTACTTTCTGCAATAAGAGAAAGCAAAAAATGTCTACATTTTTCTAATTGCTGTAAAGTTACAAACTCATCACTCCTATGCGCCTGTTCAATACTTCCTGGGCCACAAACTATAGTAGGAATGGCTGCTTCTTGAAATAATCCCGCTTCTGTTGCATAAGCAACTTTCTTTAGGTCTTGTTCACCGCTTATAGATTGACAGAGCTTAATAAATTTAGCATTGGGATCCGCGGCAAAGCTTGTAACACTTGCCACTTCACTTAAATCAATTTGTGCTAATGGATATTCTTGCTGCATTTTCGGTAATAGGTGGTCTGTAATATAGGCATTAATCTGCTCTTTTATATTTAGTGCTGCATGGTCAGGTAGATTACGAAACTCAAAAACAAATTCGCAAAATTCAGGAATAATATTATGAGCAGTACCGCCTTGAATTACATTGGTAGTTAAAGTAGTAAACGGGACATCGAAATCCTTATCAAGCTGTTGTTCTTTAAATTGAGAAGCTAAATTTTTTAAAAATAAAATTAACTGCGCCGCATACTCTATAGCATTACAACCTTTCGGTGTTAACGAAGAATGGGCTGGATTTCCTCTAATTTGGCAGCGAAATACATTAATTCCTTTATGGGCAATTATCGGGTACATATTAGTTGGTTCACCAACAATACAGGCTTTAGGGCTGCAATTTAATGATTGCAAATCTTTAATCAATAATGGCGCACCTAAGCAGCCAACTTCTTCATCATAAGAAAAAGCAAAATGAATGGGATAAGATAGTTTTAATTGTTGAAATTTGGGTAATAAGGATAAAGCTACTGCAATAAACCCCTTCATATCACAGGCCCCACGGCCAAATAGTTTATCATCAAGAATTACAGCTTTAAAAGGATCATTAGTCCAAGCTTGATCTGTAACAGGAACAATGTCAGTATGACCGGACAAAATAATACCCCCTGCTGTATTCCCATTAGCAGCAGGAAGAGTCGCAAAAAGGTTGGCCTTTTTTCTATCGTCATTAAAGGTTAATCTAGATTTAATATTATAATTGGAAAGCCAATCAGCAATATTATTAATTAACTCTAAATTAGACTTGGATGATGTGGTATCAAATGCAATTAAAGTTGTAAGCCAATCAACGATGGTCATAATTTTTTCCTATTAATACTCACTATCCTTTTTTACCTACGATGATTGTTCGAGAAATATAAAGATAGTCGTCAGTTGCACATATCATTATGTTTAAGTCAGAACTTTTTAACTTTATAAGGTGAGTTTGCCTTTATTATTTTTAGAATGAAAGCTAAATGATCTAAATTCATATTATTTTCTCCTGAAAAATGTGAATAAGTCGTAACACATACGATAAAAGCAAAAATAGATAAATTTAGCGTCTCTAACACTTAGAAAAATGTTAACTTAACAATGACTTTAATAACATCATTTAAATTTCAATGATTTAAAAAATAACATAAAGTTATTTTTTAAATCTAATTATTGTTATATGGTCAATATTTGCTACCTATGTTAGTAGATTATCAAAAAACCTTGAGGTACAATATTTCGGCTTTCGTAACGAAAGTATTTGGATAAAGCTTTTAACAAAAATAAGGAAGTTACGATGAACGTGATTGATACACAAGCATCTACTCAAGGTATTAAACAAGACCAAGGCCTTCAAGAATTAGTTTACTCGTTGGTCACCCGCTTTCTTGCAGAAAATAAAAATAAACCTATTGATGACCTTTACGATATGATTTTATCAGAAGTTGAGCCTCCACTTTTACAAGCGGTTATGGAAAAGCGCCGTGGTAACCAATTACAAGCAGCTAAGATGCTAGGTATAAGCCGTGGCACCATTCGAAAAAAACTATTACGTTATTTCGGAACAAAGTATTTCCGCTTAACTGATGAATAATTAATTATTCAGTTTCAGATCTAAAGGCACACTTAAGTGGGCCTTTAGATTAACAATTATTTAAAGTAAGAATTAAATTGGACATTTACTCGTATTAACACCAACCTTGTTAAAAACAGTTTTAACAGACTTAGTATCTAAATTTAAATCTTTAGCTGCATGCAGCACCCCACAAGCGGCATTAATGAAATTAGATTTTGGTGTCCAATAAGTCGTGTTTGCTGTTAACATGACATGGTAAGCTTGTTGAATCCCTATCTTTTGTGATAAAAGAAAGAATGCTTTATTAAATACACCACTACCTGTATGCACAATGTAACTTTGTTGATGCATAGGATTTGGGATATTCTTTTTTGCAAAGGCAACGAGTTCAGCATAACTAATTTTACAAGTTTCCCCCGAGCGCTCCGCTAGACTTCTACTAGAACAATCTGCTGAATCACCATCCTGAGATGGATTATTCATAAAGCGCAAAGCTTTAAAACCGAAATCATCTTTAACTATTGTTTCACCAATGCCCCAAGTCATTTGATTAGGTGTAATATTAGTCTTATTAAAAAGCTTAGGCTGCTTTTCTAAAAGATAAGCACGAGATGCAAGTCCTGCCATATCGGAAAATGACTCATTTAATGCGCCTGGTTGGTTTTGATATTCAAGATTGGAATGTTGTTCGGTAAATCCATGCGATATTTCGTGTCCTGCTACATCCAAAGAAACTAGGGGATAAAAACTATCGCCATCTCCAAATGACATTGTTTTACCATCCCAGAAAGCATTATCAAATGCCTGGCCAAAGTGAACTCGCATAATTAATTTTTTTGCTCTACCTTTAGGGGTTTGTAAAGCAGGCAGGCTATACCAATTTTTATACATTTGAACTACAACTAATCCGAAATGATAAGCATCATTTACAGGAGAGAAAGCACCATTTACCAGCTCTTCTTTATTTTGCCCACATGGATATTGGTAGGCATTGAGTAATGTATTTTCCCAGTCCCAATTTGAATCTAAATGTACTACTCTAACTGATCCATTCTCCATCTCGCACATATTGTCTTTTTGGCGTACACGTAATGGAGGCAAACCATCTTTACCATACCAATATTCATGAATTTTATCGTTACCACCTGGACCTACATCATTATACGTTTTAATATTTTCCCATTGCTCTAGGATAGTTCCGCCATGCGCATCAACAACAAAAAATGGCCAGGAAGGGGCACCTTTTTCATTTAATAATTTAAAAGAGACTTCATAAACTAATTTAAATTCATTTTTATTAGTTTCTCTAATTTGTAACTCTACCTGTTCAGCTTTGATACTAGGTTGGGCACCAAACTTTATATAAGCATTATACGCAAGCTCAAGTGCTTTAGCTGAAGTAATGCTTGGCTGGGTATCAATATTAAGTTCTTCGATTAACTGGCCATTTACTTTTGCAGAAGTAGTCAAGGAATGTGGTTGCGTTTTATCCGTAACCACCATCACTCGAGCTCCACTAATAGGAATGCCCTTGTATAATTGTTGGTAGGTTAAAATTACTTTGCTTCCTTGCGTTGTTTCTTGAATAAGTTTAAGTTGATTATTAGAAACAGAAGCTGCCTTACTTGCTACATTTGGCAATTGATATTTATTTAAACTTGTATAAGGTGCTTGATAAAGATCAATTGCATTAGCAGCTATTACAAACGTAGAAACAGCGCTTAGTGAAGAAATCAGAGCTATTTTTTTTAACATGACTTAATCCCTTAAAGTAAGCTGGTGAGTTTTACTCCAAAAAAAAATCAAGGAGTACAAAAAAATATATATTAACTTTTTGATTTTTACTAGCACTGATTGTGTATTGATATGTTTATTTGATTTTTTTATGGAATGCATTTAGCTTCGAAATGATTTAATTTAATACACGATGATACATTATATACAAGCTGATTTGAAATATATATATCAGCTGTTTTTTCAAACGAACTGAGTTTAGATAAGGGTTGGAATCCATGTTCAATTTTATAAATAGGATTTTATTTATGAATATTCTAACTACTAAAACTCAAAATTGACTTAATCATATCTTTAGTAATTTACCCGCAAGATCACCCAATGAAGAGTTTTTTCTAATATTCCGACACAAGTCACTTATTACACTATATATACAAAATTACTAA
Source organism: Legionella busanensis (assembly GCF_900461525.1). Taxonomy (NCBI): domain Bacteria; kingdom Pseudomonadati; phylum Pseudomonadota; class Gammaproteobacteria; order Legionellales; family Legionellaceae; genus Legionella; species Legionella busanensis. The sequence goes on along the minus strand of NZ_UGOD01000001.1, from coordinate 1,524,370 downwards.
ACTAAACTGAATAATAATTTTTAAAATCATCAATGATTTGCGCATAAAAAAGGCATAGTTAAAAAAAACAGTAAATTATCATCAAGACACTTCACAAATGCCAACTTATGCTTAAAATTCGATTCCTGTCACCCTTTAAGAAAGGGTAACTAATTTACTGTTAAATTGTTATATGAACTACTTTTTTTAAAGTTATAACTTGTTATTAATTTGAGCAAGTTAAGACTTATTTTCAAATCTAACTCATTTAGATAAGTTGACCTAACATGGAGTAATTTTAATGGGAAAATTTTTAGAGTTATTAAACAAAAAACTAAAAATTGCTGAAAAACCTGACTACGTCCGCGAGCAATTTCAATCATATATGACTGGCCCTGAATGGCGCAATGTTGAAATGGCAGAAGAATTAGGTAAGTTTGTCAAAGAAGGAAATTCAATGTTTCGCTTTCCTTATTTCAGGCAAATCGTAGATTTGTGGCAAGTGATTTATAAATCATATTCTTCAGCAACAAAACATAGCCCACGAAAGGCAATTTTATCTTCAGAATATATGTTTATGGATATTTTTATTGGGGTTTTTACTACAGTTGAATTAATGCCCAAAGGCGTAGTATCTTTGTTTTTTAGTCTATTTTTGCAGGCAAAAAATAATACTGAGATACAAAGTCAATTGGCGCAATACTTTACCCAGTATGCCAATGATCTGCAAACAATTCCTTTTTATGATCAGAAATATAATGAAATTAGAGCGAGATTAGCTGAAGGATATCGTAGTGTAAGCACTAAGACTTGGGGTGACTGGTTTAGCTGGAAATTTCTGTCGATGGAATTATTCGCTCGCCATTGGATTTCTAAACCTTTAAGCGCTTGGTATCATTCTGAAACTAATATTGTTCCCGCTACAACGGATGTACTGGTTAAGTTCAATACAGAAAGTGCAGTCGATCCCGAAGTTGCCCAACAAGAATTCCTATCAAAATTAAATGAGATTAAGGATAAAATAACTATTGTAAGAAAAAGTGCATACGATAAACAGGTTAAAGACAGTACTGAGAATTTACATGTGTATGTAAAAAGCAACAATGAAGAGAAGAAATATACTTCTGTCTATGCATTGCTTAGAACACATCGTTATGCAGCGTTTCAGGAAGATCTTAAATCATTAAGCCAGCGAGGTATTCAAGTAAAGAAAATTGCCGGCCAACACAATATCCAAGTGAAATGTGAAATTACAGAATCTAGTAAATCCTCAGTAGAACTTCGTCAAAAAGAACTCCTGCAAGTTCCTAATACTCGTTTTCTCTATTCATATGGTGACAGAGTTAATGCCAATCGTCGAATTTGTCTCTTTGATACGCCTGTCAAGGAACTACAGCAAACTGTTAATAAACTTAATGAGCATGAAAATGTTCAAGTAAAATTTATCCATAACTTTTAGGAAAACTATAAATGCGATCTAAGATAGATAAAATATTGCCAGAGATAGGCAAGTTTAGTGCAGGACCTGCTGCTATGATAGAAAGAACTTACTTAAGCGAGCCAGGTAGCTTATTTGGAAAACTATGGAAGGAAATAAAGCTTCGCACTATTTATGGCGGCTTGTTTTTGCCAGCCGCCGCTATTGATATGTTTACTTCCTTAGGAATAGGTATCCGCTACAGTATAGGTGTATTTACTCGATCAGATGAAGTACAAGATGATCGTATAGTTAAACTTAAAAAGTACGCTACTCTTTTTAGTAAAAATGTCTTAGCACTGTTAGCCTCACCAGTTGGCTTATTTAAACCAAAACTTGTCCAACTTCACTTTAATTCAGATAATCCAACTCAAGGTTTAGTATCAGGTGGAAAATTACACCAGGATTTAAATACCAAGATTGAATATCCTAAAAATGTTGATAATGTTATAGACATTATAAAAGATGCAGCAAAGAATGGACATAAAATAATGCCTATAGGTTCAGGAAGGAGCCAAGGTAAGCAATATTTTCCAGAAGGTGCGAAGGGTGAGCAAAGTATCGCTATTGATATGCGTTATTTAAATACCGTAGAAATTAATGCAAAGGAACAAACAGCCACAATAGGGGCAGGGGCACATTGGGAGGATGTACAAAATTATGCAGACAAATTAGGACTCGCTCTTGAAGTTCAGCAAGCATCTAATGTATTTTCAGCAGGCGGCTCTGTTGGCACCAATATTCATGGTTGGAACCACCGTACGGGCGTACTGTCTAATACCATACTATCCATGGATATCATTAACGCTCAGGGTGAAAAACAAACAATTACTCCAAAAGAACCCTTATTTCACTTTATTACTGGTGGCTTAGGCCTGTTTGGTATTGTTACGAGTATAACCCTTCAGCTAACCAATAACAAATTATTAAAAGAAGTAGGCACAGAAGTTAAGCTCAGTGATTATGTGAATCATTTTCGTAGAAACGTCGAACCAAATGAAAATATACATATGCATTTATATCGTCTGTCACTTGATCCAAAAGATTTACTTGGCACAGGAGTCGCAGTTGATTATGTCCAAGTAGATAATTCAAAGCAGGTAAAAACAGAAAACTTAATTCAAGAAGGAACATATGGTTCACGTATCAACCGTATTTTGGTAAATATGGCTAACCAATTTGCCTGGATGAGAGACAAATATTGGCAAAGAGAATATGGCCGCTTATTAAGAAATGATTCACCGCCAATGACAGTAAATCAAATTATGCAGCCACCAATTAATGCCATGTTTAACAATGCTGTTAGTGAAGCGGAATGGTTACAAGAATATTTTATTCCAGAAGAAAATTTGCGAGACTTTTTGTATGCACTTAGTCGACTGCTGACTAGCAATCAAGTAGCGTTAATTAACGCTTCAGTACGTTTTGTAAAACAACACAACGCATCTCCGATGTCCTATGCGCATGATGGTGATCGTTTTGCCATAGTGTTATGTTTTAACCAACCACTACAGCATTCACAAGTTGTCAAAGCTAAAAAGTGGTTACGCGAAGCACAAAATTTAGCTGTTGAACATGGCGGTACTTATTACTTGCCCTATCAACATATATCAAATCCAAAAGACTTTAATCGTGCCTATCCAAGAGCTGCTGAGGCTATGCGCATGAAGCATGAAGTAGATCCGAATGAGCTATTTGTCAGTGGATTTTATCAAAAATATCTTGCACCTATTTATAATAACCTTTTTGCACATAAATCAACTAGGCCTAATTATTTTAATGAACTCATGAAAACCAAAGAAATGAAGGAGCGTTTTAGCGGTTTTCTTAGCGTAGTACTAAAACGTGTCGAGGCTAAAGAGTTGTATAACTTGTTAGAAGACGTTATGAGGTATAATGATTCTCATGCAGAAATATACCAGGAATTATGCCGTCGTCTTCCTGAAATCTCTGCAAATGCACTGGCAGATTTTCGCCATATATTAACTTCATTATCTGAAATAAAAAATGATTTAACTGAACAAGCAGTCGTTTTGCTGGATGGTACTAAAGAAATAAATGGTCTAGTTGAAATTGGTTATCCAGGTAGATTTGTTGATGGATTTAAAAAGCATTTCAAAGTAACAGGTAATATAGTTGCAGTTTACGAAAATCCACAATTGTCTGATTATGTTCAGACTGGATTCCCTAGACCTTATCATAAATTTGCTAAGTTAGATTACAGTGATCCAAATTTACATAAGCTACCTGACAACAGTGCCGATGTCATTACATGCTATATTGGCTTACATCACTTTCCTGAGAATAAAGTAAAATTTTTCTTGCAAGAGGTTAGACGAGTCTTAAGAGCAGAAGGACATTTTCTGCTAGTCGATCATGATGTTCGCAATCAATCTGATATGGTAATGGCACATGGAGCACATATGATTTTCAACGCTGTCATAGGGGCTAGTCTGCAAGATGAGTTGCATGAAACCAGGTTATTTCGTTCGATGGAGCACTGGAAATCATTATGCAAAGAAGCAGGTCTGAATTACGATGTCTCTGGTGCTGACGTGGAGATGATCCGTGCAGGTGATCCTAGTCGTAATCGTATGGTTTGCTTTATCAAGCCTAAGTTGGAACTAGTAAACAAAGAACGTGCAACACTAGCTCAACAAGTGTCCTCTACCTCTCCTATTTTAACTCAAAAGAAAGAGGAACCATTACAAAGCTGGAGATGTTCATCTAATATGCCTATCTCATTATCACAAGATACCCTATTTAGCCAAAATGAAAATACTAGTGCTTTTGAAATAGGGAAGAAAGAAGAAAAAGAGGAAACAACGCAACTAAGCGCTATCCTCTAGCTCTTATTTGAGCCTTAAGTAAAGTTTATATCCATCTTAAATAAGACAAGATGGATATAAACAAAAAAGATAATAATAGTTAACTTATAAACTAAGCAGCAGTCATAAGTAATTTATTAACTCGACTAACAAAATCAGCCGGATTATCTAATTGCCCACCCTCTGCGAGAACCGCCTGTTCAAACAGCATGATAACCCATTCAGCAAAACGAGAATCATCTTCGATATCATGTAATCGCTTAATTAAGTCATGTTGTGGATTAATTTCAAAGATTGGCTTAACACCGGGTACTTGTTGACCAGCAGCTTGTAAAATGCGCTGCATTTCCAGGCCCATATCTTGTTCATCTGCCACAATACAAGCAGGCGAGTCAGTAAGTCTATTGGTTAAAGTCACCTCTTTAACTTTATCACCTAGTATTTCTTTCATATGTTTAAGCATAGGTTCTAAAGATTTTTCCTGCTCTTTAACATCTGGCTCATCTTTTTCTGGCTCTAAATCAATTTTACCTTTACTAATAGATTGTAATTTTTTGCCTTCAAATTCACTTAAGTAACCTACTAACCATTCATCGATTCGATCACTTAATAACAGCACCTCAATACCTTTTTTCTTAAAAATTTCTAAGTGAGGGCTATATTTAGCAGCATTGTAGCTAGAGGCTGTAATATAATAAATCTTATCTTGTTTCTCTTTCATACGAGAAACATAATCCATTAAAGAAATATTTTGTTGCTCAGAATCATTATGGGTCGTAGCAAAACGAAGTAATCTAGCTACCGCTTCACGATTAGCAAAATCTTCTACGGGCCCTTCCTTTAAAACTAAACCAAATTCCTTCCAGAAACGTTGATACATTTCCGTATCGCTTGTGCTCATCTTTTCAAGCATAGATAAAACACGTTTAGTTGAAGCAGCTTTAATTGATTCAACTTGTTTATTATCTTGGAGAATTTCGCGAGAAACATTTAAAGGTAAATCACTAGCATCAATAATCCCTTTTATAAATCGTAAATAACGCGGTAAGAATTGAGTAGCATCATCTAAAATAAAAACACGCTTAACATAAAGTTTCAAACCATGTTTTACATCTTGCTGCCATAGATCAAATGGGGCATGTGCTGGAACATACAATAAGCTTATATAATCTTGCTTACCTTCAACGTGATTATGTGCCCAGGTTAAGGGATCTTGATAATCATGTGAAATATGCTTATATAAAGCTTTATAATCTTCATCACTTATTTCAGATTTAGGCATAGTCCAAAGAGCAGTGGCTTTATTGACTGTTTCATATTCAACTTTACTATCGTCTTTATCTTTTTCTTCATCCTTAGCCTTCTTCATTACAATTGGCCAGCATAGATGGTCTGAATATTTACTAATAATACCGCGCAGTCGCCAGTCACTTAAAAACTCATCTTCTTCTTTCTTTAAATGAAGAATAACCTCTGTACCACGTTCGGCACGTTTTTCTTGATCGATAGTAAACTCACCCTCACCATTAGATTGCCAAACAATTCCTTCTTCAGACGCTAAACCAGCACGGCGACTTTTGACTGTTACTTTATCAGCCACGATAAATGCTGAATAAAAACCGACGCCAAACTGCCCTATTAAATGAGAATCTTTACTCATCTCACCGGTTAAATGATTTAAAAATTCTTTAGTACCTGATTTAGCGATAGTTCCTAAATTTTCAACCGCTTCATCCCAGCTCATACCTATCCCATTATCTTTAATGGTAATAGTTTTTAACTTCTCATTAAAATCAATAGTAATCTTAAGATCTGAATCGTTTTCATATAAAGATGAATTTGCAAGCGCTAAAAAGCGAAGTTTATCAAGCGCATCTGACGCATTTGATATTAACTCACGCAGAAAAATTTCTTTATTACTATAGAGCGAGTGCACAACCAAATGAAGCATCTGTTTGACTTCAGTTTGGAATCCCATTGTTTGTTTCTTGCCCGACATTTAAAATCTCCCCTAAAGCATTACATAATGCATGTAGTAAAATAAAAACTGTTTTTCAATATGAGGACGGTCTATAAAAATTTCAAGGGGTATTTGCTGGACGTGTATTTGGCACCATACCAACTCTTGGCCTTTGCATATAAAAAGTTACAGGATCACTTGTACTTAATACATCACCGTTAGCGCCGATAATCTGCACAGCAAGTGTATGAGCACCACGATTTACATTATTTAAAATAAAACTTTTCCCTACTTGCGGTTTTCCTAAAGGTCGATTATCAAACATGAGCTGCAACATTACCCCTTGTTGAAGCTCAGGCTCAACCTCAATAACAACAGACACATATCCCTGATTATTACGAATAGTTGAATCACTTTTAGGTTGAGAAATAGTCACTGTATAATCAGGCTGAGTAACAGAATTTTTATTGACTGGATTCCCTGTGACTGGAGGTGTTGGATTTGTTGGCGCGTTAGAAGGTGGATTACTACTCTGAGTAGGTGGCAAAACAACTTTTTCTGCTCCTGGATGAGGCTCGTCACTAAAATGAACAACACCTTGACTATCTGTCCATTTATATATTTCAGCCTGTAATGGACTAACCAAAAAGAAAAAGAAAATAGAAATAATAACTTTTATCATAAGTATAATCCCTTAATGATAGCCAGCAAAGTTTTCTGTAACTCAGTGATAAGCCCCCTACTTACTAAGGGTAAAATTTGGCATATATTACATAACCCTAGTATTTCACCAAGATATTGGCCTATCTTCTGATCGATTACTTCTGAATCTATTTAATAAATTAACTTTTAAAGATCAGTTTCAGAACATTGAAACTGATCTTTAGTTAGTTATGGATAATATGGCTGTCTATTTTATAAACTATAATAAAGTTCAAATTCAAAAGGATGCACTAGGCTTCTTACTTGAGCTATTTCAGCTTCTCTCAAAGCAATATAACTCTCTATAAAATCTTTAGTAAAAACATCACCTTGTAGTAAAAACTCTTGGTCTTGTCGTAAGTATTCAACAGCCTGCTCTAATGAAGAACAAACGGTGGGTACATCAGTTAATTCTTCAGGCGGTAAATCGTAAAGATCCTTATCCATAGGCTCACCTGGATGAATTTTCTTTTGAATACCATCAAGCCCTGCCATCATCATCGCAGCAAAAGCCAAATAAGGGTTAGCTGTTGGATCTGGAAAACGTACTTCAATACGGCGTCCTTTAGGATTTCCAACATGTGGTATTCGTATAGCAGCAGAACGGTTTCGAGCAGAGTAAGCTAATAAAACTGGTGCTTCAAAACCTGGCACTAGGCGCTTGTAACTATTAGTAGCAGGATTGGTAAATGCATTTAATGCGCGAGCATGCTTGATAATACCACCAATATAGTATAGCGCGGTTTCTGATAAACCAGCATATTTGTCACCATTAAATATGTTAACGCCATCTTTTATAAGTGATTGGTGACAATGCATACCATTTCCATTATCCCCTACTAACGGTTTAGGCATAAAAGTAGCTGTCTTACCATAGTTATGAGCTACATTATGCACAACATATTTTAAAAGCTGCATTTCATCAGCTTTTCTAACTAATGTGCCAAATTTAGTTGCTATTTCCCCTTGATTTGCTGTAGCTACTTCATGGTGATGTGCTTCAACGACAATGCCCAGGCTTTCTAACGTAAGACATATATCAGAACGAATATCTTGTGAAGAATCGACTGGCGGAACAGGAAAATAACCACCTTTGATAGGAGGGCGGTGTCCAATATTACCACCATCAAAACTTTTACCAGAATTCCATTGAGCTTCTGAGGAGTCTATTTCATAAAAAGAGCTATTAATCGTTGTCTTCCAACGAACATCATCAAATATGAAAAATTCAGGCTCAGGTCCAAATAAGGCTGCATCAGCAATGCCAGTTGAGTTTAAATAGGCTTCTGCACGCTTAGCAAGCGAGCGAGGATCACGATCATAGCCCAGCATAGTTTGCGGATCAACGACATTACAGCGAATAATTAAGGTATTATCCTGATAAAAAGGATCCACTAATATATTTTCGCAATCTGGAACTAATGCTAAATCCGATTGATGAATTTTCTGCCAACCCTTAATTGACGAACCATCAATCATTTTACCGTTTTCAATAAAATCCTCATCTACAGCAGAGATAGGCAGCGTAATATGCTGCTCTTTACCTCGGGTATCCGTAAAACGCAAATCAACAAATTTAGCACCATGTTCTTTAATTGCTGCCTGAACTGCATTGTTACTCATTCATTATCTCCAAGGTTAAACTATCGGCCTCCGTCAATACTGGCTGAATTAAACTCAATGTTAGAATGTCTTTATACAAAACTATAATCTTTTTAAGCCTAAAAATTGAACAAAAGATAGGTTTCTCCATTACCTCACAGCTCAGTAACAATAGAAGCCTAATAAATAGTTTACCTTAAGTGACTTCTGAAACCTAATAGATTACACTGTTAAAATAGATATTCTTTAAAAAAAATATGGGTGCTTATCATTATCAAGCGTTAACATCTGCGGGAAATACAAATAAAGGTGTTATTGAAGCTGATTCCGAGCGTCAAGCTAGGCAACTACTACGCGATCAGGGTTTAATTCCCACCCAAGTTCGTGCTTTAACCAAGCAAACAACGACACCGCGTAGGCGTGACAAGATTTCTGCCCAAGATCTGTCGCTGTTAACAAGACAATTAGCGACGCTTTTAGCAGCAGGTATTCCTGTAGAAGAATCTTTGCGCGGGGTAAGTGAACAAACTGAAAAAGAACGAGTTAGAGGATTACTTATAGGTATCCGTGCTAAAGTACTTGAAGGTTATTCGCTTGCTCAAGCCATGGGTGAATTTCCTAACTCCTTCCCTGAATTATATAGAGCGACGGTCAGCGCAGGCGAACAAACCGGCCGTCTGGATTTAGTTTTAGAAAAACTTGCTGATTATACTGAAACTCAACAAACTACCCGGCAAAAAATTCAACATGCCCTTATTTATCCTTCTCTAATGATTTTTGTGTCTATAACTATTATAAGTTTTTTATTAGCTTTTGTAGTGCCAAAAATTATTGAAGTATTTACTAGCAGCGGTCAATCATTGCCTGCAATGACTAAAGTACTCATTATTCTTAGTGACTTTATTAAAGCCTATGGTCTATATGTGTTAATCACTTTTATTTTAATATTGATAGTATTTCGTAGAAGTTTAAAAAATTTAGCAATAAAAACCGTCTGGCATCGAATTTTATTAAAACTTCCCATAGGGTCTTATTTAGTAAGATCAACAAATGTCGCGCGCTATATCCATACCTTTGGTATACTGTTTTCTGCTGGGGTCAATGTATTAGAAACGATGCGTGTTTCAGCAAGTGTTGTTAACAATGTTGTTATGCGCAATGCCTTTGATGTCGCGACAACTCGCGTGCGTGAAGGTACCGGAATCAGTGTAGCTTTAAAAGAAACGCATTTTTTAAGTCCTATGGCGATTCATTTAATTGCTAGTGGCGAAAAAAGTGGACAATTAGCAGAAATGATGGAACGCGCAGCGTCTCATTTAGATAATGAAGTTAAACGATTAATTGATACAGCGCTTACGCTTTTAGAACCAATGGTTATTATGCTTATGGGCGCTGTAGTACTTTTTATTGTATTAGCCACCTTATTACCTATTTTTTCAATGGAGCAATTAGTCACTTAGGCAAATATTAAGGTAATGGTAGTATTATTTAGTAATTTATTCGTAGGAGAAAGTATGAGGTTACAGAAAGGTTTCTCATTAATTGAAATCATGGTAGTGGTTGTGATATTAGGTATTTTAGCTTCTATCGTTGTACCTAAAATTATTAGCCGTCCAGACGAAGCGCGAGCCGTTAAAGCTAAACAAGATGTTTTAGCTATTCAAAATGCCCTTGATCTTTATAAATTAGATAACGGCTTTTATCCAACAACTGATCAAGGGTTAATAGCTTTAGTAGAAAAACCTTCCAGTAATCCAGCACCGCGTGATTGGAAACAGTATTTGAAATCGGTACCAAAAGATCCTTGGGGACGTGAGTATTTGTATTTAAATCCTGGTGAACATGGGGAAGTGGATGTATTTACTTTAGGAGCAAATGGACAACCTGGTGGTACTGGTAAAGATGCAGAAATTGGTAACTGGGACGCAAAATGAGCGTGGTTTTACCCTCATTGAAATATTAGTTGTCATTTTAATTATTGGCATTATTGCAAGTGTTGCCTTGTTTGCGTTCGGCGATTTTGGTACGAATAGAAGAATTAAATTAACCGCAGAACAATTTAGCGCCTACTTAAAGCTTGTACAACAACGGGCTATATTAGAAATGGTAACACTTGGCGTAACAGTCAATAATGAAGGCTATGAAACTTATCGCTACAGCGATAAGAATTGGCAACCCATGCCTAAAAATAGCCTTATTTTCCACCGCTTTTTTCCAAAAGATACAGTTATTACCTTACATAATCAATTAAAGACTAATAAAGGTCCTACTATTATAGTGACGCCCTCTGGTAGTATGACTGAATTTAAACTTATATTTGGAACGCCTACCGAGCCAAATATAATAACTCTAATAGGTAAACATAACGGCGTTTTAACTTTAGATAACCAAAAAGTAAATGAAAAACCTATACGCTAATCCATCTTATCAAAATGGTTTTACCTTAATAGAAGTGCTACTAGCTTTAGCTATAATTGCTATTGCACTGACTGCTTTATTAAAAGTAACTGCTCAAAATGTTGCTAATACAGCACGTATTAAAGATAAGACGGTAAGTCATTGGATCGCCCTGCAAGGGGTAAACATGTTACAGCTTAAATTATTAAATCCCACTTTAAATGAGGAAATAACTCAAGTCACTACTATGCTAGGTCAACGTTGGTATTGGCGAGTTAAAATAACTAAAACTCCCTTAAAGGCTGTTCAAGAAATTAATATTAAAGTAAGTAAAAATCAAGCTGGCCCTTTTAGTGAGGCTTTAACTGCTTATCGGTATTTTTATGAACAAGAATAACCCTATAGTGCTTACAGCAAAGCTACCAAATAACTTTAAATTAAGAGATAAAATTAATTGCAACAGCTCTAGCATTTACATACATGAAAGATTAATCAGCCCAACAAAATTGCAAAAAAAATTAACTGGTGGATTTACCTTACTTGAAATATTAATTGCTATTGCGGTATTTGCCATATTGGCCACTTTAACTTCTTCTGCCTTATATTATGCATTCAATACACGTGCCCGCGTTACCGAGCAAGCTGATCGGTTTACAAATTTACAGCTGGCTATCAGTTTATTAGAAAGAGACAGCCTGCAGATAATCAATAGGCCAGTGCGCGGTAACGAAATGCACTTGTTTCCCGCCTTTATTGGCCAGGCCAGCTATTCAGAATTTACACGTGGAGGTCATGCCAACCCCAATAGTACAGAAAAAAGAAGTACTTTATTACGTGTAGGTTTACTATGTAAAGAAAATCAATTAATAAGGAGAACTTGGCCAAGCTTAGATCCAGCAAATAAAGATAAATATGAAGATAGGGTTTTATTAGATAACTTAAATAAATGTCAGTTCGCTTATTTGAATAAAAGCCTGCAAATTTTACCTAGCTGGAACGTAGGTACTGGTGAACTTGAGCAAGTCGAGCCGTTGCCTAAAGCTATTCAGCTGACTTTAATACTTAACCAGCGTGATAAGTTAAGTTTACTTTTACCTATTCCTAAGGCGCAATATGCAGGTTAAGGTCGTTACTAATATTTCTGTTAATATTTATGGCAAAGGCAGCGCTTTAATTTCCGCCTTATTTATTATGACTTTAGTAGCAATTGCTGCTACTGCCATGAGTATTCGTCTACAACTTGATATTTATCGTACCCAACTAACCATTACCAGCGATAAATTATATCTTGCTTCGCAAGCTATTGCTTTTTGGGCTATGGGGGATCTTGCCAATGTGAAAAATCAATATACTATTGCCGATAAACAAGGCAAAGTGAAAGATTTTCCTAAACAGTACTCTTCTATTTATCCTAATGTTGCCATCAGTGGCTCTTTATATGACTTACAGGCTTTCTTTAACTTAAATAATTTAAGCGACAAAAACTACTATCCCGTTTTTTTAAAATTTTTAAGTAATGTTTTAGCTAAAACACCACCTCAAGATCAAGAGCGATTAGCAGTGGCAATATTTCAATGGCTAACACCTTATACGCCTGGGCGTGGAAATGATGAATTTATTACTTACTATCTAAAACAAAAGCCACCCTATTATCCTAGTAAACAATTATTTCAAAGTGTATCAGAGCTACGTTTGGTTCGTGGTGTTACAGGGGAAATATACCAGCAGCTTAGTCCTTTTATTACCACGTTACCAACTGTCACTCCTATCAACATTAATACAGCGCCCCGTAAGGTATTAATGGCGCTTGGTAATAAATTTAGTGATGAGCAAATAGCTGACATTATGAATGCTCGTGGAAAAACAGGTATTTTGAATGAACAAAAATTAAATCAATTACTAAAAAAATTAAATCTACGTAAAGAGTTGGTTACCATTGAAAGCGAATACTTTTTGAGTATTGCTTATGTCAAATTAAATGATTTAAGTTTAATCAATTATACTATTTTAAAGCGAACTAAAGACAGAGAAGGAAAATTATCTGTTAATCTTATTTCTGAAAGTCTAAATACCTTATAAATTATTATAATTAAATAACGACTTTTAAGCTTATCTTATTCATAACCTAAAGCATTTACTTAGCGGAAAGATAAAAATAAATTATAAACTATCTAACAGAGCTTCCTTATTCTTAATTTATTTATTAACTATTTTCAAATAATTCCAATAAAGCTTATCAGGAAGTATTATCGTTTATCTATCAGTTAGTAATGCCAAAGTCAAACAGGAAAATTTCATCACCTACTTTTTTCGAATCAAGGTGCTAGTGAAGAATCAACTTTTAATATTCATCAAGAAATTTCTGACATGCTTTCTCTAGATTCTCAAGATACTCCTTTTCAAAATACTTCTATACCTCAGCAATAAGCTTTTCTATAACGCTTAAATACTCATATTAATACGACTTTACAGCCGCAAGTAATCTTATTACTCGTTAACCCCGTAGTTTTTAATTACTCATCTACATCATTCTCAGCCACCGCCCCTTTCTTTTTTAATTCTTGAAAAATTTGTTCGCCTCGCTGCTTTTCCTGTGGAGTTAGTTTTGGTTCAAGCCGCGCTAGTTCATCAACAGCACCATCATTCTTATTATCTACAGCTAGCTTAAACCAAGCATAAGCTTGAGCATTATCTTTAGTAACACCTAAACCTGCTAGGTATAAATAGCCAAGTTTTCCTTGTGCCACCGGATCGCCTTGTGCGGCTGATTTTCCAAACCAATAGGCAGCTTGCTGATAATCCTTCTCAACACCTGAACCACTTAAATACAATTGACCTAACTCTGCTTGTGCTTCTGCGTGTCCTCTTTCAGCAGCAGCCTGATACCAATAAGCAGCTTTTTTTGCATCAGTAGGTGTGCCTAGTCCATGTAAATATTGGTAGGCTAAATAAGCTTGTGCATTGCGATGACCTTGATTAGCTGCTTTTGAAAACCAATAAGAAGCTGCTTTCTGATCTGGAGCAATCCCAAATTTGCCGGTATATAACAGACCTAAGCTGTATTCACCTTTAGGATCCCCTTGTTCAGCCGCTTTATTATACCAATACAGCGCTTTCTCTATATCCTTATCAGTGCCTACGCCAGTCATGTATTGATACCCAAGATTAACTTGGGCCTTAGAATAGCCTTTTTCAGCTGCTTTTTTAAACCATACAAATGCTTGCTGATCACTGGCTTGCACCCCATCGCCCGTAGCATACATAAGCCCGATATTACGCTGAGCAATGGAGTTACCTTGTTCTGCAGCTTTCATATACCATTTAAAGGCTTCTTTAAAGTCTCGTTGTATGCCTTTACCATTATCATACATATAACCTAAGCTCAGTTGAGCTAATGCATTATTTTTTTCAGCCCCTTTTCGATACCACTCAACAGCCTTAGCGTCATCTTGATTAACGCCATAGCCATATTGATACATTCTACCTAGAAGATACATAGCATCGTCATTGCCTTGTTTAGCCGACTCCATTAAATGAGGATAAGCTGTATTGTAATCTTCATTTTCAAAGGCCGTAAAACCGATGATCTCGTCTGCTAAGGCTACGTTTGCAAACAAACACGCAGCAATAATAAATGAACGCATGCACGCTCCTTAGGATACGCTCTTATCTTAAAGCGTAGGATATTCACAGTACAAATCAAATTTTGAACAATGTGATCTATAGCCATTTGATTTTAGGACTATGAATTTTAAGATTTTTTGGGCTAATTTAATTAATTAATGATAATGATTCTTAAAATAAAATTTTTATGTAATAAAAATTTAAAGCGCAAAGTAATAAGATTTAAAACTTCTTAATGCTTATCCTTATTACATCATTAATAATGAGAAAAAATAGTAATTTCAAGGACTATTAGGTATGTTAGACACAACTAAACCTTCATCAGCTGTAGACTCTGCCTTAGCTGTTGCACTATTGACTTTTTGATAACTTTTTTTAAAGTCAGAACTTTTATGAGCCAGTTCAGCATTTTTTTTCATTATAATATCTTGAACTTGTTCTATTACTAAATCTGAACTTTTTATACCCAAAATTTTTTGCAACTGCTCATCTCCTTCCACGTGTTTAATTAACCATTTCGCAGAATGAGTATCAATTGAATATTTATTCCCCAAAGGGCAAAACCTGCGCTCAGCACAAACGAGACAAAGCTCGTCCCAACTTTTTTTCGCCCCAATTTCATCACCTCTTTCTGCATAAGAATATAAAATTCTAAGCTTATTATTAATTTGGGCTTCTTTATGACTAGCACTTTTTGATAACAAAAAATTACTACTGACTTTTTTCATCTGTAAAATTTCTTCATTCTTGTTAAGAAAATTTGCTTGTTCAAACAAAAAATTATTTTCTTCAGGATTGATTCCTTTGGCTTTAAGCGCCTCATCACTCGCGTAGTAACGATATTTATTAGGATGAGCCACTAGTAATTGTACTTGTACCTGGGTAGAAGCAAATTTAGTTAACGAAATATCATTTTCAATCAATTTTTTTTGTAAAGTAGGATTTGCATATTTTAATAACTCCTTATTCTTCTTTATATATTTTTGTTGCTTTTCTAAATTAAGTTCTTTAAAAAACTCCTCTAAGAGTGGTGCTCTTATAGAGTGAATAATTTGATTTTTTAGCTGAGTTGAAGAATAAGATACGGAGGCTTCAAGAGAAATAATATAGCTAAATTTTTTTATTTTTTTTATATCTAATAGGGGTTTTATCAATGATTTAATTAATAGCTTATTGTTCTTAACAATTTCTGAAATAGCCGCTATTCCTTCTTTTCGTTCCACTTTAATCAGTGCTTTAAAATAATTATAAAGGTAAGCATCTTTATAAAGGTAATTATCTTTATCCTCTAATAAATATTTAAATGCTTGAATTCTATCCTTACCTCGCATTTCTTTATAAGCCGATTTAGTCTGCTCATAAGCTGTTGAAAAATCTGTGCCCGGATTACGTTGCATATAATCTGACGCTAATTGAAAATGCCAAGCAATATTAGAATTAGCTATAGTACAGTTTCCTACCTTTTGATTTTTTTTTGTTAATAGATTAGTAAACTCAGCATTCTCTCTACTTTTATTATTAACAAGGAAAGTCGACATTTGATCGCGCATACTAAAAATCGAATTAGCTGCGATTCGCATGTTATTAGCAAAATTATTAGCTTCATCTCCGTTGTTCAAAGAAAATACGATTACATTAGGTGGCTTTGTTTCATCCATTGTTTCATGAGGTTCCCCTCGATTTACGTAGATAAAATGAGTTTGAGTTCCGTCATTAATTGCATGAAACGAATAAGCATGTCCTTCCCAATAAGTATAAAACCCTACATATTTACCCGGTGCATTCGGTAAGCTTAGTTTTTTTCCTTGATCAGGTAAGTATTGAAAATCTAAATCAGACGCGCCTGCAGATTTTAGTAAATTATATCTTCGTTCTACACTATCAAAAGCGTCAGTGTTCACCATTCCTTCATTAGATATGATGCTGTTAAAAGGATTCGCTGGCAAACCCAAAATATGGGTCATTTCTTTATGAGACTTAACCATAAAATAATTAGACTACCCGTATAGGAAATAACATATTTATAAATAAATTAATTAATTTAGTTATAATTTTAATCAATTTAGTCAATTTTAATTAATATTGACTGGTAATTAATAAGTAGATTGTAGACTGAAAATTTGAATTCTGCTGATAGAGTTTTAAAAATTTAGGCAAATCACTTTTAATCAAATCTAATATATGAATTTTCTAAGGGTTTAGGGAACAAAGTAAAATATAGTAGCAATAAATTTAAAAATTAAAGCCCTATAACAAAGGGCTTTAAATTTATCTATCAATTAATATTTACAATAGCTACATTACCTCCTATAACTACTGCTGTTACTTTTACATTATTTGATAAATCAGCAAAAGTCTGTCCAGCGCTTAACGTTCTGATAAAATAGGTATGCGCATCGCCAGTTCGAGTTCGGTGAATACTAATCTTATCAAGATAAGGGGCGGCACCAGAGCCAAAAGGCCCTATATTTTTACGATAAGAAATATAATAAGTATCAGTTGCATTTTTCTTAACCTTCAATGCTAATAAACCTGTTCCAGTTACACCAGCCTCTAATGGATAGAGGGTATAGCTACCAGCTGTAACATTAGCTATACGGTTGGGAAAACTGGCAAACCATTGCATTTTATCCCGATGTGGTGCATTAACTTCCTTATAATATTGAAAATCACCTGTGCCCATAATACAAGCAGCATCACCATATTCAGAATCACTTACACCATCATTATTAGTATCAGTTGCAGCATGATTCATGCCTAGATTATGCCCTAACTCATGGGTATAGATTAGCTGGGAATATACTTGGGATGGACTATAAGCTCGCACCCAGGTGCTACATGTAGTCCCACAACCTAAATGACCTAATCCTCCCCAGTTGCAACTGACATTTTGTGGGATGACAAACATATGGTGTCTATATAAAGATAGATTAATTCCTGCTCTGGTAGCTGCGTTTCTAGCGTCAATTGCCCATTGATTATAATTACAGCCACTGGCAGCATAATTAAGGTTAATGACATAAATATCTGGTTTACCATCACTGTTCGTATCACGAATAAAATTAACTTGATTAAAAGAGCTACGTTGAAAATTAGCTCGCGTCGAACGGGTACTCGTGTATAGAATAGAATCTACCGTATTGGTTGATACAGTTGTTGTTGCCTGCATATTAGTAAAATTAACCAGCAATGCTAATACTTTTCTTGTCTCATAAATTGCTGGGTTTTCATTAGGTAATTCTGAAAAACTTGTTTTGTTTGGTATTGTTAATGAATCTACTTTAATAGTTTTCTCTTTAACTCCTTGCACCTCTTGCCCTTCAATAATGACAGTTTTTCCCGACAAGAGATTGGCTTTATCTATGGTATTAGGTAAATTTAAAATATAAACTTCATCACCTTCATGCAATTGATAAATAGTCTTTGATTGATTATGCGAAAAATCATCAAAGATAAGCACTTCTAATTCGCCTTGATAAGTTTGGGCAAAAGCAAATGATGAGCAACTTAAAAAGATACCAAAAAGAAAATATTTTACTTGACGCATTAAAACCTCCTTGTATAAAAAATAATTCTTAATAAATGTAAGTTGACATAAAAGAAGGCTTTTCATGTCATTAACAAACATCCTTAGGTAAAAAGAATTAAATTAAATGCAGATAAAATAGGTAATGAGAGCTTACAGCAGTAAAAACTCTGACAATAGTTCCGAGCAAACACTTACCAAAAAATTAGCTTAGACAAGAAGTTATTTAGTGTCAAATAAGCCTGGATTATTAAGCAACTGATACATTAATAATGCAATACGCTCAGTCTGAGTTAGTAACGATGCAACATTAAGTGTTTCTTTTGCAGAATGCGCACCACTGCCAACAGGACCTAAGCCAGCTAAAGCATAAGGTACTTTAGCAGCAATATATGATATATCACCAGCGCCTCTCATGCCGGGATCAAGCGCTGTAACTTTGCCTAATCCTAATTGTGAGCTTATATTGCTATAAATAGTTAATAATTTTAGATTAGCCTTCCTAGGCGTCATTGATGGAATACCATCTTTAAAGATAATTTCGGCTGTTGTACCAGGCAAATTCTGCTTTAAAATAGACAATATTGTTTTCTTAGCACTCTCTTTTTGCTGTTCTGTTAAAAAACGAATATCCCCCTCTGCTATAGCCTTTTTAGCTATGACATTGGGTTTTCCAAAAACAAGATTACTTCCATCACTATTCACTTCAATTGTAGTACCACCCATAATTAATCCGGGATTGAATGTTAAATACTGTTCTTTGGAAAGAAGCATTCGTAGAGTATCTAAAATGCGATTAAGTTCAAAAATAGCACCGTTACCAACGTCTGGTTTAAAAATTTGGGAAGAATGTGCCTCATTTCCCTCGGTTTTAATTACCCAATCTTCAATACCTCTACGTGCTACAGTAGCAGTATCAGATGATATTGCCCATTCAAAATCTAACGCAACGTCACTATGAGTTGCTGCATCAATCAAAGGTCTTCTAGAAAGAGAGGTGGGTCTTCCAGAGTCTTCTTCATCACCTGTAAACACAACCGTTATTGTTGCATCTTGCAATGCACCTACTTTAGCTAAGGCTTTTAAAGCGTAAATGATTACAACATCGCCACCTTTTGCATCGATAACACCTGGTCCTGTTGCAATATTTCCCTTTAAATTAAAACGCTGAAAGGAACTACTAGCAGGAAAAACTGTATCAAGATGACCTATTAACAAAAATCGCTTCCCTTTATTACCTTGATGATAAGCAATTAATGTATCAGCTCGATTCATCTTAGCAGGTAAACTTTTCCATTGGGTAGTAAATCCAAGTTGTTTTAATTCCGACTCTAAATATTCACCTACTTTTTTAACACCATTTATATTAGTAGTGCCGCTGTTGGTATTGACTATATCTTCTAATAAATGGAGCTGTTCTTGGGAACTAGCTTTTAAATAATGAATTATCTTATTTTCTTCTTGAGTTAAAGCGTTAACCTTAAATACTTGGCTTAAAAATAATAATAAAAATATACTAATCCTTATTTTCATGATCACTCTAAAAACATTTATTGAATATATTATGCAAAGTTTTTATAAAGAAGCCAAATAGTTTAGAAATATTAGGCAGTGCCCCTGAAATTTTTTAGACAAGATTTAATTTTGAATTAAGCACATATTTTTCAATTTCACCTTGGTCTACCCCCTCTCCCGCGCTAGGTGTCGTGATAGTATGATGCTTTTCGCGGGAGAGGGTTAGGGAGAGGAAAATGGACAAATCTACGCTTTTAATTTAAGTAGCAGCATAATCAATACGAACTCTGCTACTTTAAACTCTTAGACAGCTTCAAAAATAGCAGCAGCTCCCATACCAGTACCAATACACATAGTAACCATACCATAGCGTCCTTTAATCCGACGCAGTCCATGTAACAAGGTAGCTGCACGAATTGTACCTGTAGCACCAAGTGGATGACCTAAAGCAATAGCCCCACCTAGTGGATTTACTTTTTCACGCGGCAAATTAAGCGTCTTAATAACAGCTAATGCTTGGGCAGCAAACGCTTCATTTAGTTCAATCCAATCTAATTGCTCTAAAGTAATTCCTGCATTTTGTAGAGCTAGAGGAACAGCATTGACAGGTCCTATGCCCATTACCTCAGGCGCAACACCTGCAACTGCATAGCTAAGTAAGCGTCCCATAGGTTGTAAATCAAATTGCTTTATAGCCTCTTCGCTTGCTAAAAGAGCAATAGCTGCTCCATCACTTGTTTGAGAGCTATTACCTGCTGTTACACTCCCTTTAGCTGAAAAAACAGGACGTAAACGTGCAATAGCCTCATAAGAGGTATCAGCTCGAGGACCCTCATCTTTATCTATTAATCGCTTATTAGTAAGGACTTTATCAGTTGATAAATTAGGATGACGCTCCGTAATTTCTATAGGCACTATTTCTTGATCAAAGTCACCACGTTGTTGCGCGGCAATGGCTCGCTTATGGCTCTCGGCAGCAAATTCATCTTGTTCTTCGCGCGAAATTTCCCATTGTTTTGCTACATTTTCTGCAGTAATACCCATTCCGTAAGCAATAGCTACATGTTCATTTTGGAAAATAGCAGGATTAGCTGTGTACTTATTACCGCCTAAGGGAACCATAGACATGCTTTCAACACCTCCAGCTAGCGCCAGAGGCATAGCGCCTTGACTAATAGCAGTCGCAGCCGTTGCAATACTTTGTACCCCTGAAGAGCAAAAACGATTAATTGTCATTGCAGGTACTGAATTTGGCATACCAGCTAGTAATGAAGCAATACGTGCGACATTCATACCTTGCTCTGCTTCAGGCATCGCGCAGCCAATCACAACATCGCCAACCGCTTTCCAGTCAACAGAAGGATTACGTGACATTAACGTTCTAATTGTATGGGCTAAAAGATCATCAGGTAATGTATGTCTAAACACACCACGTGGCGCCTTACCAACAGGAGTACGTAATACATCAACTATATAAATATTGGTCATTGATTGCTCCTTGATTAATTACGTAGTGGCTTGCCAGTTTCGAGTAGATGCGCAATACGCGCCTGGGTCAATGGGGTTTCTAAAAGCTCTATAAAAGCTCTTCTTTCTAAATTAAGTAACCATTGCTCATCAACTACTGTACCTTGATACACATCACCGCCACACATTACCTCAGCAAGTAGATTAGCTAGATAATAATCATGTTGAGAAATAAAACCGCCTTCTAACCAATTCACTAGGCCAGCTTGTAATTTAGCATGCCCTTCACGTCCTGCTACTTTAAATTGTCGCTTAAGAGGTGCTTGATAATTTCTTGCTGCAAGTGCTTTTATCTCTGCTAAGGCTGCATAAAGGACTTCTTCACTGTGCATAACCCAGAAATCACCTGCCTGCAAAAAGCCTCTCTCTAGAGCATCAGGAACGCTACTTGCAACTGTTGCAGTTGCTATTTGCTCAAAATAAGGTTGAATAAAGGTCATTAAATCAGCTTTGCCTGCTGCTAAAGCCGCTCGGAGTGCCAATTCTTTACAGCCACCACCAGCCGGAATAAGGCCAACCCCCACTTCTACCAGGCCTGGATAAGACTCAAATGCAGCAACAACTCTATGACAATGCATCATAAGCTCACAGCCACCGCCTAATGCACGACCTCGTAAGGCAGCAATCGTTGGTACTGAGCAATATTTCAAACGCATAACAACTTGTTGGAATTGACTTAACATTTCCTCTACTGCAGCTACTTTTCCAGCTTGCACTAATGACGCAACACCGCGTAAATCAGCCCCAGAACTAAAATTTTCAGGACTGTCTTGATAAATAATTAAACCTTGACATTGATGCTCAACGATATCGATAGCTTGGTACAAACCGTCAAGCACAGACTGACCAATAGTATTTGCTTTACTTTTAAAAGACAGTAAACCTACATCATCCTTAAAGCGATATAACTTAACACCCTCATTTTCAAACAAGCTTTCAAGCTTAATATTTTTTTCACCAATGAGTTGATTAGAAAAATATTGTTTTTTGTACACTGGTAAAGAACTTCTCGGTATAAAATGATTTTCATTAGGAGAAAAAGCGCCTTCATTATTATAAAAAGCAGGACGATCGTCTAACCAGTTTGGTAAGTTTGCCTGACTTAATGTTTGGTTATTAGCTTTATCAGTTTCTATTAACTGCTGCATACGCTCAATACCAACTTGTTGCCAAGTCTCAAAAGGGCCATTGCGCCAGCCAAAGCCCCAGCGCATAGCTAAGTCGACATCGCGCACGCTATTTGCTATATGCTCTAAATGAAAAGCACAGTAATGAAATAAATCTCTAAAACACGCAACCAAGAATTTTGCTTGTTTATCATTTGAAGCAAGTAAAGCGTTCATCCATTTATCAGGCTCTTTAATAGCCATAATTGATTTAATTTCTGGACTAATTTGCCCATTGGCAACACGATAAGAGTCGCTTAAATAGTCATACACTTCAATTGTCTTTCCTACTTTACGATAAATTCCCTGCCCGGTTTTCTGCCCAAGGTGTTTTTGTTCAATTAGGTTATTTAACCAATCAGGTAATTTAAATAAATCATGCCAAGGATCATCGGTTAACTGTTCATACATTGTATGGACAACATGCTGCATGGTATCTAATCCAACAACATCCATAGTTCTTAACGTAGCTGATTTAGGCCGACCAATTAAAGTACCCGTTAGCACATCTACTTCATCTAAACCCAGTTGCATAGCTTGGGCATGCTCTAAAGTTGCTAATAGGGAAAATACGCCAATTCTATTGGCAATAAAATTAGGTGTATCTTTTGCAATAACGACACCTTTACCTAGATAACTAGTTAACCAAGTTTCTAAGTTTGCTAATAACTTGCTAGATGTGGTTTTTGCTGGAATCAATTCAGCAAGATGCATATAGCGTGGTGGGTTAAAAAAGTGGACCCCACAAAATCGATTATGCAGTGATTCAGGTAATACACTTGATAACTTATTGATACTTAAACCAGAGGTATTACTTACTAAAATAGCCTGATCATTAATAAAAGGAGCAATGCGCTTATAAAGATCTTCTTTCCAATCCATACGCTCAGCAATCGCTTCAATGATTAAATCACAATCAGCTAGCTCATTTAAATTTTGTGAATAATTTTTGGGTTGTATTAAAGAGGCTGTTGAAGGTGTCGCTACTGGCGTTGGTTTTAGTTTATTTAAATTTGCAATTGCTTTTTCAACCAGAGCGTTACTATTACCTTCTTTATTAGCTAAATCAAATAATAAGGTTTCAATACCTGCATTGATACAATGAGCAGCAATTTGCGAACCCATCACACCTGCGCCAAGAACCGCAACTTTTTTAATTAAAAAAGGCTCCTGCATGATTCATCCTTAGTTAAAGTAAATTCGATAAAAATTATTTTTATTAAATTTTATATTTTATTGCTCTTTTTTCATAACATTAAAAGTTATAGAAATACTATTACTGCATGATAGCAAAGTAGGTTGGGCTAAACGGAGTACAGCCAAAAAAATAATAAATAAAGCTACCTGCCTTATGACTGAAATTGTTGGGCTGCGCTGTGCTGAGCCCAACCTACACTCGCTATTTACTGTGTGATCTAAAAATTAAGTTGACCATTTTTGATTTGGTCATTCCTTCATTTGTTTATATCATCCAGATTAATACCGTACCAAATTGAACATGGATCCCCGCCTACGCGGGGATGACAGTAACATTAAGACGCGAGGATAACGATAACAATAAGGTTAAATAAGCCAATTAACCTAAGTTAAAACGAATACCTTGCGCTAATGGTAAATCATCACCCCAATTAATTGTATTTGTTTGTCTGCGCATATAGGCTTTCCAAGAGTCTGATCCTGATTCGCGACCTCCCCCTGTATCTTTTTCACCACCAAAAGCACCACCAATCTCAGCACCTGAGGTACCAATATTAATATTAGCAATTCCACAATCACTGCCAAAGGGGCTTAGAAAACGCTCTGCATTTTTAAGATTCTGTGTAAATAACGCAGATGATAAACCTTGAGGAACACCATTTTGAAAGTTAATTGCCTCTTCTATATTATTATAGAGCATTACATATAAAATTGGAGCAAATGTCTCTTGCTGCACAATATCCCAACTGTTTTCAATATCAGTCACTAAAGTTGGTTGAACAAAATACCCTTTATTATCTAAAGGCTCACCCCCAAATGCTATTTTTCCGCCAGCAGATTTAATACGCTCAATAGCTTTAGTAAATTGATCAACAGCTTGTTTATCAATCAGAGGACCCATTAAATTTTTAACATCGAGTGGATCACCAATTGTTACTTGTTCATAAGCATGTTGCAATCTTTTTAGAACATCACTATACATCGATTGATGGACAAATAAACGTCTTGTTGAGGTGCACCGTTGCCCTGCGGTACCTACGGCACCGAAAACAATAGCAGGTATAGCTAAATTAAGATCAGCTGACTCATCTAAAATGATAGCGTTATTGCCTCCAAGTTCTAAAATCGTTTTTCCTAAACGACCTGCTACTTTTGCTGCAACTTGCCTACCTACTTCAGTAGATCCTGTAAAAGAAATCAATGGCATACGAGCATCATCAACCATTTTTTCTACCACAGTATGAGAGTGTGGAATGAGTAGGCCAAAAATTTCCGGACAATTATTTCTTACTAACACTTCACTACAAATTTTATGCGCTGCAATAGCACAAAGTGGCGTTTTAGCAGATGGTTTCCAAATAGTGACATTACCGCAAATAGCTGCAAGAAAAGCATTCCAAGACCAAACAGCCACTGGAAAATTAAATGCTGATATTACGCCAATAACACCATAAGGATGCCACTGTTCATACATTCGATGATTAGGTCTTTCAGAATGCATCGTGTTTCCATAAAGCATTCGTGATTGGCCGACTGCAAAGTCAGCGATATCAATCATTTCTTGTACTTCGCCATCACCTTCTTGTTTTGATTTGCCCATTTCTAGGGAAACAAGACTACCTAACCAATCTTTATGTTCACGTAAAGCTTGACCCACTTGACGAATAATCTCACCTCGTTTAGGTGCAGGATAACGCTGCCATTCTATAGCTGCTTTCTCGGCCCTCTTCATTAAGGTGTGATAATCCTCTTCTGAACAACCTGATACTTCACCTAATTTTTCTTCTGTTGCAGGATTTATTGAATCAAACCTATTTGAATTAATTTCACTTTGCCAGCCTAAACCACTAAAAGCACCAGGGTTTAACGCTTCAATTTTTAAATGCTTAAGAAAGTCCATACTTTACTCCTAGGCGTAATATTGACCAAAACGGTTCGCTAACACGTCAGCTAAACGGAATTTTTCTTGCAATACCAAGCCATGATATTCATTTGCCTGCCCTAAAACCAAATCAACTACTGCACATACTCCAGATGCAGTACTTACTTGGATAGCAGACCACTCAAGACCATGAATGACTTCTGGGTAAATTTTCTTAACATAACTTTTTTCAGTAAGCTCACCTTGTTTAATACCTTCAACTGTAACGTAAACAATGACAATATCTTGGTAGGTTTTTGGAACAGCTCGCTCAAGTATTCGTTTTAGTGTTTCACGGTCTTCATTTAATTTTAGATCATTCATTAAAAGACGCATTTTTTCACAATGTCCGGGATAGCGCATCGTTTTGTAATTTAGAGTTTTAACTTTTCCATTATACAAATCACCTAAGCTACCTAAACCGCCGGAGGTATTGAAAGCTTCATACTCACAGCCATCAATTTGAATAGACTCTAAACCCTCTAAAGGTTTCATAACAATGGATTCGCCCTGTTCAATACCATAACAAGGATTACCATATTCATTAATAACGCCATCAGTTGACCAAGTTAAGGAATAGTGAAGTGCGTTATTAGCCCGTTGTGGCAATGCGCCTACACGAAGCTTAGCATGAAAGCATTGTTCGAATTCTTGCATTAGACTATTAGCAGCAATACTAATAAAACCAGGCGCTAAACCACATTGTGGTACTAAAGCCGTAGATGCCCCTTCTGCTATCTTTTTTACAGCTTCAGTTACAGCAGTATCTTCTGTTAAGTCAAAATAGTGAGCTTTAGATGATTTTGCTGCCTCAGCAACATAGGTATTAAGAAAGTAAGGAAGGCTTGAAATAACCGCGATAATATTATTTTTTTGTAGATAAGATTTAATTGAACCTTCATTAGTGACATCAAGAGCAACCGTTTTGATATTAGGTAAAGCTTGAAGCAATCGACTTACATCGGTTCCTGAAAACTCCAAATCAGCTAAATGCACCTCATAATCACCACTACCGGCTAGCAAACACGCGATTAAACTGCCAATCTTGCCTGCTCCTGTAATCATAACGTTATACATACTTTCCTTCTCCATGGTAAAACGACGAGTCATCCTACACTAAAAATTTAATTTCTTGAACTAGTGTTAGAGATTATAAATAGAATCCTCTGAAATAGAACTGAGGTTTTATCTTTAAAATCAGATAGTTCACTCGCCGAGAATTACAATAACTTGTAAAATTCTTGACCTTTTATAGTTAGTATCATATTGTTGCTTTTTTTATAGTATCTTACTTAACTACTATGATAAGTGCGTCTGTAAATAAATTTGAGCTTTTATCAACACGTGCTTTAGAGCGTATCCCCTATCTCCAATATTTCTTATTTGGTCTATTACTTCCTTTTGGTTTTGCGCCCTTTCATTTACCAGGGTTAGCCCTTTTAGGTCTGGCACTTTTTTATCACCAGTTAAATAATAAAAAAGAAACCTCGCCTTTTTTTAGTGGCTTATTTTTTGGACTTGGCTTCTTTGGATTTGGAACTTCCTGGGTTTACGTTAGTATTCATAACTATGGTCATCTAAGTATTATTACATCAGGTTTATTTACTTTTCTTTTTTTACTGTATCTCTCTTGTTTTCCTGCATTAGTTGCTAGCCTATTTTGTCGTCTTGTACTTAAACCCTATACAATAGGCGCTAGTCTACTCTTTAGTGCACTTTGGTTAATTAACGAATACCTGCGTGCAACTTTTTTAAGTGGTTTTCCATGGCTATTGATAGGCTTTGGTCAAATTGATGCACCTACACGCTTCTTTTTACCAATTCTTGGCGTTTTTGGTGTAAGTTTTATTTCCTGTTTGGCTGCAACTTTAATAAGTAATGCAATAAATAAAAAAGATAGCATTTATCGTTATAATTACCTATTTTTGTTCATTGCTCTATTAGCTTCGCCAATTTTATTAAAAAATGTTAGCTGGGCGCAGATTGATGACAAAAAACCTGTTTCAGTTGGTGTTATTCAGGCTAATTTATCTATGCGTGATAAATGGGATGAAGGACTATTTTGGCAGCTCTTAGATCGTTATCAGCAAACTACCAAATCCTTATTGGGAACTGACGTCATTGTTATGCCAGAGTCAGCTATTCCACTACCAGCAACCTACATTAGTGAATTTTTAGACGACCTAGATGAAAAAGCTAAAGAAAAAGGCAGCGCTATTTTATTTGGCATACCTCAACCCACTACCATAGAGCAACATACTTTTTTTAATGCATTAACAAGCTTAGGAGCTGCTAAAGGCACTTATCTTAAACAACATTTAGTGCCCTTTGGGGAGTATATTCCAAGTTTATTTCAACTCATAACTTCTTGGTTAGGTATTGAAGATCCAAATATGAGGCCAGGGTTTACTAATCAAGCTTTAATACAAGTACATAATTACCCTATTGCTACTTTAATTTGTTATGAAATTGCTTATGGTAATTTGCTACGTGAACAATTACCTGATGCCAAATGGATAGTTTCCATTAGTGATGATGGCTGGTTTGGTCATTCATTTGCACTTTATCAACATTTACAAATGGCCCAAGTTCGCTCACTACAAACAGCTCGCTATCAGATATCATCTAATAATGATGGCTTGTCAGCTGTGATTAATCCTCAAGGAAAAATTGAAAATGCTTTACCGGCTTTTCGTGATGGCGTATTAAAAGCAACGATTTTTCCCGCTAGTGGAAAAACGCCTTGGGTAATTGTAGGTGATGCACCTATTCTTGTTTTTAGTCTATTAATTTTTCTCTTCTTTACTGCTTATCAACTTTTGTTTATTAAACTCTCTAATCAAACTATTGCTGCAAAGCACAAGAGGCGCTATCCTTACCAGCCCAGTTGAATATAACGTATAATCTATGGATACCAGCTATAAACCGCGAGAAATTGAAGAACAGGCACAGCAATATTGGCATAAAAAGCAAAGCTTTAGTGTTACTGAAGACTTAAATAAAGAAAAATTTTATTGTTTATCCATGTTTCCCTATCCGAGTGGCACACTTCATATGGGTCATGTTCGTAACTATACCTTAGGAGATGTTATTGCACGTTATCAACGTGCTTTAGGAAAAAATGTCCTCCAGCCCATTGGCTGGGATGCATTTGGCCTACCCGCTGAAAATGCAGCTATTAAACATGGTATTCATCCAGCTGAGTGGACTAAGAAAAACATCTCTTCGATGAAGGAACAATTTCTAAAATTAGGCAATGCTTATGATTGGAAAAGAGAATTAGCAACCTGTGATCCTGATTATTATCGTTGGGAGCAGTGGTTTTTTATAAAATTATATGAAAAAGGATTAGTTTATAAAAAAAATGCTGTAGTGAATTGGGATCCTGTTGATCAGACAGTTCTGGCTAATGAACAAGTAGTTGACGGTCGTGGTTGGCGCTCAGGTGCTTTAGTTGAACGCCGAGAAATTCCTCAATGGTTTATCAAAATTACTGCTTATGCTGATGAATTATTGCGAGATTTAGATACATTAACTGAATGGCCAGCCCAAGTAAAACAAATGCAGCGCAACTGGATTGGTCGCTCTGAAGGTTGCGAAATTCATTTTCAAGTCAATAACTATGCTAAACGCTTAAAAATTTACACCACAAGACCGGATACCCTTTTAGGCACAACATATTTAGCCATAGCGCCTGATCATCCACTTGCTAAAGAAGCAGCTCGACAGTCAAAAGAAATTCAGTCCTTTCTTGATAGTTGCCAATGTGGGCGGGTTGCAGAAGCAGATCTCGCGACAATGGAAAAACGTGGTATTGATACAAATTTTACGGCTCTTCATCCAATTACTAATGAAGAATTGCCAGTTTGGATAGCTAATTTTGTTTTAATGCAATATGGCTCTGGAGCAGTGATGGCAGTTCCTGCTCATGATCAACGTGATTTTGAATTTGCTGCTAAATATAATTTACCCGTTAAACAAGTTATTACTCCCTTAAATAATGAAAAACATGATTTTTCTAAATCAGCCTTTACTGGTGCGGGTAAACTTATTAATTCAAAGCAATTTAATGAACTTGAGTCAAGTGAAGCCATAAAGGTTATTGCCAATTATTTAGAAGAACATGATTTAGGCCGAGTAACCGTTAATTATCGTTTACGAGACTGGGGTATTTCACGTCAACGCTATTGGGGTACACCTATTCCTATGATTCATTGCGAAGACTGCGGAATTGTTCCAGTGCCAGAAGAAGATTTGCCAGTCACTCTTCCTGATGATATTGCATTAACAGGTAGTGGATCTCCTTTAGCAAACTCTATGGCGTTTACTCATGTTCGGTGTCCTAAATGTGATCAGGACGCAACAAGGGAAACTGATACCTTTGATACCTTTATAGAATCATCTTGGTATTACGCACGTTTTGCTTGTAAGGGACAAGATAATGCCATGCTAGACGATCGCGCTAAATACTGGACGCCTGTTGATCAGTATATTGGTGGCATTGAACACGCAGTGATGCATCTATTATATGCCCGTTTTTTTCACAAGCTCATGCGTGATGAAGGTTTGGTAAATTCTGATGAGCCGTTTATACGTCTTTTAACACAAGGAATGGTCCTAAAAGATGGACATAAAATGTCTAAGTCATTAGGTAATGTTGTTGATCCAAATCATTTGATTGATACTTATGGCGCAGATACTGCTAGATTATTTGTCATGTTTGCAGCACCTCCGGAACAATCTCTAGAATGGTCTGACGCAGCAGTCGAAGGTGCTCATCGTTTTTTAAAACGAGTGTGGTCTTTTGGATATCAACATCGGCAATTATTTATCGAAACAAATGATAGCATTTATGGTGGCAATGGCCATATCGATTGGGATCATGCAGAAGGACGTTTAAAAAAATCATACCGTAATATCAATCAAATTTTAGCGCAAGCCAGCCATGATTATGAGCGTCAACAGTTTAATACAGTTGTTTCTGGTTGTATGAAATTATTTAATGAATTATCTACTTACTCTATCGAAACAGATGATGATCGGTTTTTCCTAAATAACGCCATGAGTGTACTTTTACGTCTTTTAGCACCGATTACGCCACATTTATGTCATCATCTTTGGATTAAATTAGGCTATGATAAAATTATTATTGATGCGCCCTGGCCTCGAGTAGATAAAAATGCTTTAAAGAGTGATGAAACTACTTTCGTGGTGCAAGTAAATGGAAAATTAAGAGCACAATTTACTGTAGCTACTGAGACAGATGAAAGCCAATTAATTGAAATTGCCAAAGAGCAATCACAAAGCTTTATAACAGGAAAAACGATTGTAAAAGCTATTGTTGTTACCCACCGTCAACTTATCAATTTGGTTGTTAAATAATGATTAAACGCTTAGTATTATTCTTATCTATAATTTTTATAGCTGGATGTGGCTTTAAACTACGTGGTTATGTTGAAATGCCAACTGCATTTAACAATATAGCTATTGTTATTCGTGGCGCTCATCAAGATCTAGGACCAATGCTTAAAGATAGCTTACAAGGCTATAAGATCCATGTGACCGATAATCCCAGTCAAGCCAGTTACTTATTAATTTTAGAAAAAGATACAACGCAGCAGCAAATTACAGGCGTTGGCGCAAGCACTACACCAAGACAATATCTATTAATTTATACAGCCCAATATTCCTTGCTTAAACCTGGTGGCGAAAAAGTTATTACTTCACGTACTGTCACTTCAAGTCGGCAGTTGACTGTGAATAATAATCGTATATTAGGCTCTGACGCTGAAGAAGCCATGCTTTATCATGAAATGCGCCAAGATGCTGTAAGGCAAATTATTTTTCAGCTAAGCCAGCTAAAATTTAATCAGTAATAGTCTTGTTTAAAAAATAGTAGTGGAAATTAGCGAGATAAAAATAGATATGGATAAAATTAAGAAATTAATTTAAACAAGTTTAAGTTGTTTATTTACTTATTTTTGATTTCTGGATTAAATGCTGTGTATTTTACAGAATAACGTTTGTTTAATGATTTAAGAGCTTTTCTCTTTGAAGGTTGAACTTACGTTAGTTTAGTAATTAGCAATGGGAAAAACGTGTTTAGTAAATACAATAGCCTAACTGTGCAATTACCCAAAAGATTACCAGCAATTTTTTTTCTTCTTGGGCAGGAACTTTTTCAAATCAATCAGCTTACCCAAGCGATTAAACAAGCTTGGCTTAAGCAACATGATAATGAAATTGAAAGCACAACTGTTTTTATTGAAAGTGCTACTGATTGGGCAGCACTAGAAAATAAAGCTAACAGCTATGCTTTATTTACCAATGCAACTTTAATTGACGTTCGTTATGATAAAAAGTTATTAGAAAGCGCCGGAAAAAGCTTTCTTCAGGATTATTTAAATAACCCTAATCCTAGCTGCTTATTATTATTTAAGGCACCAAACCTACCGCCTAAGCAATTACAATTTATCTTCAATCATGAACTCGTTTCAATTATTCAAGTAATAACACCAAATGCAACTCTTATTAAAAAATGGCTACATGAACGCTTACAAAAATTTGGGTTATCAGACCCTCATATTGCAACCTTAATTTATCAATTTAATGAAGGCAATTTATTTGCCTGTGCACAGTTTTTAGAAAAATTAGAATTAATACAGGAGCCCCATCAATCTTTAACGCTAGATGAAATAAAAGATCACTTACATAATCAAACCAATTACTCTCTTTTTGAACTTGCTCAAACTTGCCTTATTGGTGATGCAATAAAGGCGATACAAATCTTAAAACAAACCTGTAATAATAAAACAGAACCGACCTTGATTTTATGGTTACTTGCGCAAGAAATCCGCCTACTCATGAAACTTCATCATTTAACTCAGAATGGTGAATCTTTGCAAAATGCTGCAAATCAATTGAAAATATGGCCAGCTAAAATAAATCTTTATCAAGCAGCTTTAAAACGTCATGATTTCAGCTTGTTAAGTAGCCTTTTAAAGCAATGTAAACACCTCGATATGCAAATAAAGACAACCCAAAGCAAACAGGTATGGCAGCTTTTAGAAAGTATTACTTTATCGCTATGCACAGCTAAAAAGGTAGGTATGTTTTGTCTAATTTAATTATTTTTGGCGGAACATTTGATCCCATTCATAATGGCCATATAAATACTGCAATCAATGTTCAAAACTACTTTCATTTTGACCGCTTTATTTTTTTACCTTGTAAAGTGCCTGTTTTAAAAGACAACGCCCAAGCTAGCACAACACAACGTTTAGAAATGCTAAGGCTCGCAATAGAGGAAACTAACAAATCAGAATTGCATTTTGAAATTGATACGCGAGAAATAAATCGTGAAACACCTTCTTATATGGTAACTACTTTAGAAGATTATCGTGCTGAGTTAGGTAATACTATAGCTATTTCACTACTTCTGGGAATAGATGCTTTTGCAACGTTACCACAATGGTATCAATGGGGGCGGCTCCTGCAATTGGCTAATATTCTTGTTATTTCAAGACCAGGATATCAATTGAAATCACAATGTTTACGTGATTTGCTAAATGAGCAAGAAACTTATAAAGCAAAACATATTCAAAAAAGAGCCCATGGTTTAATTTATCAATTCAATGCAGGCTTATATAATCTGTCTTCAACGGCAGTTCGTGCCAAAATCAAACACGATGATTCAATAAATTCTGATTTACCTATATCAGTAGGTCAATACATTAAAAAAAATCAGGTTTACCGATAGACATCTAATATTTTTTCAATAAAAATCGGTTCGTTTACTAAACTTAAAGTGACTAGATAATTAAATTAGCTCAGACTTCTAGCTCTTACTTAATAATTTGTAATGGAATTAGCCAAATGAATTTAGAAAAAATTGACGCTCAAGGACGTTATTGTAATTATCCAGGTATTACTATTATTGCTAAAATAAATCAAAAAGATGAGAATTTCTGGCAAAAAGTTCAGCAAATTATCTCTCAGCCAATGTTAGCAAAACAATATTACACGCCACTTCCCTATCAAAGTTACCATATGACAACAATCAGGTTATTTAATCGAGCTGAATGTGGTCAGGCTGATTGGCAAGCATTATTAATAAGTTATAAGCCTTTTTTTAAAAAGCTATTTGATTATTTGCAACAAAATCAGTTTACTCCCGAGATCACTTTGCAGGAAGTAAGTATTTCTGAAACTTTGCATCTAAGTGTTAGTTTTCCTACAAATCAAAATGAGCACATTATGAAAATGGCTGAAGAATTTGATTTGCTCGGTAATATACATAGACCATTTCATATTACTTTTGGTTATCTATATAAAGACATTCCTTTAGCGCATAAACAAAGTTTACTTCTGGAAATTAATGAAAATCTAGATAGCTTATTTAGGCATAATGGCAGGCTATTTACTCTAAATTCCCCTAGTCTGTGCATTTATAAAGACATGACTAACTTTTTAGATTGGAATGGTGAAAAACATCCTTTTTAAACCAATTCTTAAGGACGTTTCTGCTATTAATAAAAAATAACTCTGGATAGTAAAATCATTTTCCTGCACAATATTGAACTTCAGTCCCGGTGGCACAGCTGGATAGCGCAGCCCCCTCCTAAGGGGCAGGTCGGAGGTTCGAATCCTCTCCGGGACGCCATATAAACAATGGCTTACTTGCTAATCTCTTAAATTTAAATCACATTCACAGGGTGCACCCAGGATGCAAATTAAATGTGTAATATTACAAAATAGCAAATTTCAATATATGCCAATTATGCCCCATCTTTGAGTTAACGTAGTTCTAGTCCCTAGATACAAAATCGTTTGACTATAATTAGAATATAGTTACTAGCTAGTAGAGTCAAAATGGCTGCGAAGCAAACAGAAAATATGAGAAAAAAGGCTTATAAAAAATTCTTAGGTTTTTTTCCTTCAGGTTTTACTGATCCTAAATATATTTCCTGGGAAAGAGGTTATAAGTGGAATGTGCATTTACTTTGGCAAAAGTTATTAAATAAAAAACAATTTACACATTTACTAGAAAATAAAAAATATAAAGAGATTGCAGAAACCGCTTTATCCATAGAAGGTAAAACTCATTTGTTATTTTCTTTTGAAAAGATGGCTATACGCGATGCTTTGAAAACTCGCTCAGCATCAAAACAATTCTCTGAAAGTTTATATAATTTAATCTATGGTCATGGGAAGAAAAGTGAACGTTTTAATAATTTTGTCGAAACTCTCGATTCATTACCAAGAAAACAAAGTCGGGTGTTAACTTGGCCTTTAGTGACCGTCTTTAGTTTTATTGCAGATCCTAAACATTTTATATATCTGAAGCCTATGGTAACGAAAGTTGCGGCGGAAAAATATGATTATGATTTTGACTATGTTTCTCGTCCTACATGGGATACTTATCAAAGTTTAATGAACTTTGCAAAACTATTGAAAAATGATTTGGAAGCCCTAAAACCTCGCGATTACATCGATATACAATCATTTATTTGGACTTTAGGCTCAGAAGAATATACATAATTTAAAGGGGCAGGTCAGAGATTTAAATTCTCTCCGGGACGTCACAAATATAGTAAACTTAATTATCAATAATGATAAAAAACCATGGGCTATTGACTCTTATTATTACAAGCTATTTACAAAGAAGCTTATAAATTCATTAGTTAAGAGTGGCTTTGAAAATAAATACCCTTGAATATAATTTACCTCCCTCTCCTTTAAATAATCATACTGAGCTCGCTTTTCAACTCCCTCAGCAATAATTTGTAAATTTGCTTCCTTTGCCATTTGAATAATGTTATCTGCCACATGACTTGTAACTGAGCCGGTACCCAAGCTATCAATAAAACTTTTATCAATTTTTATTATATCTAGAGGAAGATTCTGTAAATAAGATAAATTAGAAAATCCCGTGCCAAAATCATCAACAGCGATGATATAACCTAAATCCCGAGCTTGAATAATAAATTTCTTTACTTCCTCAATAGTTAAAAAAATCCGCTCAGTAAGCTCTAGCCATATTTGTTGTCTTGCTATTTTACTTTTTAAAATTTTTGCTTCTAATATTTTAAGAATATGCTCATTTTGCATATCATTAGCTGAGACATTAATTGAAATATGTGCATCTTTATTTTGAATAAGAAATTGCCCCATTTCATCGAAAACAAGATGAATCACTTTTTCTGTTAAAAATGAGATCATTCCCATTTCTTCTGCATAATGAATAAAAAAATCTGGTTTTACTATTTGACCATTAGGCCTTTGCCATCTAATTAATGCTTCTGCGCCAGAACACTTACCGGATACAATGTTAACAATAGGCTGATAGCATACAAAAAATTCATTATTAATTAAGGCCTCTTTTAAAGTCGCATTAAAAGATAATTGCTTTTTAGAATAAAAAATTACTAATCCGACAATAAAAAATGAAGTGAGTAAACCAAATGGTAAGAAAATAAATTGCATTTTTTCATAATCTTGATAAACGAATGATTCTGGCATAGAGGATATGAAATAAAATGGGCTATATTGACTAATAAATACCATTCTGTCATAAAGGATAAATACTTGGTTCTTCTTAAGGGAATTTGCTGGCTTTAAGCGTTCTTTACCTGCTAGATAATGATAATACTGGTTTAAATTATCATTTTTAATTCTATCTTTAATGTCAGTAAGCAGCGCAGGTTGAATTTATTTTATTCATCAATAACTTGACCATCATAAATAATGGCTAACCAAACTTCATTATCAACAATAATATCAGAAAATCGTTTTGGATTAATCAAAATATCATAATTATTTTCTTTACGTACTGGCACTAAAGGAACTTGGCTATTATTTGATAATTTAAATTCAATAGGCTCTCCTATTTCTAATCCATCTGGAAGCGTAAAATGAGTTTTTGACCGAAAAATCTTAGTATCTGAAATACCATGGCTAGTACACAGTTCAATATCCTGATGAAAATAAGATATTGTTTTTGCTTCAGCTATCAAAATAGCCGCTGCATTCATCAATTTAATATGTTCTTGAGAACAAATTGAGAAATTATTTTTACTATTTTCCAGTAAGGGAAGCCTTTTGCGGGTTTCATTAAGAGTATATTTTGCTCGTTTAAGCATTCGCATCGTATATTCATATAAAACTGAGCTTTCTTTCTGAAAAGCCAACGTCCATGCTAAAAAGAGAGTGGCTATCATAGGCAAGACTGCCGCAATAACTCCAAGGCCAATTGCAGTAGTTACTACTTTTGTTCGTCACATTCCTTTATCTTCAATAGTAATGTTGTATGCTTAACTCCAAAACTCTCGTACACTTACACCATAACTAATTAAATAAAATTTAATTGATAATAAAGAATATTATAGAAGAACTTCACTGCATCTGAAAAAAATAAGGTTATTATTAATCTTTAAAGTTAGATGCCTTTCTTCTAAGCATCTCTTAAGAATCTTTGTAAATCTTCTTCGGTTGGTAACTCGTTTTCTTTTTTCTCTTGACTTGCATTAACTAAATCATCTATTTCTTTTGATGGCTTAGGTTCAAAAAAATGACCTACAATAGAGCGTTTTCTCGGTCTACCATAATCTTTATCTGATGGAACTATAAATGCTTCTTCTGCCTTAGTTGATTGAATAGCTTCCTTTTCTTCTTGCCTTAATTCGCTGTCTGGTTTATCTAGTTGCCAAACTTTTTCATTAACTTCTTTTAATTTAATTAAACTATCAAAAGCAGTCTGCTTAATAGACGTCATAAGAGTACAACGCGGATTGCTAATAATCTCACCTAAGATAAATTTAGGGGGATTTGAGAGAATATTTGTGGTTGGAAGCCGCTTAACTTTAATTGCTGCAATTACATTTTCTATAGCTACTTCTTCAGCAATAATTTCATAAGATCGTAATCGACTTTGAATATAGGTATAAATTTTTTCATTGGACCGTATTGCCATGGGCAAAAAAGATTTAGCATGTTCATGTACGTCATAAAGTTTATCTGGAACTAAAAGATACACCCAAGTTTCAGAATCAACCTTGCTTTCATCTTCATTAAGCGCCAGTGGATACATGACTGCTGTACGAAATTTTTTGGTTCCACAAATAATATTCTTTTCAACAGCAATAACCGGTGAGTCTAAAACATCGTTTCCTGAAGACAGAGGACGAATAGTTAACTCTTTATTAGCAATGCTGTTATCAACTAAATCCTTATCTTTTAATCCAAATAATTGTAAAGGGTCTCTTGAATCGCCCCGATACATAACGATGGGCCCTTTATTTTGAGAAAGATTTTTTTGATAATGAGGAGAATCTTTAGTAAGTTGAAATGGGGGATGGTAAGGAAGATTCATATTTAATCGGTCATGTAATTCTTTATATAGTTTGTCTAGTGGGCTGCCTCCCTGATGCATATCATGACCATTTTCAAAATTTAACTCAAATTGTTTAAATACAATTGCATAAAGCTCTAGCATATAGGGTTGGTCAGAATTATCTGCATTTCCATCAAAAAGTATAAGACTATTTTCCTCTTCATCTAAATCATTGACTAACATTTCCAGAAATGCGTGCGTACTTTCTATTTCTTTAGTAAAAGATATTTCTTTATCCACTAGTGACTTATGGTAAATTTTCAGCAAATCTCTAAGATCGCCTAAAGTAAATTTATTAATAGCGCTATTTTCATTTTTTAAGATAGTCATAATCCAATCTTAATTTAAAAATTATAATACCTATAAGTATAGTTAATTTAAGTTACTAAAATTGGCTTATTGATGCCCAAAATATACTAAGGTAAAGATTAATATAATTTTATGTCTATTTTAAAATTAAAATCTGATTAAATTTTAATCTAAAATATCAAAGAATTAAGCACGTTTACTTTAAGTATTTATTTTACACTTATATTTTGGAAAATTATTGACCAAATAAAAATTGAATGGCATAATTTCTGCTATTGAATTTAGTCTTATTATTACAATGCCGCGGATTTGCTTTCAACATATGATGATAATGCGCTGCCTGGACACTGTTGTCGAGGTTGGTGCGGTATTATTTGTAAAAAAGCGCTAAACAATATAAACCACATTCCAATACCAGTGTTCAGGAGTTTAAACGGGCCCTTGATCAAAGAGTCTAATTAAAGCGCTTATTTTCACTAAACATTTGATAAACCAAATTTGGATTAATTATATGTTTAGGCAGACAATAAGGTTTATATCATGGGTAAAAGCAAAATAGATGTCTCTTCATTGAGTATATTTTCCAAATCATTACGTAACGAACAGCACAAAAAAAGACAATTAACGCGGGAATTTTATAATACTATAGAACGCAATCAATCTTCAGAAACCCCTGGAATTTTCATTTATGAAAATCATGATCATAAATTTCCTAAAGAATTTTTGATTGCCAATTTTAAATATTTTAAGAGCCTTGGCATACAAACACTTTTCTGGGAGTTTTCTCAGGTTGAACAACAAGAATTGCTGAATAAATATAATTCCTCTTCACCATCAGCCCGTCCCCCAGCTACATTAGAAATAAATGCAAGAGATAAAGAGCTCTATGCTGATATAATTTATGCAGCACACCAAGCAGGAATTAGAATTGTTGGATTAGATAGTAATGAAGCCAGAAAAAATAGTCATCCTGATCCCTACTATCTTAGACACCCTTCTAAACAAGACTGGGATGATTATTTGAAAGAGCGAGAAGATCGATTTGATAAAAGCGCAGTTGAGATAATTAAAAAAGAGCATAATAACCGGCCTTATCTCTGTTACTTAGGCTTTGGGCATAACCGCGTGCAATCCTTACTTGGGCCTACTTACTCTGCGTTTCTAATTGATGGTGATTACCTTTCTAAATCACAGTCGGATAAAGATTATCTTGATGAACATCGTGGTAATGCTAACATATTTGTATACTCAACTAGTCTAAATAATAATCCGAGTTTATTAAATGTTACAGAATCCCCCGGTTATTCAGATGTTATATTAGATAGTTCTCTTCTTGCTAAAATATAATTTATAAAAAAGTTAACATAAAAAAACGCTAACATTCTCCAATATGGTGAATGTTAGCGTTTTTCATAGCTTTTTATAGTAAAGAAATTAGAGGATAGATTTCTTGTCTAACCTATTTTGTGTAAGTGCAAGGCGCTAGGGGGTTAAGGAGCAGCGTTTAAATGGAATAAATGAGTACCGGAGAAATCTTTGCAACACAGCAATCGCCTAAAATAAACAGCTTAGGTAAGAGGTCTAATAATTTAAGTCAAGTAATTACTTCCTCCAACACCTCACTATCTAAAGCAGCTAACTCTAAACCTGCAATCTCTTGTAAGGACTTACCAGCAATTCCTTGCAGATCACCATACATACCTACCGTTGCTTGCATAACGCGTTCAATTTGCTCATGCCGCTTTGCCCATTGCTTAAGAATAACTTTACGTTCTTTATCTAAGTCAGATTGCATCGCAGAAAAAGCCTCAACAATGGCCTCAACTCGTTGTTTAAACCGAGGCCCTGTTAAATATTGATAAACAAGTTCTGTTTTTGTTTGTTGACCCTCAGACGTTTTACGTACCATAGCAATGTCTAACAATGTTTGCCTTAAAACCATGGCAACAGGAAATGCTGCTCTTGGATGCGTTACCCAAACACCTTCAATTTGTTCAAATGTTTCAACCTGCAGAGGTAAAGCTTGACTTACTATAACGCAAATATCAGCTTTAGCTGCTCGTTGATCATCACGTAATTTGGCTAGCCAATGATCATTCCAATGTTTGGTTCGTTTTGACTCCCATAAAATTGTACCGCAACATGGACCACCTAAAGCAAAGACACGCTGTAAAATATCCCCCCCAAACTCCCCTTTAGGCACAGGCTCAACAATATCAGTGGGAAATTTTGCTTGTAGCATTCTTTCCAACAGTAATTCTTGCACTTCCCCTTGTAGTTGTTGAGAGCCTTGTTCTGCTTTTTGTTTTAATTGCTCTATTTGCTTTTGCATCGCTTGAATAGTTTCTTCTTTTTCTTGCACCTTAAGTTGGAGTGCATCTTCTGCTTCACGCTTCGCTTTTACTCGGATTTCAGCTAAGCCATCTTGAATACTTTTTTCAATGGTTAAATCCATTTCGCGCTTAGCATCTTCTAATTCTCGCTGCTGTCTTAATAATTCTGCTTGTTGTTTTTGTGCAGCGGCTAGCTTCTCGTCACGCATGACTAAAATAGCTTTTAACTCACCTAGCTCCTTAGCTTTGTTTTCTAATTCATTCCCTAAGGCATATTTTGCTTTTTTTGCTTCTTCAGCAGCTATATTTAAGCGCTCTTTTTGCAGCTGCTCTTCAACTTGAGCTTCTATTTGCTCCTTTAACTTTTTTTGTGCCTCTTTTAATTCTGTCTCTCTTTTTCTGTAAAATTCTTCTTTTGTAGCAATTTCCAAATCTTTTTCGGCGAGCTCTAATTGATATTGTTTTTTGATTGACTCCACTAAAGGCGCTGCTAAAGACTCCGTTAACTTGACTTCATTTTTGCAACTTGGGCAATTAATTACCGGCTCTGCCATGAACACTCGCTGCTATACAAAAGAAGTCTATACTAGCTTAATTTTTTTCAGACTTTAAGCCTTATGTAATGAAATTAATTAATTTCAATTGCTTATTAATTTGAAATAAACTCGACTTGCTCTAAAGAAATTTCACCAATACCTGCAACACTCAACGTTACCTCACCTATTTTTGGATCTAAGTTAACGCCATTGACGTTAGCAATAATCAATGTCTTTAATGCAATTTTTTTACTGGCAATGGAACCAATCACATGAATTGAATATTTACCTGCTGGTATACGTAAACCTTGATGATCTAATAAATCCCATTCAAACTCTAAAAAACCTGCTGGTTGTTCATTTAACAAGAGTTTACGTATTAATCTATCAGTACAATCATAAATATATACAATAGCTTTATTAACTTTAGTAACCACTTCAACAAGGATACGACAGGATATTTCTTTATCAATTAATAGATGATCAGAGGCAATAATTACTTTACGTCCTACTAAAGCTGAAGCTTGGAGGATTTGATTAGATTGAAAAGTAGAAGTTAATCGCTTACTAAAATCAGGAATGATATAATTGAGATGATACCAAGTTAGTAAAGCCCACGTCTTATCAATACAAGGCAAAAAAGCTGTTTCATTAGAAAACGCTGAATTGTCTAATTGATTTAAATCGTCATATTTGTAGGAATAACCATCTAAGTCAAACACAAGGTGCTCTCCAATGGTCACTTTGAATTTATAGATGCAATCGCTATGCCAGCTATATTTTTTATTAAATTACTAATTTTTGTATTAAATAGCCTTTATTTAAATAAAAGGGTTTGAAAATGCCATCTCCATGTAAATAGTCTCATTTATTCAGACAAAATATAGTATTATTGACTTATTTGTGTCTTAAGAGCCTTTGTGTGAGTAATTTAATTTTACCTGATAATGCTATTGACTTAATTAAAGACTATTTACTTAAACTACAACAAACGATTTGCGCCACATTAAGCGGATTAGATGGTAAAACATTTAAGGAAGATATCTGGACTAGAGAATTGGGTGGAGGAGGAATTAGTCGCATTTTAGAAAAAGGAAATTTATTTGCAAAAGCAGGTGTTAATTTTTCCCATGTTTTAGGACAGCAATTGCCTCCTAGTGCCAGTGCATCACGTCCAGAACTTGCTGGCCGTTCTTTTAATGCTTTAGGTATATCTATTGTAGTACACCCAGAAAATCCTTATGTACCTACTACTCATGCCAATATTCGATTTTTTGCTGCAGAAAGAGCTGATTTGCCACCTATTTGGTGGTTTGGTGGTGGTTTCGATTTAACACCTTATTATGGGTTTTATGAAGACTGTCGCCATTGGCACTCTGTTGCCAGACAAGCATGTTTACCATTTGGCGAACATCTTCATCCAACTTTCAAAAAATGGTGTGATGATTATTTCTTTTTAAAGCATCGACAAGAAGCCCGTGGAATCGGTGGCTTGTTTTTTGATGACTTTAATGAAATTAGTTTCGAACATAGTTTTGCCTTTATGCGAAGTATTGGCAATCATTTTCTACAAGCTTACGAACCTATAGTTAGGAAACGGAAAGATTTACCGTATGGTGAAAAAGAAAAAGCATT
Organism: Legionella busanensis; assembly: GCF_900461525.1. Taxonomy (NCBI): domain Bacteria; kingdom Pseudomonadati; phylum Pseudomonadota; class Gammaproteobacteria; order Legionellales; family Legionellaceae; genus Legionella; species Legionella busanensis. The sequence continues at coordinate 1,481,745 of NZ_UGOD01000001.1, read as the reverse complement.
CCAATTATATCGTCGTGGACGTTATGTTGAATTTAATCTAATTTATGACCGAGGTACTTTGTTTGGTTTACAATCAGGAGGACGAACAGAATCCATTTTAATGTCTCTACCCCCTGAGGTACACTGGATTTATAATTGGCAACCTGAAGAAGGGAGCCATGAAGCAAAGCTTTATACAGATTTTTTACCAGTTAAAGACTGGTTAAATGATTAACTTTATAAAGTCGATTTAATACAATAGCAACAATAATATTAGCTAATGCAATGGCTAAAAAGACGTCTTTAATTAAAAACCTAAGCTTAAGCATGAGCATGACCATGAAGCCACCTAAAACCATGGCTAATGCATTATAAATATTATTTGCTGCTATCGTTTGTGCCCGTTGACTTTCAGTACTTATCACTTGTAAATAAGTGTATAACGGTACGACAAACAATCCCCCACAAAATGAAAAAAGAAAAAAATCAATAGTAATGCGCCAATACTTTAAAACCATAAGAAATTGTAATAAATTAATTAAGGGCGCATTGGGTCTTATAGAAGGAGAAGCCAAGTACAAATCTAGGGCAAAAATTGATAAAAATAACATTGCTATAGGCACATATCGTAAGGTAATTTGGCCTGCTAAAAATTTGATAATAGCGAGAGACCCTGCTGCAATACCAATTGAAAATATTCCTAAAAACATAGCAAATACGGTAGTATCAGCGCGCAAAATATAATGGGTATAATCCGGTAATTTAGTTAAAACAACAGCGCCTATAAACCAAAACCAAGAAATTAGTAATATAACAGGGTAGATACGTTTATTATTTATTACCTTTTTAAGCATCTTGATTGTTGAATGCCAAATATTTAAGTCGATTTTAGTTAAGTTTAACTGAGCAGGTGGTGCAGGAAGAATAAAAAAACTAGCTACAAGACCACTGAAGGAAGCTAAATTAATTAATAAAATAGCATGAGTAACATGGTTCTTATTTCCTATAGATAAAGTACCTAAAATAGTACCAGTTAGAATAGCTAAAAAAGTACTCGCTTCAATAAAGCCTGTGGCACTTAATAATTGCGACCTGGGCAAATGATCAGGCAATATTGCATATTTAATAGGGCCAAAAAACGTAGAGTGAATACCAAGCCCAGCTAGAGTCAGCAACATAAAAGGAATACTACCCTTTAGCAAAGAAATACTGCCTATTACCATTAGAATAACTTCGGTAAATTTAATTACCCGCGTTAAAAATGCTTTATCATAGGTATCTGCTAATTGACCAGCAATAGCTGAAAATAAAAAGAATGGTAAAGTAAATAAAATAGCAGCAATTGATTGATAATGCTCAGAATTAGCTTGTGAGGTGCTTAAATGATAACTAATTAATGTTAACATTGCTAATTTGAAAACATTATCGTTGAATGCCCCAAAAAACTGAGTAAGAAATAAAGGTAAAAAAGATCGACTACTTAATAAATGCATTGGTCTATTATTTTAGTTTTAAATTAATTTATTGATCATACATTTAACTATTAGCTTATATAGTAAGAGAGTTAAATCGAAGCGCCCGTTCACTTAAAGAAGCAATGAGTTTTTCAATATTATGCTGGTGTGGCTCCGTTTGATTAATTATTGCCTCAACTCTTTGTTGACAATATTCCTTTACTTCCTTATCAGGTAATATATAAAAAGTTTTTTTCTCTAATTCATAAAGGATATATTGGGCCACGTCCTCTGCAGGCCTACTTCGCTCAATTAAATCTTTTAGCATTTCATGCAGCTTATTATCATTTAGAGGTGTTGAATTAACTAATAATTGGGTGTTTGTAAAAGAAGGGCAAACAACAGAAACATCTACAGGCTTATTTAAACGCTTTAAATCAAAATAAATCGATTCGGAAAGTGCAATAACCGCATGCTTTGACATAGCGTAAGCTGCCATTTGTGAGCCACTACATAATCCATAAAAACTAGACATATTAATGATATGTGATCGATGATTTTGGTTGAACATAATAGGTAAAAAAGCTTGAATAGCATAAATAATGCCATATAGATTAACATCCATTACTTTACGAATATGCTCATTAGTAAGCTCCCATACAGGCTCAAGATGACCACAAATGCCTGCATTATTAAATACCCAATCAATTCGCTCAAATCGCTCAATAGTTTGCTTAGCTAAATGCTTAAGATTTTCAGGCTTTGTTACATCACAAGTTACACCCAAAATTTCTGCTTCAGCTTGAACACTTAACTGTTCAACTCGATCACATAAAGTTGATATGTCATTATCTGCCATTACTACATTCATACCTCTTTGTAGGCAATGTTGAGTTAATGCCAAACCAATACCATTTGCCGCGCCAGTTATAACAGCGACACGTCTAGCAGTTTTCATAAATGCTGCTCCCACTGGTGATGGCTAAGATTGAATATAACATGACTAGAGCTCATATATTTTGAATTTGAAAGTGTACTTAGCCGTTTTATACATTATCCTGTATACCGAATACAAAACCAAGTAATTTATAAAAAACAGGTAGACCAGCTTAATTTAAGCCAGCTGGCTTACTGTAGTGAATATGCCTTGTTATTTATTTGGCGAATAATTATCTATTCATGCTTTGGTAGCAAGAATTTTTCAACTAGCATGCCTAATAATCTAATGAAACATCTAGATTATTTAGCTTAGCTAAACGCAATAATTAATAGATCTAATTATTCATGAATAACAGTCACATCTTGTGCTTTATATCCTTTTGGTCCTTTATCAACGATATAAGAAACAAGATCGTTTTCATGCAACGTCTTAAAGCCCGTGCCATTAATATCTTTGTAATGAATGAAGATATCATCACCATTTTGATTGACAATAAATCCAAATCCCTTTTTTTCATTGAACCATTTAACATGGCCAGTCTCTCTTTGCGACATTCGCTATCCCCTTTCGTCTGAAGCTTGTAATCGAAAATCTAACCACTAAGTATTTAACAGCTAAATTTAAACTACTCCTTTATTATTAGCTCTAATTAGGAGAAAATTCAATTTAAAATAAATACCTAACAATGCTAAAAATTACTAGCATTAAGATTAGCATAGCACTTTTTTGTTGATTGTTAAGATTTTTTATAACTTAGGAGAATTTTATTTTGACTAATCAGGTACAAACGACTCAAAATTATACGAAAGAAACTTTTATTGAACTTGCCTTAAGCTGTAACGTATTGAAATTTGGTAACTTTACCTTAAAATCTGGTCGTCAAAGCCCCTATTTTTTTAATGCTGGCTTATTTTATCATGGGCAGCCTTTAAAACAACTTGGTCAATTTTATGCAAAAACCCTTGTGGAACATAATATAAACTGCTCACATTTATTTGGGCCAGCCTATAAAGGCTTACCATTAGCAACTGCAACAAGTATTGCCTTAGCAGATTATGGTATTAATGCCACTGTAACCTTTAATCGCAAAGAGGCAAAGGCACACGGGGAAGGAGGAATCCTTATCGGTGCGCCTCTAACTGGCGATACGATTATTATTGACGATGTTATTACAGCCGGAACTGCCTTTCGAGAAGCACAAACGTTAATTAAAGAAAATGGTGGATCTTTAACAACTGTCATTATTGCACTTGATCGCTGTGAACGTGGTTTAACTGAACAATCAGCAATTAGTGAAATACGAAAGCAAGGCATTCAAGTATTATCAATTATTGATATACATGATTTAATGGCATATTTAGAAAATAAGCAATTAAATGAAGAGTTAAAACAACTTCAGCATTATCAACAGCTGTATGGTGCTTAAATACTATTGACATCCTTTGCTTTTTTTCATGATATTGCTACGTGGCAAATGTACAGCAGCCTGGGTGAAACGAAATGAAACCCGGGTTCCGGCCCTTTGGGCCTGCACCCAGGCTACTTAAATCTAAGCAAAATGCAGTCCGACGAATTATGAATAAGCTACATGCCTTATGGCTGTAATTGTTGGGCTGCACTTCGTTTAGCCCAATCTACGTTTGGTTTCTCTTTTTTCTGGATAGAAGTCAATTAGTAACTAGCTATATCAATTGTTTTTAATTTATGATTGATATGCTTTCCGCCTCGTTGAACAGTTATTGTAATCTCTTCACCTACTTTGATATCGGTAAGTAAATTATAAAAAGTATCATAATTAGGAATTGGATGACCATTGACAGCGGTAATAATATCGCCTAGATGAATTCTACCGTCAACATCTCTGAAAGTGCCCCGTAATTTAGCTGTAGCAGCAGGTGAATGCGGTAAAATATCTAAAATTAAAATACCTTTTTTAATACCAAAGTGCTTTGCAATGCTAGGCTCGACTCGACGAATGCCAATACCTGCTAAAACTACTCGTCCATTTTTTATTAATTGTGGAACAATACGCTCTACATCATCAGAGGGAACAGCGAAGCCAATACCTGCTGAAGCCCCTGAATTAGAATAAATAGCCGTATTAAGCCCTATTAAGCGGCCTTTGCTATCAAGAAGAGGCCCACCTGAATTTCCCGGATTAATAGAGGCATCTGTTTGAATCATTTCACGGATAGTAACACCACCGGCACCTGGAACTTGTCGACCTAAAGCGGAAATAACGCCGATAGTTAAGCTATGATCCAAACCAAAAGGGTTACCAATCGCTATTACTTTTTGGCCTACTAATAAATTACGGCTATGAATAATTTCAAAAGGCGTCACATTTTTTAGTAAATTTAATGCCTTAGTTGAAGATATCGCAAGAACAGCAAGATCTTTACGTGGTTCAGCACCTATCACTTTAGCAGGAACGGTAACATTACCAATTGTAACGGCAAGATCATCAGCACCTTTAATGACATGATAATTCGTAACAATATGCCCCTGCTTATCCCAGATAATACCCGAACCAGCCCCGGCAGGAACATGCATTTTGGTATAAGCATGTCGGACAGTCGCTAATCGATGAACTGAAACTACTTTGGATGAAAATTTTTGAAAAATTTCTACGGTATTTTTTTCATAATTTAAAAGATCATCTTGGGTGCTTGCTATTGAAATACTAGCAAAAAAACTTATAAAAAAAATGGCTAAAATAGCTCTAAAATTTTTTCTCATCTTCAACTCCATAATACGGCGGCTCAATATTTTATTTAAAATCTCACTTAACAATATATGGCTTATATATGTTAAAAAAAGGTTAAAAGTGCTGCAATACCCTTTAGAATTTTTGATTTTATTATTGAAGTTTTAGGCGGCATTAATTAACTATAAATAATATTTATTGAGATAAGGAAGAGATTATGCCCGAATTTATTATAAATTGGTAGAAAAAAATCCACGATTAACATAAATTAACCGTGAATTTATTGAGAATTACATATTAAATGAGAAATTAGCTGTATAACCCAGTGGCATTTTATCATTTTCTTGTTTATTTTTTCTATCAAATCCCGGGCTACCAACTTCATCTTGACCATTAATTAGGGCTTCTAAAGCGGCAATATTTTGCCTTTTTAATAGTTCTTGTTTTGCTACATTTGATGAAGCATTCCTCGTTAAACGAAAGCTTTTAGCTAAAAATTCAATGGGGGCCGTAATTAAAGACTTAAATGTTTGTGTTGTTGAATCAATAAGTGTTTTAGTAATATTTTCAGTATTATCAGTATGGCGTAGGAAGATTTTTTCTAGCAGAGCAGAATGTTGCTGATAGACAGCATCCATATGCTCATTTCGCTTTTTTTCTTGTTCTAGAATATAATCTTGTAATTCTTTATTAGAATTCCATAAATTAGAACGGCGCGTTTGTAATTGTTTAATTTCTATATCATAGGTTTTAAGTTGATTATCAATTTCCTGTCTCAACTTGTCACAAACTATTTTACGATCAGGCGAACTATTTCCCGTAACGATTGCGTTTGACTCTTTAACGATTGCTTGAGCATATCGTTCAATAAGGGCTGATTTTTTCTTTAAAATTTCCTCAATCTTTTGATCAAGGTATTGTATTGCTTCCTTATTTTCACCTAAAACTTGATAATAAGCATTATAACGTTTGTAGCTTAACATTTCGTGGCGTAATTTCTCTAACTCTGTCGTTTCCTGGGTTAAAGCCTTGGCTTGCGCAAGATCATTTAACCGCTTATCCCGGCTTGCTAATAGACGGTGTATAAAAGCTGTAATAGTACTGACTACCCCAAAAACTGCCGCACAAATAACTGCTATAGCTATTGGCCCCATAGCCAACCTCCTTAATGCAGATGTATTAATTGAGAGTGAATATCAATGGAAAAATAACGACTGAAAGCTTCAAATGAGTCAACCTTTGGCCACTGATCTGCTTCATCACACATTCTAAGCATTTCAGCCTCAAAGATCTGAGAATAATTGGATTGAAGAAACGGTTTAATTTCTGATAAATCTTTAAAATTTTTAACAACCACAGTAGCATTTTCAGCTAAATTAGAAACAGTTACTTTTTCTAAAATACTCGTTAAATCTCGTTGCTCTTCTACAGTGGTTCTCATCCACTTTAATAAAACAGAACGAGGTTTAACGCGTATTAATTGTTTACCTTGAGACATGGAGTTTTCCATCAAAACAATATGTGAGTGCAGCTCAAATTTGAAACAACAGAGGAAATCTAAGAAACTACTTTCAATCTCATTATGTGCAGTGTCGCCTAGCCAACGGCTAATTTCATGATGAAACATAAATTTAAAATGACGCTCTATTTCATTTAATGTTTCTTCATCACTATTTTGTTTTTTAATAACATAAGCTGTGTTATCAACACTTAACAAATGTGGATCAGGTAATTCAATATCAGGTAATTGTGAAGCTAGAAATGATGAAAATACATAGGTAGGCTTGAGAATAATAACTTCCCACTCACTTAATTGCATGACGTTCTCCTTGATTTTTATTTGTCTCATCCTGAGTACACCTAAAAAACTAAATCCTACGTCTACAAATTTAAAATCTTCCATAATCCTTCTATATAGAAGAATTTAAGATTAAACTTAGCTTATGTTAATAGCAATAGGGTTTGGTAATTTTTTTTAAATTTTTTTAATTAATTTATATAATTTGCCAAAATTTGATCTAAAAAAACTATAAAAGAGCAAACTACTTAGCTTATTTATTTCTATTGCTAATATAATAAATTCTCCATCACTATCATTAGGTTTTTTATCAAAACATATTGAATAAAACTTGACATGATTTAAGTTATCGTTATCCTTGCTTTTTTTACTTCTTATAGTTGTTATGCGGCTTCTTAAAAAATTTGCTGTGATTTTACTAGGTTTTATCTTATTACTTAGCTTTTTCTTTTGGCTCATAACTAGTGCGGTTAGCCCAACGATATTTAAAGATTTTGTAACACTTAAAATAAAAACTTATACACAACAACCTTGTGAAATTGAAGGCAATATAAGCTGGCAATTATTCCCAAGGCCTAGTATTAAAATAGCATCTATTCGTATTGGTAACAGAGAGTTACAAAGTCCTTACCAAATAAAGTTAAGACAACTGTTTTTTAATTTAAAGCTATCAACATTATTACAAGGTAAAATTATATTTGATGAAATTAAAATTACTGATTTAATAGCAGACATCAATTCTAACTATAAACCCCCACTTGTAAAAGCTTCTAACATAGCTTCACACTCTCTTTTAGAAAAGAACATCGAAGAAAAATTTGCACTAGAAAGACTATTAATTACTAATGGAAAGATAAGAACTAGAATTAATAATCAGCTACTAACTCTAAATTCTTTACAGTTAAGGCTTGAACAAATCAATTTAGAGCAGAATTTATTTCCTTTTCAAATCAAAGCTCATATAAATTATGATCTTAAACAACAGCCTATCAGCGCACAGCTCCAATTCAAAGGTGACGCAAACTTAGCTATTGATTCACTTAATCAACTTGAAACAGCGCTAAAGTCCACTCTACTTCGCGGGCAACTTCTTATTCAGAACTTAAAAATTGGACGCTTTAAAATCAATCAAATAGGTGCAAACACGAGCTTTAAACAGGCCACTCTTTCTCTAAATCCGCTTACTCTAAAATTTTACCAAGGCGAAGCCATAGGCGACTTAAATTTTAATTTTTTATCCAAAATATTAAAACTAAATCAAACAGCAACAGGTATAAATGCTGCTCGCCTAACATTGGCTTTATTTAATCAAGCGTTTATAAAAGGTAAATTAGATTTTTCACTTCATAGCCAATCAAACTTTATTAATCAGGACTGGTTAAATACAATAATGGGCAATGGCAATATTAGTCTTCATGACGGTACGCTTGCCTTTTTTGATTTAGATAGCATTGTTAAAAAATTAAGTATTAAAATTAGTAATGCCCAAGAAAAAAAGGAGCCTAAGTTAGACTTAGACCAAGAATCTCAAGATCATCTATTACATTCTAAGGGCCCAACCTCACTCAAACTCATGGCAATTCAATACCGCCTTGCCCAAAAAATGTTATTTAGTGATACCCTGTTATTGCAGACAGATATGTTGCAATTAAAAGGGAAAGGTGAAATGAACTTAACTAATTACAGTTTAATTAGTCATCTTTTAGCAACGTTAATAGTTGATGACAGCAATTTAAACAATATTCAAGAATTGCTGGGCGGAGGATTTCCCTTAATAATCCATGGCACTTTAACTCAGCCAGTCATTTTACCTGATTTAAAAAAGATAAACGCAAGTTTAGCTAAAGTTTGGATTAGGGAGACTTTTGCTAAGCCTGTATTGAAAATAAAAGAGCAACTAGTTACATTTTTTTATCATTAATTATGGAAAACAACTCAATCTATCAACATTTTAGCGAACCTTTACTACAATGGTTTGACCAATATGGACGTAAAAACTTGCCTTGGCAACATCCTAGATCAGCCTATCAAGTGTGGATTTCTGAAATAATGTTACAACAAACGCAAGTTCAAACTGTTATACCTTATTTTGAACGATTTATGACAAGTTTCCCAACCATCAATCATTTGGCAAACGCAACTGAGGATGCCGTTTTAGCGCATTGGTCAGGATTAGGATATTATAGTCGTGCGAGAAATCTTCATAAAACTGCAAAAATTATTGCTGAAAAATATGTAGGTCAATTTCCTAATAATCTTAATCAGCTTCTAGATTTACCTGGTATTGGACCTTCTACAGCGGCTGCTATTGCATCCCTTGCTTTTAATCAAGCAACTGCTATTTTAGATGGCAATGTAAAAAGAGTCTTGACTCGATATTTTATGATTGATGGTTGGCCTGAGCAAAATGATGTGAAAAAAAAACTATGGCAGCTTACTAATCAATGCATGCCAAAACAGCGCTGCGCCGATTATACACAAGCCATCATGGATTTAGGAGCGACTTGTTGTACTATTAGAAAACCTGCTTGTATTCGCTGTCCAGTTCAAACAACTTGCCTTGCCCATTTACATCAAAAAGAAGAACTATACCCAGTTAAGAAAATTAAAAAGCCACTGCCAATAAGAAAGCAATATTTTTTCTTATTATACTCTGCTAATCATAAAATTTATCTAGAAAAGCGACCTCCAACGGGCCTGTGGGGAGGTCTTTGGTGTTTACCTACTTGTGATTTGGAAATTGAACCTTTTGACTATTTAAGTTGTTATCAAGTGAATGAAACAACGATACAACCATTGTTAGAATTTAGACATACTTTTAGCCACTTTCATTTAGATATAATTCCGCTCGCACTTAAAGCATCCTCGGTATCTGATACTATTGCAGAGAGTACAGGCAAATGGTTTCAAGTAAGTCAATTAAAAGAAATAGGCTTAGCTAAACCTATCAATAAGATAATCCATAATTTTTTAGACCTAAAGCAAAAAGATATAGTCTGGTAATTTCCTGTTTAACTAAGAAAAGTAGCCTAAAAACAGGCTACATTTTTGGTTAATTCATCACTTCTCTTTCATTATTACTACTAAATCCAACATAAATTAAAATAAAGATAGCCAACAGCAACAATCCTATTTCACCGAAATACAAGTTAGTGATTGGCAGATCCTTCCATTGGCTTAGTAAATAATAAAACAAGATAATAACTACCCCTGAGAAGCTATTAAAGAGTGACTGTACCCGCCCCTGATAGTCAATATCAGTCATTTCCTGAGCAAAAGTTGTAATTAATGCCCATGATGAAAATGAAAATCCAATTAAAAAATGATAAAAAATAGCCCAATTATTATCTAATGTATGACTAAATAAATAAAAACCTAATATTCCTAGAATAATTTGTCCAATAATGACCTTAAAAACAGAAAAATATGAGGCACAATAAGGGGCTATAAAACCACCTAAGATAATACCTAATGACAATCCTGACTCAAGCCAACCAAACTGACTAACACTACTATGTAAAACATTTTTGGCATATGGTGCTAATAAAACAGGAGCAGTCATGTAACTTATGAAAAATAAACCCTGCGTTAAATAAACAAGTAGTAAGATTGGTCTTATCTTAATGTAACGCCACCCTTGAACAAACTGCGAGTTAAATGACTGATTACTCATCGTTTTTCGCACTCGCTGGGGTAGTTTAATTTTTATAAGAATCAATGTTGCCAACAAGTAGCATAACGCATTTATCATAAAACAAGTTGTGAAAGAGCTAAGCGCTAAAATAAAGCCAGCACAGCCCATCCCCGCAACTGCACCTACCTCATAGGCCATATCTGCAAGTGCATTACCATAAAGCAAATCTTTACTAGAAACTAACTCGCGAACAAAACTCATAGCTGCTGGAACATAGGCTGCTAAAAGTGTGCCTAAAACTGCTGCTAATATATAAATTGCTAGGGGTGTTTCATACTCATTACCTAAAAGTGCAAAACCAAAAAGGCAAATAGTTCGGGCGGCATTGACTGCAATTAAGAGATACTGTTTATCCCATCTATCTGCTAAGACACCACACAAGCAGCCAAATAAAACATTGGGCAACCAAAAACATGTCATTAATATAGCAGTAGATACGACTGAAGCATCAAAATGCATCAATACCCAAACCATAATAATATAGGTTAAACCATTTCCAAACATGGCTAACATACAACTTAATGTGTACTGCCTTAGGCTTTTTTGCCGCAAAAGGCGATATTGTTCTTTAAACATAGCAATACCCATCATCAAAGAATTAAAATAGTTAGATGGCTTCCTGCGCTCGCAAAGATACTAAAAACGTATTGATAATCCCTCTTAGCAGAGGCGATATTATGTGAAGGTCAATGAGCGTAGGCTACCCATCAAAGTTAAAGCAAGGTGCCTGATTTTCTTGTTATTTGTAGCAATCTGTTCATGAGATAAAATAAAAGTGTTATTATAAAACCAAATGAATTTAAAAGAAAAATACTGTTTCATATTAACACAAAAAATAGTTTCTGCCAAATTAGGAAGGATTAAAAAACGCTCATATAAATTTTTCGTTCGTCAGCCAATTCTTGAATGTTTTAATTTTTTAAATGATAAATTTCGACACTTTTATTATAGGAGTTGGTTTATTTTCAAAAATAGATTTCCGCCTGTGCGGAGATGCAAAAAATTTATAAGGAATGCCAAAGGATTTGCAAGATTAAGTAGCCTGGGTGCAAGACCAACGGGCTGGAACCCGGGTTTCACTTCGTTCCACCCAGGCTACTTATATTGTATTTACTATGCAACAATATTTAACTATCCAAAATTTAATAAATTGTTAAATAAAATAGCAAAATCTTTGTGTTGTTATCTAAATCAAGTATCATGAATATTCTATTGACCCTGTTATTATAAAAAATTATCTAAGAGTAGTTTATGCAGAAAAGTAGTTTGCAAAAGATTAATAACAGTATTGAGAAATAAAATGGCCAGTTTTTTTTTTATTTTAGTTAATTTTGCAGCCTTACTGTGGTCAGCAAGTCATTTAGTTTCAGGTGCCTCTGGGTTGGCATATTATTATCGTTTACCACCGTTGTTAATAGGTTTTACTTTAGTTGCTTTAGGTACCTCAGCACCTGAAATCATGATAGCCATTCGTGCTTCTTTTGATGGTTTGAATGATATTGCTGTTGGTAATGCTATTGGCTCTAATATTGCTAATATAGGTTTAGTACTTGGTCTCATTGCATTAATAAGGCCCCTTAAAGTTCAACCATCTTTTCTGCAACGAGAATTCCCCTTACTTTTTATTGCAATGTTATTTATTTATTCACTGATGCTGGATGGTTACATTAGCATTATCGATAGTTGTTTATCACTGTTAGTGTGTTTGCTATTTATAGGCTATTTATTATACACCCTTAAAAATTCAACTGCACAACGGAAGATTACTGAAGAATTTCGTCAGGCTGTTTTACGTAAACATTCTTTTCGAAATTATTTATTTAGCTTATGTGTCGGTCTTATTATAGTTCCTCTTAGCGCAAAGTTTCTTGTCCTTAATAGTTCCCACCTAGCTCATCAATTGGGACTGAGTGATTTATTAATTGGATTAACCTTAACTGCTATAGGCAGTAGTTTACCTGAACTTATTACATCTATCTTAGCAATTAGAAAAGGGGCCGATGATATAGCTATAGGGACAATTTTAGGTGCTAATGTATTTAATTTACTTGCCGTATTGATTTTTCCTGGAATCATTCATCCATCTTTGATTAGCCATACTATTTTATGGCGTGATATGCCTGTTATGTTACTCACCTCACTTATTCTTTTATGGATTAATACTCGCCATAAAAAAATTACGCGTTGGCATGGTGGCTTATTAATTTTAGTTTATTGCTGTTACATCATGTCACTTATAATTAGCGCAACGCATTAAAAAATAAAAGAGTAATTAACCCTTATCTCAACCCGGCAAATAATGACATACCCCTATAAAATGATGGTTTACACGCTTGCAACTGTATTGGTAGTGGTTAGAATTTGTACTGCTGCAACAGCTTCTGGTTGTCCTAGTGAAGCGGCACGTCTTATCCAATACCAAGCTTTACGACGATCTTCAACTACGCCTTTTCCGTAATAATACATATAACCTACTGCATATTGAGCATCACATTGACCTTTATCGGCTTCAGGTTTTAAGCGAATAAATGCTTTACGATAGTCTCCTGCTCTGAAACTGTTTATACCTTGAGAGAAGTCAGAGCCTCTTATAGCTACACAAGCTGTTAAAATTATACCTAGTACTGCCAACAGAGCCAAGCGAACAACTCTCTGCATAACATTATTCCTCACTGATTAAAGGCTTTGCTGGTTTATTAAAGAGCAATTCAATTTTTGGCAAACCTAAGCTCTCTAAAGAACCATTATATAAAACAACCACCCCATTTTCATTAATACGTTTAACTACTGCGCCACCAGGTAGTGTATCACCAACTATATAAGTTCGCTCTTCTCCTGCTGTATCTTTAATAATAACTTGAGAATCTCCAGAGTTAGGCGAAAACATAATACCTACTAACTCAACATCAAGTGTTGATTCTTTAATATCTACTTCGTTAATGACTGGAATATAATTGCCAAAAAGAGGTTTAGTAAAAATGAGTGAGTTATTAGTGATTTTAATTTGCTTGGCGTTATTAATGGTGGGCTGAGCTGATATATTTACCGATAAGTCCTGTTTTAGAAAATTCATAATCTGATAAAAAAATAAGCTTGCCATAATAAGAAAAACTATTATCGCAATTAATTTTTGATATTCAGAAACGGACAAAAACAATTTTCGCAATTCCATAAGATAAACTAGAACCTAAAAGCTAACATACTTAAGCATACTTAGTAACCCTATTCTATAAACTATGCTTATGCAAAGCAAAAAATAAGTAGAAAAATCAGGACTTAAATATTATCTGCTCAGTTAAAATTAAGATAAACCCATAGATTTTATGGTTATAAATAATCGAACTAACAGCGTTAAGGATATGTTAAGTTTTGCAAGTCTTTTTTATTTGTAGTAAAATTATACAAATTGTTTACTTTTTTAATTATCATGCCTAATTTTAATATTCACCTCCCCAAATTTGACATTCCGAACATGAAATTTCGAGTGGGCAAAAAAATAGTTACTAGACCTACAGGCGATCATAAGATAGTAATACAAAACACAAAATTTGGTGCCATGGCTACATTGAATGCAACGCACCCTGGTTCTGCCCTTTTTCCGGCAGCACAAGTAGATGGGTTTAAATCTTTACCTAAAAATAATAAACAGTTAATGGAATCAAAAGCTGAGGAAATTTACAAGGCATTTAAAGAAGGCGTTGGTTTTCTAGCACTTCAAGAAATACCGAATCCTAAAAGTAAAGAGTTTAAATATTTAATCAATAGGTTAAGAGAGCTTGATAAAGACTCTAACTTAATTGATACCAATGCCTTAGCGTCACAATGGCGGAAAACAGGGGAACATCCTTTTGGTACTACAATGTTATATAATCCTAAGGTGTTTACACTATCAAAAAATGCAACACCTATTTTAAATAATCGTGGTGCACAATATGAGTTAACCCATAATGTAACGGGCGAAAAAGTACCTGTAGCAAATATTCATGGTGATTATAATGCGCAAGCTGAAACACAGAAATTTATCGATAACTTTAATGGCATTTGCACCGGAGATGCTAATATTTCTCACTTTAAGCCAAGCAATGATCCTAATACACTTCAATCTGCTGAAAGGCCCTCGGTAGTAATTAACGGTAAAACTCGCACAGCTGGCACATTTGATATTTTTCAGGATAATCTTAGTAGAAAATTAGATCCTAATTTTACCCCCAATACAACAGCGATAGCTCGCTCACCTGGGGTAACGCCTCAAATAATACAAATAGATAAAACATTAGCAAAAAATCAATTAGCTAACTTTAAAAATTATCTCTTGCAAACAAATAGTAACTTGGTTCAAAACGGCAGAATTAGTGGCCTAAAATTAACAACGCCAGCCGGGAGTAAACAAGCACAAATAATAATTACCAGTCCGCAAGTCTATCAAGCTTATGAAAAATTCAGACAAGCTAAACAATCAACCATGGCACCGATGAGTCAACCCTCCTCTCCAGCAGTAAGCTCTATACCGCCAACAAACTCTCCTCAAACAGCAAACTATACGCCGACAGTAAAATCCACCCCAACAGCAAGTCCTATTTCAGCAGTTCACTCTGCTCCGACAACAAACTTTAACAAGAGGTTAACTCTTATAAATAATAAAGGGAATAATTATGTAACCAGTGTAGATACACTCCGTGATGGCAGTTATAGAATAAATGGTTTAAATTGTCGTGGTGAGCCTCGCTCTATCATTATAGATAAAAATGGCAAAGCTAAAGGTTTTCATCGTACTTTCTTAACACCTGCTGAAATTCAAATGTATAAGGAGAGGAAAGCAATTTTTGCTCATTTTAATACAGATAAGTCAGCTGTATTAAGTAATAATTCTCAAGCAGCAACACTAAAACCTAAGACATTAGTCATTAATGGCCATGGAGCTAAGCTTTCTGAAACGATATCGCTAGATAAGCAGCATAGTATTACTACCCCTGGAAAAATGGAGAATAATTATGTTGTTAGCTTTACTGATGGACAACGGCATTTAGAAGAAATGACTTATAAAGAACAAATTTGGCCTATTACAGATAACAATGGCGCACAACTGAATTGGCATCAGTATCAAGATAATGTTCATAATATTCGCATCTCACCACTTCAAAATGACTTCAATTTTTTAGAATTTAAAAATTCCTTAATTCAAGGTAAAACAGGTTGGGAATATTTAACAACGCCCCCACATGATGTTCTTGAACGTGGTGCTTTAGCTGTAAAAAAACAAGATGGCAAAACCGTTATTTACGAAGGCCAAGCGCTAAAAAACTATTTGCAAAGTAATCATGAGCTAGATAAACCCCTCTGCTTTTGCGATAAGGAGCTTGGTAAAATAAAACCACTGGGTACCACTAGCCTTGCTGAGATTTATAGTGCAGTTGCGTTAATTGATGAATTTAAGGCTTCTGGTACAAATATCGTTGTGGCAACGTGTAGTCCTACCGCAGACAAAAATGTTAACGCAATAACGGTAAGAACTGACCTGCCGCCGGTGCCTTTTCAAGCTAAGCAGAGTGCTGTTTCTAGGCCAATGCTGACTAAATTTACTATTAAGGATCCCCACGGTGATAACTATGTAACAAGTGTTGAACCTTATAATGGCGGTTATAGAATCAATGGTGAGAACTGTCGCGGTGAGCCCCGATCATTAATTATTGATAAAAATGGAATTCCTCATGGCCATACAGCAGGCAGATTAAGTATCGTCGAAAGACAGATGTTTAAAAATAAAGACCAAATATTAGCTCACTTTCATATTAGTTCACCAAGTCAAAGTCCTAGCGCTAATTTTATCAATAAATTAAACCAACATATCAATGTACTCTCTGCGGGGGGGCCAAGCTCTATAACAAATAGTTTTAAATCACAAATGGCTAATGTATGTAATTCGGTTCCACCAGAAGTTAGAGTCCAAGCAGCTAAAAAAATGATTCAGGCCTTACAAGAGCCAACAAATCCCAATATTAAGTTTTCCCGTGATGAGGTAACCGCATTAAGATCAGCGCCATTAGGTAATTTTCTTAAAGAGTTCGAAAAAACTCAGTCTTTACCTGAACAATTTTTAAGAGATGAAGCACAAATGAGCAATCCAAATCTAGAAAAGTTAAATTTTTCGTCTGGCTAATGATCTTTCTAATCTATGTAACACTTACATAAGTCACAATATTATTGGTTAAATCAACTTAGTATCTGCTAAACTTCTTTCAATAGTCACCTAGATTTTTGTTTGGAAAATAGAATAAGGAAATTCACTATGACGACGTATCAACAAGAACCGTTTATGGTATTAGCCACGATGTCACGTTGGTATGTAATCTCTCGTGCTATACATACTGTCGCACAACTTGGGATAGCCAATCATATGTCAGAAATGCCTATATCAGTGGAAGAATTAGCAGAAAAAACCCAGACGAAACCAGACCTACTAGCTAGATTGTTAAGATTTTTAAGTGCATATAAGATAGTGAATCCCCACCCTACTGGTTACTCTTTAACAGAGTTATCTAAGCCATTGCGTGATGATGACCCTCACTCGATACGTGATGTTTTATGTATGGTTGATGATAGCTGGTGGCAAGCATTTTCAAAATTAGATGTGAGTTTAAAAACGGGCGAGTCTGCTTTTTATCATCAGCATCAAGAATATTTTTTTGACTTTTTAGGCCAAAACCCACAAAAGCAAGCTAATTTTGATCGTGGTATGGCCAAATTATCAACCTATGATGATGATACTATTAGCAAATCCTATGATTTTTCAAAAGTGAAAAGTATTGTTGATATGGGTGGCGGCCGAGGTGGTATGGTTAAATCAATTGTTCAGCATTATCCTTTAGTTAAAGCGATACTTTTTGATACTCCTTTTGTTATTGATCAACTAAATCCTGATGATTTCCCACCCAACGTTGAATTAGTTGCGGGAGATTTTCTAAAGGAAATACCTATTGCTGATGCTTACTTATTTAAAGGCGTCTTACATGATTTTAATGATCACATTATGCAGCAAATAATTACCAATTGTGCTCACCGAATGCCTAAATCAGCAAGCTTATTCATCGCTGAACAAGTCATGCCAGAAAATGATGAACCACATCCTAACAAAACCATGGATATTGTCATGATGGTATTACTAAATGGAAGACAACGTACATTAACTGAATGGCAGCAATCTATAGAACCTTTAGGTTTCCACTTTGAAGAAAGTTATAACACAACGAGTTTATTTAATTTGATGAAATTTAGTGTCGTATAATTTTAGAAAAAGCAGTTGGTTTCTAAAGCTTGTGCAGCAGTAAGATTCCACTACTTTCTCTAGGATAATATAAATATCTTTCTATCATCGCCAATTGTGAAGCATGGATTGAAAAAGACATTGTGGATCAAATTGCCTTTTTAAACTTACCCACTCATCATAGCGCTTATCAAAATGCCTTTGCCAATAATATTTATCAACCTCTCTACCTAAATAGCCAGATAAATAACGTTTCCCACCTTGTGGTAAAAAGCGTTTATCAAGATTATCGATGGCATCTAAGCAACTAGGTACTAAGCTTGCTGGTATGCCTGGATTTAAAATCATCATTGCAAAAACATCTTCTCCTTCAGGTAGGATAAGAAAGCCATGTGGTTTTTTACAAGCAAAAGGAACAATTTGTAAAATAGGGACATAATGCAGAGGTAAAGAAGCTAAGAATGCCTGAAAATCATCGAATAATATTTGCTTAGGAATAAAACACTCATACCAAGGGTGTGGTAATTCCCATTGCCCAGTTAACTTCATTAATTGAAAACGTCCATCATGACGATGTAGGTAATCTTTAATAGGTTCATCTTGAGTATGCAAAATTTTCCAAGGATTAACATTTGGTATATCCGAAAATTGTGGCGCATTCGCTGTATACTCTATTGAAATATGTAAGGCAAATAACCATTGAGCAAAAGGTTTTCTGCCATTTGGAGTTAATTTTGCACCTTGAACTGCTGGTGAACAAAAGCATTCAATATAATCAGCGTATTGTTTAAATAAAGTTAAATCATGTAGCCATTGTTCCTCATCTATATAAGTTAGGAGAAAAGTTCTAACTTGTTCTTTGCAAGGTTTAAGTTTAAGACAAGCCTTAGTAATTATTCCAAATTGACCTTGTCCACCTAGGCAAGCATGAAAAAGAGCTGAATCTGAGTTAACCTGTAAAAGCCTGCCATCAGCGGTGATGACTTCTAAAGCTTTTACATGGCTCAATGCACTACCATATTTGAAAGAAGCGGCTCCAACTCCTCCTACCGATAACACACCACCAATCGATAAATTGCAATTATAAGGAGTGATATAAGGTATTTGATTATGTTGTAAGGATGTATTTATTAATGTAGACCAAGTTGCGTTAGCATCAATCCAAATTGATTGTTCTTTATATTGATAAACGGAATCTAATCCTACGGTATTAAGAATGACCCCATCAGAGGACGCTAAGGACTGGCCACATTGACTCATTCCATTACCTCTAATGGTCATAGGTAAATTGTTTTCATTAGCAAAAGCTACAAATTCTTGCATGGACGTTATGTCTTTTGACATAAATATCGCTTTTGCATCTGCAGTAATTAATTTACCAAAATCCTGGTTAAAGGCATTTAGATGATCAAGATCATCAAAAAAAGCAGTAGGAAATTTTTCCCTACAATACTTTAAATGATGCTGCTCCCAAATCCCTTTTTGCATACACTATCCTTTCTGTTTTTCTCTTATCTAGTCTTCTCTTATTAAATGTATCAGACAAATTAATAAACAGCTAATAAGTAACTCACCTTAAATCATGCTCTTGGATCTATTGTTAATGTGCTAAAATAATTATTTATTATATTTTAATTGCTAATGAAAGCAACAAATAATCAAATTGGCAAAGATTAATAAGTAGTTGATTATTAATTTATTTTAAAAATTAACGCTAATTCTCATAAAAAAATAAAACACATTAAACTTCTGGTATAGAGTAATTAACTACCACTCTCTTATTTCTCCTTCATGCCAAAACAAACCAGATTTTTTAGGTAAATGCACTAAATCATATAGCTCTTTTGCCACTGTAGCTGCTAATTTTGGAGCGCTTTGTGTCCCCATATCTGTTTTCACCCAGCCTGGATCAAAACTTGAAATAATAATATTGCTAAGCCTTTCAGCTAATAATTTTGTATACATATTCAAGCAAACTTTAGAAAGTTTATAACTTGGAGCATGCGATGAATCATTTGAACTAAATGCGCCCCACCCTGAGGCTATATTTATAATCTGACCTGGTTTATTTATTTTCTTTAAGCAACTTTCAGTTAACTCGATAGTCCCAAAAACGTTAATATCAAATGTTTTTTTAAGCTCATCTAAGTTAACTTTTACCTCTTGCCAATGATCTAATAAAACAGCTGCATTATTAATTAAAACGTCAATTGAATCTAATTGATTGACAAAATGTTTTATAGATTGGGAGTTTGCTAGATTTAGCGCATAAATTGTTAATCCTGGATGTTTAAATTTACAATGGCCTGTTGTAGATGTTCCAATGACTTCCCAACCTTTCTCAAGAAATAATTTAGCAGTTTCTAAACCTATACCTCGACTGGCGCCGGTAATTAATGTTTTTTTCATAATGATTCCCTAAGGCGAAATTATCTTAACTATAGTCGATACAGGTTCTTTAGGTAACTTGATTTCATTGTTTTTATTAAGATATTCTGCTTACGCTAAAAATTATATTAGGAGCAGCAATGAAACGGATTTTAATAATAGGCCTATATATATTGGCCTTCCAGAGTTATGCAGATATTTTCTCTTCTGCTGAAATTGACTTACTTAAAAAAAATTTTCTAGCCAATATTAATGAGGAAGGCGCTGTAGTTGCTTCACCATCTCAAGTTTATCCTAATTATTATTTCGATTGGATTCGTGATGCAGCTATTACTATGGATTTAATTGAAACTTGGTATGAGAAAGATCATCAGTTGGAGGATAAACAAAGACTTTTAAATTATATTCGTTGGACTGAAAAAGTGCAAAATCAAATTGATCCTCTACCCGGACAACATATTTTAGGTGAACCTAAATTCTATTTAAATGGTTTACCTTTTGATGGGCCATGGGGGCGCCCGCAATACGATGGGCCTGCGCTTAGAGCGTTGACACAAATTCATTTTGCCCAAGCACTGCTCAAAGAAAATGAATTAGATTACGTTAATGCCCACCTTTATAATGCAAATCCTTTTTCTTCGTCGCTAGGTACCATTAAAACAGACTTAGATTTTGTAGCCACCCATTGGCGGAATGATAATTTTGACTTATGGGAAGAAGTTTATGGCCATCACTTTTTTACTGAAATGGTTCAACGCAAAGCACTGCTAGAAGGCGCTCAATTCGCAAGACAACTTAATGACGAATCACGTGCTAGTTATTATGAAGCACAAGCAAAACAAATTACTGAAGATCTCAATTCATTTATTGATAAAAATAATAAAATTATTCAAGCAACCCGCCCGCCTCATCCTGGTCGGCAAAAGACACTCGAATTAGATACATCAGTTATATTAGCGACTTTATTAGGCAATACTCATGATCAAGTATTTGCGCCTTCAAATGACTATATTAAAAATACTGCTATAGCGTTAAAAAATCAGTTTCAAACCTATCCTATTAATGCAAACCATACTGACGGTATTTTATTTGGGCGTTATATTGATGATATCTATGATGGTTATGGTGACAGTGAAGGTAATCCTTGGTTTATTCTAACAGCAACGATGGCAGAATATTACTATACCATTGGAACTATGATGCCTACTAAAGCAGTTTCTACCTCTTATCTTAAGCAAGGCGATCAGTATTTAAATCTCATCAAAGAATATGCGCCTAATTTATATATTAGTGAGCAAATCAATCGTTATACGGGCCAACAACAAGGCGCTTATTCATTAACTTGGAGCTATGTCTCTGTACTAAGAGCCATTAAAGTACGTGAACAGTTAAAGGATATGATTAAAGCAAATTTATTTCCTAATCCATTTAAAAATTGATACCAAGGCCCGGCGTTGTTGCGAAAATAACAGGTATTTTTACATGTAAAGCCAATGTCATTCCCGCACAAGCGGGAATCCATTCGGAATTTAGCTCAGTCCTAATTAATAGCAAGGATAATTCGATGTTAATTAGCTCTTAAATTTATTCACCTAATAAAGCCTAGTGGTCCAACACGTTATTTAAAAATCCAACTTTACTAATGGCTAGATTTTAAACTTAAATCATATTTATGAAATAAGTCTCATTTAGTTTAATTACCTCTTTTATAAAATAATGAAAATGAATTTTATCAATTAAGATTAGTTATTGACATTAACGTTACGTAACCTTTTATCGTTTTAGTGTCAAATAAGGAGAAGCAATGTCTTTAACGGTAAAACAATTAGCTAAAATCTCAGGTGTTAGTGCAAGAACACTACGTTTTTATGATCAAATCGGGTTATTAAAACCAGCTTTTTATGGCAGTAATAAATACCGCTATTATGGCGAAGATCAATTACTGATATTACAGCAAATTTTGTTTTATCGTGAGTTGGGTTTTTCACTTAGTGAAATCCAGAAAATAATTTGTAGTCATGACTTCGATAAACTTGAAGCATTACATGAACACAAAACGGCCTTACTAAATAATCTAACTAAAACTAAAGCTCTTCTTAAGACAATTGATAAAACTATTGCCCATATTAGAGGAAAAATAATCATGAGCGACATTGAAATTTATGAAGGATTTAATGCTAATAAACAATCAGAATATGAAGAATATTTAATTAGCAAAGGAGGTTTAACCCAAAAGGAAATTGATGCAAGCTGGAAAAAAGTTAGCAACTGGCAAAAACGAGATTGGGAAGTTCATCAAGAAGAAGGTAATGCTATAAATGAAGCGTTAGTTATCGCTATGAAAGCTGGTTTATCACCAAGTAGTGAAAAAGTTCAGGAAATAATTGAGAGGCATTACAATTGGGTAAAAAAATTTTGGATACCAACACAGGAAAGTTATATTGGTCTTAGCCAAATGTATCTTGAACATAAGGACTTTAAATATTTCTATGAAAATATTCATCCCAAATTACTTAATTTCTTAACTGAAGCAATGACAATCTACGCTAATAAAATATTAGATTAAATAACTATTTTAGTATGCCACGACTTAGTCGTGGCATTTATTACATTGGTAAGAAATTATAACGTTGGTGATAACTCTGCACGTTTCACTGTTGTATCAAACGTATTCACTTCATGATTGCGACCTAAATAGCGAAGTGGTTTATTATTCATTAAATAAGTTTCAATGGCTTCAAGGCTAATATTTTTAGTTTCAGGCATCCAATAATAAGAATAGATAAAGCCCAGAAAACAAATCACACCATACATTAGAAATGTATATTCAATACCAATTTGGTTATATAAAATGGGAAAGCTAAATACCATTAATGTATTAAAACCCCAATTGCTCATGGAAGATAATCCCATTCCAGCACCTCGAACATGCAGTGGAAAAATCTCTGCCATCGCAATATGAGGAATAGGACCAAGGCTTATAGCAAACGAAAAGATATAAACTGTTAAACACAGTACAGATAGATAAGCTAAAGCACTTACTTGAAATAGCGAGAATAAACTTAGCGCCGTTAAACTAATAAATGTACCTGCAAAACCAACAAGCAATAGCTTGCGTCGACCAATTTTATCAACCCAAAAAATAGCAAGTATGGTAACTAAAACATTCACTACACCAATACCCATTGTTGCTAAAATTTGTCCTGTCGTATTAGTAAAACCTAAATTTTTAAAAATCTCAGGTGCATAATAAATAATGACGTTAATACCACTTAATTGCTGTAAGCAAAATAATATAACACCTAATAGTAAAACTGGTAGTAAAGGTCTACGGAAAAGTAAGCGCCAATTTTTACCATTATGCGGCTCTTTCGCTAACGTTTCTTCTATATCATTTAATTCTTGATCGATTGATTTACCACCACGTAACCTTTTTAAAGAACGAAGAGCTAAATCATGTTTGCCTACACTACAAAGCCAACGCGGAGATTCAGGCAAAAACAAAATACCTATTGTTAAAATTAATGCAGGAATGGCACTGGAAGCAAACATAGCACGCCAAGCTTGTTGTTCTATAAGTAAATAATTAACTCCATAGGCGCAAACTATTCCCAATGTAATAGCTAATTGATAAATAGCAACAATGGCACCTCTTAATTTCATTGGTGCAGTTTCTGCTAAGTATAAAGGTGTTGTTACAGCGGCAATTCCTATGGCAAGACCTAAAATAAATCGAGAGGCGATTAAGATCGTTTCTGTGTTAGCAAGCGCTGCGCCGCCAGCACCTAAGAGAAAAAAGAAACCTGCATAGGATAAGGTTGTACGCCTACCAATATATTTTGTAAAGCGAGAAGCGATTAATGCACCTATAAACATTGATCCAAATAAAGCACCGAATGGAAGTGCTGAAGTCATAATACCTACGTGTGTGTGGGTAAGAGAAAAATGATTTTTAACAAGATCAAGTGAACCTGCAATAATACCTTCATCGTAACCAAATAAGAAACCTGCTACTGATCCAATAATTGCTACCAACCAAGCCATGTTCAATCCTTAATTTGAGTCAAATTTAATTATAAACAACCTAAATGCTAACTTTTGGAAAAAACTTAATATTAATGATGAAATCATTAACTGAGCTTTAAAAAGATTTAATTTAGACGTCAGTATTAGAAATTTGAGAATTAAAAAGTGCATCTTTGTAAATATTTCTACATTCTAAAAATTAATTTTTTTGTAGTACTGATTTACCTAAAACACTAGTCGCCTGAGTTATAGCTGTTGAACTTAGCATTCTAATTTTCTCCCAATTTTTTGATTTTACTGCTTCTTCAGGAACGATCCAAGAACCACCAACACAAGAAACATTGGGAAGGTTCAAGTAATCTAAGAAGTTATGTTCGTTAATGCCGCCAGTAGGGCAAAAATGAACATTTGGAAATGGACCATGAATTGAATCTAACATGTTAACTCCACCCGCTACCGCAGCAGGGAAGAATTTAAAATGATTAAAGCCAAATTGCAGCCCTTCCATTAATTCAGAAATACTAGCAATACCAGGAATTAATGGAATTGTCGAGTCTTTTGCCGTTTGTAATAATTCTCTCGTTAAGCCAGGACTAATCGCAAATTGGGCTCCAACTTGGATAACTTGCTCCAACTGAGCAGGCGTTGTCACGGTTCCAGCGCCAATCAGTATATCTGGGAACTCTTTCCTTAAGCGGTAAATAATTTCTAATGCACTTGCTGTTCTTAAGGTAACTTCAAAGAGAGTAATACCGCAGCTAATTAAAGTCGTGGCTAAAGGAATGGCATCTTCAACATGACGTATAACAAGCACAGGAATGATAGGCCCTTGATTAAATAAAACATCCGGTTGTAATGACCAATTATTTAAAGACATACGTTTCACTTTCCATCATTTGTTTTAGGTAAAGAGCAGCGCCTATTAAACCAGGTTGCTCAGCGGTAATAACATAAGTGGGTATTTGCTTATTTAATTCGCTAAATCGTCCTTTTGATTCAAAGCGATTTCTAAATTCACTTTGCTCCATTAAAGGTAATAATTTAGGTACAACGCCGCCCGTAATATAAACACCACCAAATGTGCATAAGCGCAAAGCTAAATCACCAGCATAACTTCCTAAGCTTGCAAAGAATTGCTCAATAACGATAGTTGCTAGCTCAGATTTTTTGTTTAATGCTAAATTTACTATTTCTGCTGCAGATAGAGGTGCAATATCTAACTTTTGATAAGCTGCTATTGCTAAATATAAATTTTCTAATCCAGGGCCAGATAATAAACGCTCAGAAGAAACATGACCAAATTTATTAGTTAGAAAACGTTGAATGAACCATTCCTGCTCATTTTGTGCAGCCCAACCTGTATGTCCACCTTCGCCTGATAAAGGCATATAGCCTGAAGGAGTAGGAATTAAATGAGCAACGCCTAAACCTGTTCCAACGCCTAACATAACCATAGGCTTAGCTAGATCAATTTCGCCTGAACCAATCTTTTCTTTTTCTTCTTTAGTTAAAATAGGTAAACTCATAGCTGCGGCAGTTAAGTCATTAAGCACCTGGAGTTCACTAAGTTCTAGATTATCTTTAAGTTCACTAATTGAAAAATTCCAATTGGCATTGGTCATGCGGACTTGATCATTAATAACTGGACAAGCTATAGCAATAGAGGCATGTTTTATATCCTCAAGTTTATGCATTGTACGATAATGAATTAACGCCTCTTCTAAAGTAGGAAAATTTACACAAGGAAAAACAGCAACCTCATCGACTTGCAAATCAATTAAATTAACCCGACTAAAACGCGCATTAGTGCCACCAATATCAGCAGCAATTGCATAGACACAGGTTTCGTGAGCTAATTGAGTACTCATAAATAATCCTCAGTAACAAATAAGCTACAAGCACCCTGCTCTGCTCCCGTTAGCTGGGTTCGTAGGCAGCCAAATAATTCACGTCCCATACCTTCATAATAGTCCGAAGTATCAAGTTTTGCAGGTGCGCGGCTAATTAATTCTTCATCAGAAATAAGAAGTTGCAAAATACCTTGCTTGCTATCGAGTAAAATTAAATCACCTGTTTGAATCTTAGATATAATACCTTCGTCCAATGCTTCTGGTGTAACATGCAAGGCTGCAGGCACATTGCCAGACGCTCCAGACATGCGCCCATCGGTAACCAACGCCACATGAAAACCTCTATTTTGTAAAACAGATAATTGAGGCGTTAATTGATGTAATTCAGGCATACCACAAGCTTTTGGACCTTGGAAGCGAATTACAACGACACAATCTTTATTTAATCGTCCTGCTTTAAAAGCTTCCATAAATTCATCTTGACTGCTAAATACTTCTGCCTCGGCTTGAACAACTAAATTAGTGTCATTAAGTGCTGAGGTTTTAATAACAGCGCGCCCAATATTACCAGATAAAACTTCTAATCCACCGTGGCTACTAAAAGGCTCTTTAAAAGAACGAAGCACTTCATCATCTAATGTGACAGACGGACCATCTATCCATTGTAATATACCATCATGTAAAACCGGCTGTTTTGTATAATGTTGTAAACCTGGGCCTGCTACTGTTTGAACATCTTCATGCAGCAAGCCAGCTTCTAATAAAGTATTAATTAAATAAGCCATGCCGCCTGCGCGGTGAAAATGATTAATATCAGCACTACCATTAGGATAAATTTTAGCAACCAGCGGGGTGGCCTTGGATAATTCAGCGAAATCATCCCAATTAATGATAAAGCCGGCAGCTCGAGCAATTGCTACAAGATGCATCGTATGGTTTGTAGAACCGCCTGTTGCTAATAAGCCAACAATGCCATTAACAATAGATTTAGCATCAACAATATGGCCAATAGGAAGATAATGGCTACCTAGATCAGTTAAATTTAAGACCTGCTTTGCAGCAGCTCGCGTTAATTCGTTACGTAAAGGGGTATTGGGATTAATGAATGATGAACCAGGTAAATGCAAGCCCATCATTTCTACAACAAGCTGATTAGAATTAGCCGTACCAAAAAACGTACACGTCCCTGAAGTATGGTAAGAGGCAGCCTCAGCATCTAATAATGCTTCCCTATCGACTTTGCCTTCAGCATATAATTGACGAATGCGGGCTTTTTCTTTATTAGAAATACCTGAAGGCATGGGCCCTGCTGGAATAAAGACAAAGGGCAAATGGCCAAAACTTAATGCTCCAATTAATAATCCAGGAACAATCTTATCGCAGATCCCAAGCATTAAACCGCCATCAAATAAATTATGCGATAAAGCAATAGCAGCAGATAAAGCAATAGTATCTCTACTCAATAAGCTTAGATCCATGCCTGGCTGACCTTGAGTGACACCATCACACATCGCAGGCACTCCACCTGCAAATTGAGCAATCCCGCCCATTTCACTAATGGCTTCTTTCAAAATAGCAGGATATGATTCATAGGGCTTATGAGCTGATAAAACATCATTGTAAGCAGAAACAATAGCAATATTAGGTTGTACTAATTGGCGCATTACTAACTTATCACCTTCTCGACAAGCGGCAAATCCATGTGCTAAGTTTCCACAATGTAGGGCACCTCGATGTGGGCCCTTCAAGCGTGCTTTTTCTAAACGTGCTAAATAGCGCGCGCGGCTATTTGCGCTTCGCTTAATAATACGCTCGGTGACCTGTTTGATAATTGTATTCATAAAGATCTCATTAAGGTGAAAACATGACTTGCAATTCAACAGCTGGATTGTGTAAAAAAGCACGAATAGGCATAGCCAGTGGATCCTGACCAGAATCAGCTTCTTTAAGTACAGCCATTTTATTTTCACCTACTAAATGTAAAAAGATATAACGACTATTTAATAACCTATTTTTAGTCAAAGAAATTCTTGTATAAGGCGCTGTTGAAGGTTTAACAATAATTACTGCTGGTTCTGACATGGTTAAACCTGCCTTAATTTCCTTACTACAGGGAAAAAGGGAAGCTGTATGCCCATCTTCACCCATACCTAAAATTACAGCATCAAATTGAGGCAAATTGGCCAGGCGCCCAGCAACTTCCTTAATATTTAGTTCAGACTCGTTACTTTTAGGCAGCAAGCTAATATAATTTGCTTTTGCAGCATTATTTACAAGTAAATGACGTTTTAACATTCCTTCATTGCTATCATCAGAACTCGGTGGTATCCAACGTTCATCTGCTAAAAGAATTGTTACTTTATCCCATGCTAAATCTGCTTTTGAAAGCAGATTAAATAAAGATTGAGGGGTTTTACCACCAGATACAACTAAATAAGCATGCCCACGCGCAGCTATTGCTTCATTTAAAATAATCTTTAATTTGTTACAAAAGTAACTGTTTAAACTAGTTGGATCATTAAATTGCTGCAAATGCATATTACTCGTCCCAATTTCTATCATCACGTGCCAATAAAGAAGTAGCTGCAGCTGGCCCCCATGTCCCAGCTTGATAAGCACGGGGCGGTTCATTTTGAACTTGCCAAGCCTCTAAAATACTATCAACCCAGGTCCAAGCAGCTTCAACCTCATCACGACGTACAAATAAATACTGATTACCTAACATCGCCTCTAATAATAAACGCTCATAGGCATCAACAATACGTTTAGTTTTAAACGTTTCATTGAAACTTAAATCAAGCTTACTTTGCTGCAACTGCATCGTTTCACCTAAGCCTGGAATTTTATTAATAATTTGAATTTCAACACCTTCATCAGGCTGTAGGCGAATGATTAATTTATTTGCTTTTAAGTTCTTATAGGTTTTATGAAATATATTATGAGGCTGCGGCTTAAAGGAAATTAATACCTCACTGTATTTTCTAGGCATGCGTTTACCAGTACGCAAATAAAAAGGAACGCCCGCCCAGCGCCAATTATCAATAAAAACTTTTAAAGCGACAAACGTTTCCGTATTACTTGCTTTTGCATCATTTTCTTCTAAATAACCAGGAACTGTACGGCCGCCCACAAATCCACTGGTATATTGGCCACGTACTGTCATCTCATGTACATTTTCTAAAGTAATAGGCCTTAACGCTTTGAGTACTTTTAATTTTTCATCACGAATATTATTAGCATCTAAGCTAACTGGTGGCTCCATGGCTATAAGAGCAAGAATCTGTAGAAGATGATTTTGCACCATATCTCGCGTTTGTCCAGCATTGTCATAATAACTCCAACGTCCTTCAACGCCGACTTCTTCTGCAACTGATATTTGCACATGGTCAATAGCATTATAATCCCAGTTTGTTGCAAAAATTGCATTAGCAAAACGCAGCACTAATAAGTTTAATACTGTCTCTTTACCCAAATAATGATCAATACGATAAATTTGACTTTCTTTGAAATACTGTGCAACTTGGTCATTAGTGGCAATTGAAGAAGCTAAGTTATGACCGATAGGTTTCTCTACTACAACCCGTGCTGGTTCTTTAGCTAAGCCAACATTAGCTAATCCTTCACTCATATAGCCAAACAAAGAAGAGGATGTTGCAAAATAACTCACAGCAATACGCGATTCAGGGTCGGTTATGTCTTTAAGCTTAGTATAGTCTGCTATTTCAGTCAGATCGATTTGTACATAATACAGCTTGTTTCGCAGTTTTTGCCAAACATTTTGATCTAGAGGCTCTTGATTAAATGTCTTTAAGGTAGATTCAACAAAGTCAACATAATCATTTGGACTAAAATTGTCACGGGCTACGCCAATAATCCGCGTTTCTGGATTTAATAAATTTTGCTTTTCCAGTTGATAAAGTGCTGGCAAAAGCTTTCGACTTGCAAGATCGCCTTTGGTGCCAAATAAAATTAAATCACAAGCTTTATGATTTTCGGCATTGCCTTGCATAACTTTTTTCCTTCTAACAACCGGTTAAGAGTAAATTACTGCAAAGTGTCTCGATTTTACACCAGTGAGCTTGACCGTCAACTGAATTAAATTAAATTAATCTAGTTATTAGTCAAAAAGTTAGTAATTTGCAGAAATAGAATAAATGGACTATGTTTAATTGTAACCTTAATTTAGGAGATAGATATGGATAATTACATGGATCGTAATCAAGGAATGAATAAAGATTCCTCGCGCTCTCAAAGTTTCAATCGTGGTCAAGATTCAATGATCACTGGCTACTTCCATGACAAAGATACGGCAGAAAACGCTTATCGTTCTTATCTTGATCGCGGTTATGATCCGAAAGATATTAATGTCATTATGTCTGAAGATACTCGTCGTAAACATTATGACTCTGATTTAACTAAAGCTGGATCTAATTCAAATTTATCTGATTCTAGCTCTGACTTAGCTGATGATCATGGTGATCGTGTTAAAGAAGGTATGGGTGTTGGTGGCGCTGTTGGTGCCATCGCAGGCGCTACTTTAGGTGCTATTGCTGCTATCGGTACTAACTTAGCTATTCCAGGTTTAGGTTTAGTTATCGCAGGCCCGATTGCTGCAGCACTAGCTGGTGCTGGCGCTGGCAGCCTTTCTGGCGGCTTAATTGGTGCTCTAGCTGGCTGGGGAATTCCTGAAGATAAAGCACGTCGTTATGAAGAAGGTGTTCGTTCAGGCGGTATCGTTATGGGTGTACGTCGTGACCCTAACCGTGACTATTCCGATTTAGAAAACGACTGGCGTAAATATGATATAGATAATGATCGTCGTTAAAATAATTATCCCAAAAAGGGCGGAAATACCGCCCTTTTTATTTTTAAGCTTTTGAATAATTAGTTTTAATTCTAAAAAAATGAATGAATTAACATCCACTTACAGATAAAAATTCTACTTTTTAAAACTCATAGCAGCTGCTTCTTTCCTCTGTTACACTACTATTTCCCAAAATTAAGAGAAATATTTTATGAGGATTTTAAAATTAGCAATACTGCCATTCTTAATTAGCAATCAACTAGCTGCGCAAGGAATAGAAGTAGCAGGCACAGTAACTCATACTATAGTTAACAATAATACATCTAATCAATTAACCAAGACTGAACCATCAAAAGAAATTAGACTTTTAAAAATTAAATTATCCAATAAAGAGAAAGAGTTACTTAATTTAAGAGTAAAAAATTTAAAAGAGCTTAATAATTATAATATTAAATCTAAAGGGCCACTACAGATTCAACTAGGTATGAATAATGTACCTGTATTAGATCAAGGGCGTCATGGCACTTGTGTTACCTTCGCTGTAACTGCAGCAATGAACGCGGCACTTAACCAAGGTGATTACATAAGTCAACTTTGCCAATTACAGTTAGGCAACTATTTGGCTGAAAATGGTTATAATTTTAGTGGCTGGGATGGCTCATTAGGCCGGACGGTTATTAATCAAATGGAAACTTTCGGTATTGTTAATAAAGAACAAGAAGCAAATGTGGGTTGTGGTGGTTTAAATAAATACCCGCATGGCGGAGATGATCCAACTACCGCGATGTCTCCTGAAGAATTCCATCGTATAAGTGAGCCTCTTAATCCTGAAAGAGTGCAGTCATTTCCTATTTTAGATCCCTACCAAGCATTTAACGAACGAGTTGATATTAATAAAACATTAACAGAGGTCAAAAAAGCTTTATTAGCAGGCGATCGGGTGACTTTTGCTGTGTTATTAGTTGATTACGATCTTGGTACAGTGGGCGCTGTTGGTAGTAAAAATACCCTTAATGATACTTGGGTACTTACCCCTGTTATTGCTCGAGATGTTTGGCTGAAAAGTGAGTTTGTAGCAGGCCATGAAATGGTTATTACCGGTTTCGATGATAATGCAGTTGCGAAAGATGATGAAGGCAACAAGCATAAGGGTTTACTAACCTTAAGAAATTCTTGGGGCAAAAATCTTGGCGATAAAGGCGATTTTTATATGAGTTACGATTATTTTAAAGTCTTAGCTTTTGAAGCGCAAAGGATAAAAGCGATAGAGTCTGAAGAATTCTAAATATTAAAATTATTTCTTAAGGCAATATAAAGAATGTTAAATTAAAGATAAACATTAAAAATTTCTATCTAATCAATAGCGGTATTAACAAAACTTATTTTAAGTCAAAATACCGCCTTCTACTTCGCTCTGTCATTAAAAATAATTAACTTCTAAGCTGGTTTACTTAAATGTTATTTAAGTTTATTACATACAGCTTTTTATAAGCGCTACTAATTTATAGCGCTTATAAATTAACTAAGCTTTAAAAGCTATTTTAACCTTTAATCACTGAGTTATCTAAAACTTTACGAGCTTGTTCAGCGCGATAATTTTTTACAGCTTGCTGATACTCTGGATATTTATTCCCTAAAATACTTGCAGCTAAAATGGCTGCATTAATAGCACCTGCTTTACCCACTGCTAAGGTACCAACAGGTATACCTGCTGGCATCTGTACGATAGATAAGAGTGCATCTAAGCCATTAGTAAATGTTGATGAAGGAATAGGAACCCCTAACACAGGCAATGTCGTTTTAGCAGCAACGACACCTGGTAAATGAGCAGCACCACCAGCAGCGGCGATAAAAACTTCAACCCCATCTTTCTCTGCTGATTTAAGGTATTCAAATAATGCTTCAGGTGTACGATGAGCCGATAAAGCGCGAACCTGATGGGGGATATCTAAAGCATCAAGTACTTTACTTGCCTCCTCCATTAAAGGCCAATCTGATTTTGATCCCATTAAAATTGCTACCAGTACTTTTGTCATCGCTTTTCCTCAATTATTAATTATTAGACTGTTTGTAAATATATTTAATTGCCTCAACGAGTATATTACCCTCTAATTGCTGAATACGTGCTTTGAGTGTAGAAGGGGTATCCATTGGCAATACTTCACATTGCTGTTGCAATATAACTGGGCCTGCATCAACTTCTTCATTAACATAATGGACAGTGCAACCACTATAAGTTTCCCCTGCCTCTAACACAGCTTGATGCACATCCAAATCCATTAAGCCTGCATAAGCAGGTAACAAAGAGGGATGAATATTAATAACTTTTTGGTGCCAGTTCTGAATAAATTCCGCTGATAAAATACGCATATAACCAATTAAAATAATTAAATCAATCTGGTATTCTTTTAATAATTGGCTTAATTTATAATCGAATTCTTGTCGTGTTAATCCCTTGGGAGAAAGATAAGTCGCCGTTAAACCAGCTTGTTCTGCTTTCTCTAAGATAAGTGCTTTTGCTTTATTGCTGATGACGATTTCTATTGATGCATTGAGCTTTTTTTGCTTTATTGCATCAATAATCGCTAGTAAATTTGTACCTCGCGTAGAACCTAAAATACCTAAGCGAATCATAAATCGTGAATCCTTTTCATATCTTGAATACGCAAGTTAATTAATTGCTCTGTACCAATATCACTACGATGAAATAAAGGACCTTTAATCTTAGAAACTGCTGATTCAGCATCTTTTTCAGCGGCAGTGATAGTATCTGCGATGCCAACATAAGCTGCTGTACGTGATCCTGTTGCAATAATTGTCCGGTTATCAAGCTCATTAACAGCTGCCAAATATAGATTTTCTGTATCATCAACACGACTGACATCAATTGGAAAGTCTTTTAAAGGCTTATCTGGGTACCCTTCTGGTACAACGTATTTACAAACCGTTGCTTGATTTTTAAATTGTACATTTTCTCTCTTTAGCGAGCCTGTTACCAGTTGTTGACATATCGTTACAAAATCCGAATCAAGAATAGATAAAACATTTAGAGATTCAGGATCGCCAAAGCGCGCATTAAACTCAATAACAAAAATTCCTCTTTTGGTGGCGATAAAGCTACCGTATAAGATGCCAATGTAATCTTGTTTGCATTCTTTATTTAAAGCTAAAAAAACATCTTGATTGATTTGGAAAGCGTCAGCAACTTCTCTTTCGGTTAAAAAAGGTAAACTCTGATTATGATCAGAGTAACTTCCCATTCCACCGGTATTAGGACCTTTATCACCTTCATAAGCACGTTTATGATCTTGCACTAAAGGCATGGGAATTAATGTTTTACCATCTGCAAAGCACATAAAAGAAAATTCTTGACCAATTAATTTTTCTTCAATAATAAAGGTTTGATTCTTTGCTAAAATTTCGCGGGCAAAAGCTAAAGCGTCCTCAATATTTTCAAGGTGTTCTCCAGCTACTTTAACTCCCTTCCCTCCCATTAAACCATTAGCTTTAATGACATAATTTTCTTCACCAAGCTCCAATATAAAGTCATTGACTTTATCTAAACTTGTAAACTTTTTATAGTTTGGTAGGCCTGAAATCTGGTATTTTTGCATTAAATCACGGCCAAATTCTTTGCTAGTTTCTATTTGTGCTAATGCTTTTTTAGGACCTATTGTTGGAATATTAACTTGCCACAATGCATCGGCCATTCCAGACTCAAGTGGTGCTTCAGGACCAATAATCGCTAAATTAATAACCCAGTCTTGAGCTTGCTGACTGACTTCGAGACAATTGGTAATATTGCCAACACTATATTGCTCGCATAATTCTTTTATACCGGGATTAATCGATGTGCCATAACAATATAATTTAGGTTTTTGGTTAGAACGTATCAAAGCTTTTGCAATGGCATGCTCCCGCGCACCTGATCCAATAATAAGAATATTCATTTGTTATAAATCCTCTATATCACTCTTATTTTTACCACGCGCAGCATTGCGATAAATTTCTATTTCTTGCATTTTATTTGGTGTAATTTTGCTACAAAAATAATCCCCATCCATACAAGCCATACATGTTTTATTTATTTTATATTGACCGCGTCTAGTAACAGCTTCTAATAAATCTTCTTTAGTCTGATAAAGTAACGCATCAACACCAATAAATTCAGCGATTTCGGCTTCAGTCGAGTTTGCTGCAATTAACTCTTTTCTTGAGGGAATATCAATACCATAGAAACAAGGGTTTTTTAAGGGCGGTGCAGTAGATACAAAATAAATCTGCTTTGCACCAGACTCACGAACCATTTTAACAATTTCCCGGGATGTTGTGCCCCGAACAATACTGTCATCAACAATTAAGACTATCTTATTTTTGATTTCTGTTGGTTGCGGAGTCAGCTTATGTCGAATGCTGCTTGTACGTGCATTTTGGTCTGGCATAATAAAAGTACGGCCAATAAAGGGATTTTTATATAGGCCTTCTGAATAGCGTACGCCAAGCTCATGAGCAAATGAAAGTGCAGCAGTATTTGCTGTAAATGGCGCAGGTATAACAATATCAGGTAAAAGATTAGGGTATTTATTTTTCCACTGAATAGCTAAATTCTGCCCCATACGTAATCGAGCACGATAGACACTAATATCATTAATGGTGGCATCAGGGCGCGAAAAATAAACATATTCAAAAATACATGGCCTAAATTCAGCGGCTTTAACAACACGTCGGTAAAGCTTGCCTTTATTGTCTACATAAGCCACTTCACCTGGCAAAATATCACCCTGCGGATTAAAACCTAAAGCATAAAAAGGCGTTGTTTCTGAAGCAAAAATCGTATCTTGCGTACCATCTTCGTTTTCACGCGTACCCCAAACTAAGGGTCGAATACCATGTGGATCACGAAAAGCAATAAGTCCCTTGCCAATGACTAAACTTACTACAGAATAAGCGCCTTCTAATTTTGCAAAAAGCGAACTAATAACATTACATAGTACATCGAAGAATTTATCATCATCTTCAATAAAACCAGGACTATTAGCAAGTAAATCAGCGAAGAGAAGTAATAAAACTTCTGAATCAAGGCCTGTATTTAAATGCCGATGTTGTTTGCGTATTTCATGTGCAAGTTCTTGATAATTTGATAAATTACCATTATGAGCAAGCGCTATACCGCGTGGGCTACCAATCCACAGAGGTTGAACATCGGCTGCCCCGTATCCGCCAGCCGTAGGATAGCGCGTATGTGCGATACCTACACAACCTTTTAAGGACAATACATTTTCAGCAGTAAAGGTTTCGCGTACGAGCCCTAAACCATATTTAGAATAAAATCGTTGCTCAGAGGTAAGAATTCCTGCAGCATCTTGGCCCCGATGCTGCAAATGAATTAAGCTTTCATACAACTCATGAGCAACATCTTTTTGACTATGAATACCGACTATACCGCACATGTTTTACTACCTTAAAACTATAAGCATTTTAAATTTTTAGCTTTATCACAGTCTAGTTCATAAAAAGACGGTTGAACTTAGTATGAGATAAAAAATTAAAAAACGTTAAACCTCTTTAATCTGCAACCTTGCCAACTTAACATCCTACCATCTTATTACATTGCTGGATCCCGCGGATAAAACGCGGGACGTAGGCAGGAAATATAACTATTAGCGATGATCTAGCTCCATGGTTAAATCTTGCGTACAAACATATACCTATTAACTTCCTTAACCCTACGTCCCGCGACTTGTTCGCGGAATCCAGGAAATCCACCTTTATTGCTGGATCTCACGGTTAAACTGATATTGTTGCGTGGCTAGATAAGCTTTAAACTGTCATTTCTGTGAATTAGAACGTCATCCCCGCGCAGGCGGGGATCATTATCCTCTATGGACAATACCCAACATAAAGATGGATTCCCGCCTACGCGGGAATGACATCAATATCCATGTAATAAATCTGTGGGAATGACAGATTATTACCCTAAGAAAACTTCCTAACCCATATAATCTTTTATACTACGTAAAATGCGCTCTTCGATAGGCTCATCTTGCACTGCAAAGCTAAATTTTTGTCCTGTAATCATTTCATAAAGTTTTATGTATCGAGCTGAAAGCTCTTCAACTAATTCAATAGGTGCTTGCGGCAACTGCTCATCCTTATAAGGATCACAATTTTTAGAAAACCATAGCCTTAAAAATTCTTTATCAATATTTTCCGGCTCTCTACCTTCAGCCAAACATTGCTCATAACTATTAGCAAGCCAGTAGCGGCTTGAATCAGGCGTATGTATTTCATCAACAACAATAATATTGCCTTTATCATCCCGACCAAATTCATATTTTGTATCTACAAGAATTAAATTTTGCTGCTTGGCAAGTTCAACACCACGCTCAAATAATTTAATTGCCAGTGCACTTGCTTCTTCCCAATCCTCTTTCGTCATCCAACCTTCAGTAATGATTTCCTGAGGAGAAATTGGGCGATCATGAACTTTTTCTTTCGTAGTTGGCGTTAAAACAGGAGTTTCTAATTTTTGATTTTTTTTAAGGCCCTCAG
This sequence comes from Legionella busanensis, assembly GCF_900461525.1. Classification (NCBI taxonomy): domain Bacteria; kingdom Pseudomonadati; phylum Pseudomonadota; class Gammaproteobacteria; order Legionellales; family Legionellaceae; genus Legionella; species Legionella busanensis. The sequence goes on along the minus strand of NZ_UGOD01000001.1, from coordinate 1,444,292 downwards.
GGAATCTAATTCCGCAATATTCTCGTACACCTTGTTGATATTGCGTCCATAAGGATGTGTTTGTAGTGCCGGTAATATAGCCTCTAACAACAAATTCAATTGGAAATACCTTACACTTTTTAGCAATAACTACATTTGGATCAGGTACAGCTAAAAGATGATTAGGTACCACTGAGGAAGTTTGCTCAAACCACCAAGCACTCGTTAAATTCAGCACCTGTCCCTTATAAGGGATTAAGGCTAAAGGTCTATCAAAAGCTGTTAATCTATCGGTAGTAACAAGCAATACTTTGTCACCTAAATCATAAGTATCTCGTACCTTTCCTTCTTGTCTAATTCCTAATGAAAAATTAGTTTTATTTAGACAATATGTTATTGCGGCTCTGATCTTTTTCCGATAATTATCCTTCATATCTGTAGAATTCATGTGCGTATTGATTCCCAATAATATTAGTTAATAAAATTTCATCTATTATCAAATTAATATTTCCATGCTCACTCTCAAAGTGCCATAAAATACTATGTGTTATAGATTCAACCTCTGAAATAAAATAATGATCACTCAAGGTTTGCTTAACACGTTGACCTACTAAATTATCTTTAGCACGTATTAAGCAAAAATAATCATTTTCATTGGAGTGCGTTGGCAACTTAATCTCACGCTCTTTTCGATCGCAATACAAAACACCACTTTTTTTAATTTTTTCAAGGACTTCTTCTGAATCCCCACAAGCAATTTCCCAATGAATAAAACGACTTACAGTTACAGGAATACCTAGTTTTCTCAACGTTTTTTGTACGGTTAGAGCATGATTATCAGTAATAATTGATTTAATTAAACACTGGTTATGTTTAGATGGCGCAACAAAAAGTGCTGGTTTAATGACTGTATTTTGATAAGACTTGATTTTAGGCTCATAGTCTAGTTGAGATGAGATAATGTAATCTCGCATAGAATGAAATAAAAGATCGCCATTAGTAGTCCGTTCCGGGTGCGGCATCATCGCCATGACATTACCAGTTACATTACTAATTGCAGCAATATTATCTACTGAACCATTAGGATTTACTGGGAAATCACTGTGTATTTCACCTTGGTCATTACAATATTGCATTAAGGTTAAATTCTGCTCTTTAATTGCTTGCAAACAAGATTCAGAGATAATAAACCGTCCTTCCGCATGAGCAACGGGTAAATGAATAAGATCGTTTGGTTTTAAATAACGAGTAAAAGCACTACCTTTATTAGGTTGACTAGCTAAGCGTATATTAACCCAAGCATTATAAAAGCCCATACCTAAAATTTTGGTATCGGCTATACGCTTATTCTCTGTTAATGCTATCTCAGTCTGTACTAAGCCAGGAACTAAGCCAGATTCCAATAAGATTTGTGCGCCATTACAAATACCAAGCACAGGTTTACCAAGCTCACTTTGGGCTTTAATTTCTTTAATAACAGGATCAAGCGCTGCAATGATGCCAGCCCGAGAACGATCTTCATAAGAAAAACCACCAATAATGATATAACCATCAAAATTTTTTAATTTTTCAAGTGACTCATTCCACAGAAACTCAACTGGTTGCATGCCTGCACGCTTTATTGCTAAAGCCGTTTCGCGTTCACAATTTGATCCGGGGAATTGAATTAAACCAATATGGATCATAACAGCTTCACCTCGGGCCTACCTGAAACAACTCGGCCTATTTCATAAAGTGGAAAAGATGGAAATTCAGCTTGTAAAAACTCACTTAAAGCAACAAAATTATCAGCTGATAAAAATACTACTAAACCTGCTCCCATATTAAAGGTTCTGTACATTTGGTTATCACTCAAATGCCCTAAGTCTCGTAGTAAATGAAATAAAGCCTGGGAAGGAATTTTTTGTTTATTAATTTCTACAGAACAATCTGCAGGTAGTACACGAGGTATATTTTCAAGTAAGCCGCCGCCTGTTATATGAGCCATGCCGTTTATAGAGATTCCTTTGTGTAGAGCACTTAAAATAGGTTTTGTGTAATTTACATGAGGAGTTAACAATGCCTCGCCTACCGTCTGACTTAAATCATCAACATAAGAATCAACAGTATACCCTGCTACTTCAAACAATAACTTTCTAGCAAGAGAATAGCCATTAGTATGTAAACCACTCGAAGGAAGCGTTGCAATAACATCACCAGATTGAATAGCATGCCCTAAAATAGCTTTCTCTTTTTCAACAACACCTGTAACAACGCCTACTAAATCATGTTCACCAGGTAAATAGGTACCAGGCATTTCAGCAGTTTCACCGCCTATTAAGGAAATATCATTCTCAAGGCAACCTACTACTATACCCTTAATAATTTGTTCAATAATTTCAGGCTTTAACTTATCATTTGCAATATAATCTAATAGAGTAAGCGGTTTTGCACCTAAAACAATGATGTCATTGGCCGTAGCACTTACTAAATCCATACCAATGGTATCGAATTTTTGCATCATTTTAGCAACCATCATTTTAGTTCCGACCCCATCAATACTCTGAACTAACACGGGATGCTCGTATTTTTCTAAAAGTGATTTTAGGTCATACATTGCCCCAAAACTGCCAATATTAGTTAAGACCTGCGGCGAAAACGTACTTTCTACAGCATTTTTAATAGCAAAAACGGCTTGATTACCCGCATCAACATCAACACCAGCTGCTTTATAATCAATACTAGTCATTAGGTTAATTTCTCCCTTAAGCCTTGTTGCCAAGCAGTTTTGGCAAGGTTAATAGCTAAATGCAATTGACCATTTATTTTAAGAATAGGCTCTCTTGTTGTTTTACCTATATTTTGACAGGGTACTGAGAAATTATTAAAAATCTCTTCAATTACTGATAAATCTTTTTGTGCTACTTCAAGAATAAACCCGCCTGTTTCAGAAAAAAGCTTTTTCTCAAGAGGCAAAGGACCTGCTAATTCTATATCAATACCAATATTGTTTTTAAAACTCATCTCAGCAAGTGTAACGCCTACGCCACCTTCAGAAATATCATGTGCTGATAAGATTAGACCACTTTTAATGGCAGAAAAAACGGCTGTGATTTCTTGATTAAACGAGTTTAAATCGGGCTTTGGTAATTGATTACCAAAGCTATTAAACAATTGATAATAAACACTCCCTCCGCATTCATCCTTACGCTCACCAACTAATAATAATGCTGAGTCAAGCTGTTTTAAATCATAGGTTAAAGCATCGCGATAATCAGTTAATAAGCCTAAACAGCTAATAATGGGGCTTGGCGGAATAGCGCCCTGCTCTGATTCATTATAAAGCGATACATTGCCAGAAATAATAGGAAGTGTCGTCTGTGGGTCATCAGGCCATTGTACTGCATTACAAGCATCAACAATGCCCCTTACTGATTCAACAAATTCACCCATTTGATTAAGTTTTTCGGGATTTCCAAAACACAAACAATCTGTGAGCGATAAAGGCCATGCGCCGACTGCAATAATATTTCGTACTGATTCACAAACAGCATTAACAGCGCCCCAATAAGCATCAATTTTGTTATACCGAGGATTGTGATCAAGCGATAAAGCAATACCAGTTAACTGAATTTCAGGTGGATATTTATCCTCATTAAAAGGAGCAATAACGCCAGCATCAGCACAACCTGATTCAATAACTGCTCTGCCTTGAACTTGTTTATCATAGCGTTCATAAATTGGCGCACGTGATGCAATATTTTCATGAGCTAATAGTTTTAACAAAATAGCGTTTAAATCATTCGCATCTATATTACTTGGCTCAGGGTTTATATCCTTTTTATACTCATAGGGTCTATCGTAAAGAATGCCTTGGGTAATATCTTGCGCTTTTGCTGAAACAATAGGCTCGTCCTCATAACGAACAACATATAATCCATCATGACGTAAATCACCAATAACGGTTGCACAGGCATTATCACAAATATCAGGTAAGGCGAAACGGTTATTATAATGCTCTAGGATAATTGGCACTAAATGTTCAGGCACTGCCCACATAAATCGCTCTTGGGTTTCTGAACATAAAATAACAGCAGGCAAGAGCCCATCTATGCTTGTAGGTACTAAATTTAGATTAATTTCAGCACCATATCCGCCTGCATCTGCTAGTTCAACTGATGCGCAGGCAATACCACCGGCACCTAAATCCTTAAAACCAACTTGATTAATAAGGTTTTTTTCCCGCAGCCATTCAAACAACGCATAATTTGCTTTAAGAATATGTCGTTGTAAAAAAGCATTAGGTTCCTGAACTGCGCCTTTATTGTCTTCTTCTTGGGCAACATCTAGGTTAGCAGAGGCGAAAGCTGCACCACCAAAACCACTATTATCTGTAGGTTTACCTACTAATATGAATTTATAGTTTTTAGCATTAGGCGGTACATAAGAATGAATGACTTGATCTTCCCGAACAACACCGAGCGTTACTAAGGTAACTAAACAATTGTCATTATAGGCATCATCAAAATAAGTATCTCCTGCTATATTAGGTATACCTAAGGGATTTGCATAACCTGCAATACCCTGAATAACGCCTTCTGTGATCCAGTTAGTTTTCGTTTTATTAATATCACCAAAGCGTAAACTGTCAGCGACTGCTATAACCTCTGCGCCCATACAACTTACATCACGGACATTACCTCCAACACCCGTTGCCGCACCTTCATAAGGTACAAGTTGTGAGGGATGATTATGAGATTCGTGGCTAACAACAATCCCATAGCGGTGGCCTTGATGATCAGTGGCTACAGAGACGATACCTGCATCCTCTTTTGGACCTAAGATAACATGCGGTGCGGAAGTTACAAATTGACTTAAATATTTACGACTACTTTTATACGAGCAATGCTCTGATCCTTGGATAGACCAAAGTATGCATTCGGCGTAGGTTGGTGGCCGCTTAAGTAGTGAATTTTGGATAAAAAGAGCTTCATCAACAGTTAAGCGCACATTAAATTTATTAAGCAGGTGAGCAATTTCTTGTGAAGAAAGCGAGGTAAAATCAAAAAAACTAGGTACTTCTTGCATAGACATCACTATCACGGGAGCAAGGGTCGAGAAAGCAACTATTATTTTATTAAAAATCAGATTTAATCAACACATTTTTCAATAATTTTACATTTTCCTGCAGCCTATAACTTTTTAATTAGTTACAAAAAAACTAATTAGATCTTTAATTAGACTCTATAATTTATATAAAAGCTATCTGTTTAATTGCAGGATAACTTATGAAAATTTCTCGCACAGATTTAGCAAAAGCTGTGGATGAACAGATCATTAGTGCCGAACAAGCTGAGGCCTTATATCATTTCATTAGAAATCAAACTAACCAGCAAGTTTCGTTTAATTTTACCAATGTCTTGTATTATCTAGGCGGCTTAGTGGCAATAGGTGCAATGACTTTGTTTATGACCCTTGGTTGGGAAAGTTTTGGCGCTTGGGGTATTTTTGTTATTACCCTTATCTATGCTTTAATTGGCCTAGTACTTACAGCCTTGTTTGATAGAAAAAATTATAAAACACCTGCTGGAATTTGCGCCACTTTTGTTATTGCCTTAACGCCTCTAGCAATCTTCTCCTTACAAAAAGCCCTAGGCTATTGGCCTACTGACGATGCGCATTATCGTGACTTTCATACAACTATCCAAGCGCAATGGATCATGATGGAGTTTGGCACTTTAATGGTTGGACTTATCTTAGCCTGGATTTATCGCTATCCTTTTATGATTATGCCTATTGCCGTAACTCTTTGGTATATGTCTATGGATGTTGCTGAGTTAATTATGGGAAATTCCGTTGATTTCGAATTTAAAGCCATTTTTTCAATGTATTTTGGCCTAATTATGATTCTTATTGCCTTTTGGGTTGATGTTCGCTCTCGGCATACAGTAGATTATGCCTTCTGGTTATATATATTTGGTGTCATTACCTTTTGGGGTGGAATGACAGCTCAGAGTTCTGATAGTGAACTTTCTAAGTTTTTTTATCTTTGCATTAATCTACTGATGATAGGTGTCGGCGTTATTTTAGTAAGACGCGTTTTTGTTGTGTTTGGTGGTATTGGCTGTTGTATTTATTTAGGTCATCTGGCTTGGCAAGTTTTCCAATATAGCCTTTTATTTCCTATTGTGCTTACCATTATTGGTCTAATTATTATTTATTTAGGTACTTTATGGCAGAAAAATGAAGCCGCTCTAACAACTAAAGCACAATCATTTTTACCCAAAACTTTACAAGAATTACTTAAATCGCGCGAATAACAGTTTCATTTCGCTATAAATTAATTAAAAAAGGCTTTTATAATATGATAAATCGCGAAAACAAACAAAACGATTAATAAAATTACTGCTCCTACTGAAGAACTAACGTTTTTATTTATAGGCTTACTACCTTCATTAATATTAACATTTAAACCATAGTCACTTACTAAATTGTAATAGGTGTCTTTATCCACAACGATAGCTTGAGGTGGCAGTTGCGAGGATTGTGGCTGCACAGAAGAGGATTTTTTAACGGCTGTTCCGATAGCTAAAAATTCAACTAAACCATTACCTAACTGATAAACATAGGTTTTAACGCCAACAACATCATCAGCACCAATTGCTTTTGCGGCATCATTAATAATACCTAATGAATTTTCTCGAGCATCATAAATTAATCGTGACAACTCAGTTAATTCTCCACGAGCAAAGGATTTAATTGCTGCAGTAATACCGCCAACTAACCCTAAAGAATAAACAGAGGTGCCTAATAATAATTGCATAGGCATATAGCCTAATGATGCCATATTCCACATTTCTATATTGGTCATATCACTGGTAATTACATCATCGACCCCTTTTCCAACTAAAAAAGGGGCTTTTGAAGCAGTACCAATCATTAGCATTTCATTAACCCCACTAAAAGGTAGAATAGTTGTTTGAATACCGAGTATAGCATTTGCATGATTTGCCAACGCATGAGCTTTAATCCGTTTTAAAGCTAAATGGCGAGTATCATTAAAAATATTTGAATACTCGGTTATCTCTCCTCTTCTAAGAGTCTTTATACTACCAATAATTCCTCGGCCTACACCCATTGAGTAAGCAACATTACCTAGTGCAAAACAAATAGGTTGATAACCTGCATCAAGCTGGGCATACAGCTCTTGCCCATCAGCGGAGGTTGAAAATAATTTTAAACCAGAATTGTTAGATTTGATAACAGAGCCAATCGATAAAAATTCTAAATTTGAACCATGCAATATTAACTGACTAGTTACACCTGTAATACCCGAAGCGTTATGGGTCTCAGCCTCTTTAAACATTCGCTTAAGCGCTGTTTCTCGTCCTTCTTCAATTAAGCGAGTCACCTGAGTTAATTCACCGCCCAGTATAGCTTTTAAATTTGAACCCACACTGCCAATGATTCCGAGACTATGCACACTATTACCAACAACAATATTACCCGGTAAGAACCCTTTTTGAGCTAGGCAAAAAAGCTCATTTCCTGATAAGCCTGTTGTCACTGTCATGCTTCTTCCTTTTTTTTAAATCTTTATTAAATTGCGCATTTAAAGTTAGCATACTATTTAAGCAGTATTCTCTTATTTAACTTACGTTAATTATTCTCATGCTCTGATTTAATACTTTTTAAACCGCTAACAGGTATATCAATGTTATAAATGTAATGTTGAATGATTTGTTTTACCTGTTCACCTGTTAAAGGTTTAGTGATCGCGCCTTCCATATAATAATCATCACAGTCAAACTTAACGACATCAGCCTGATAGCCTGTAAGTGCAATAATAGGAACATGAAATGAAGTATCTTTCTCCATTTGACGGATTCTTTTTGCCATGACATAACCTGACGTATCTTCAAGACTAATATCCATTAAAACGATATCATATTTACCAGGCTTAAATAACTTAGCAACCTCACCTTCTGAAGGAGCAACCTCAACTTTACAGTCAAATTGCATAAGTAATGCTTGGCCTGCTTTTTGGGCAATAGCATTATCTTCTACTAATAAAACTTTAGGCCTATCTTTTTTTGTTTCTTTAAGGTGAGTTGTTAAAGAAACTGGGTTAGGCTTAGCATTATATTGCTGCAATTGCTGTTTAATAAGTTCAAGTTGTTCTGTTAATAACTTTTTCTCGGTAATATCTACTAAAATCACAAGTAATCCTTCAACTTGGCTGGCTTTTTTAAAAAGAGGGACCCGAGTAGCAAGATAATAGGTAGCATTTCCTGCGTGATTGAGCACTGGATTTTCCTCAATAGAATCGCTGGCCATATCAGATAGCAATGCATTAATATCATCTCGCTTAAGCATTTGTGCTCGCTCTTCTGACCATTCGGCAAAACTTATTAGCCGTTGGTAAAAGCTCTCCTCTAGTTCAGATAAGTCAGTAAGCCCAAGCAAGGTCAATACATTATTATTACAACCTACTAACGTACAATCCTTATCAAGAATATAAATGAGATTAGGTAAAGAATTAATGATACTTTGATAATATTGCTGAAGCACAGAAACATCATCCTGATTTACTAGATTTATCTTACTAGACATGCTAATACTCCTAATTAAGCTGCATAAAAAGTATAGTACATTCTAAGGGATGCGCAGGCAGCTTAAGATAGATTAGGGCTTAAGTAATTGATTATTTTAAATCACTACTATAGTGTCACCCATTAAATTTTAGATAAAGCGTAAGTGGAGTAAGATGAAGAAGTGTCCATAGGAATTGTACTTCGCCAAAGGAGCTTACAACGCCGTAGAAAGCTTAGTAGTGGCGCTATATTAGCTTATTTTTAATGTTTAGGGATAAAGATATGGCAATTTCTTTACGAAATAGCTTAACTTACAAACTTAATACTTATCTTAATTTAAAATTATTTAGCTTAGCAGCCTTAGGTGGAATTGGCGTAGGCTGCGTTGTTTCTCTTATTCGGACCTTAGTTGGGCATATTCAAATTTTTCTATTTGGGGTTAATGTCAATGCGCAAAGCGCCGCGAATGTTTCTTGGGAAAGAATTGTAACTGTTACTACGATTGGTGGTTTAGTTTTAGGTTTTTTTCTGCTTTTAATTGGCCGCTATGGGCGACTAACACCCGTTGATCCAATTGAGGCGAATGCCGTTGAAGGCGGCAAAATGTCTTTCCTAGATTCACTTTCTTTTGTCGGGTTATCTATTGTATCCATTTCTATAGGAGGTTCTGTTGGTTTTGAAGCAGCAATGACACAATTAGGCGCAGGTACTTTAAGCGCCATAGGCCAGCGTTTAAAATTAGAACGTCAGGAATTACGCTTGCTGGTTTCTTGTGGCACAGGCGCAGGGATTGCTGCTATTTTTGGCGCTCCTCTAGCTGGCACTTTCTATGCATTAGAATTAGTAGTGGGTGGGTATGCTACCCGTGCATTAATGCCAACATTATTAGCTAGTGCCCTTAGTAGTTTTATGGTTTATATGTTTCTTGGTTATGAGCCACTGTTTAAGGCACATATTACCGAACATCTTACACTTTGGCACTTTCCATTAGCTATTTTTATAGGTTTTATGTCAGCTATTATTGGTATTATCGTCATGCGAGGTACCACAAGCTTTGAATCAATATTAAAACGATTACATATCCCTGCCTTCTTAAAACCAGCAATTGGTGGATTTATATTAGGTTTAATTGCGCTTATTATGCCTCAAGTGATGGGCCCAGGGCATTATGCTATTAATGAAATGCTGGCTGGCTCAAAAATATTAAGTATCACTATCTTAATGCTTTTAGCTAAAGTTGCTGCTTCTATTGTTTGTGTAGGCTCAGGATTTCGAGGCGGGTTATTTTCTGCTTCCCTCCTTCTAGGCGCTATTTTAGGATGTATTATTCATTACCTTATTGTTTTACCTATTTTTGGTACTACTATACCGCTTGATCTTACAGTTGTAGCTGGTATGTCTGGAGTAGCGGCATCTATTATTGGTACGCCCTCAGCTATCATCCTTTTGGTGTTAGAGACAGCGAATCTAAATTTAGGCGTCTTTTCAACTGTGGTTTCTGTTATTGTAGCAAGTTTATTAACTCGCTATCTTTTTGGTTATTCGTTTTCTACTTGGCGTTTTCATATTCGAGGCTCTGATATCACAGGCCCTCAAGACATTGGTAGACTTAAAGCACTTACATTTAACGACTTACCTTTAATCAAGCTACCTTCTACAGGCGCTAATACCCCTATTACTGAGGCAGCCGCAATTGCAAATCGGGCACAAGTTAATTACTTAGCTATCACGGACAGTAAAGGAAATTTTCTAGGGCTTACTGATCAACAAATATTAGCTACTGAAATAGGAAAACCAGTTTCTTTATCACTTTATAATCTAGTTGAAAAAAATATTCCCTGTGTATATCAAAACGAGTCTATTGTTAACTATGTTGATTCTATTAAAGAAAATAAAATAAAACGACTAGCCGTGATTGATGAGCATAACCATTTCATTGGACTTGTTTCCGAAGTATCTATTTTACGGCGATATTTAATTGAGGTTTTAGCAGTACAGGAAGCTGAATTAGAACAGTTCAATCAAAAGCTTTGATGTTTAGCTAATTTCGCTTTAAGGTATTAATAATGTTAACAAATTTAAAGGAATATAAGACAAATTCCTATTTATTTGTTCTACATACCACACAATCGTTGATTTTTTAATAAAAAAGAGTTAAAATTGTACAAATCAACTTTGAAATGTAATTTGGTAATTACATTAATTTAATTTGTAAGATTTTAATATGGTAGGCATTAAGGTATGCATTGTTGGCGAGGCACAAAATGGTAAATCCTACCTAGCTGATCGGTTATTTGAGACCACAGAAAGACAATTTAACTCCCGGCATCCCCAGCCCACTAATGGAATAAGTCAACTGACTAAAACTGTTAAAAAAGCTAATATCTTACATAAATATTTAATATATGATCCAAGTGGCGCTCCAATATATAGTGAACTTAAGCAGAACATTATAAACAATGAGACTTTTGATGTCTTTATATATTGTGTTGATATTTCAAAGCCTTTAAGTAAAATAGAACAAATTAATAAAGCCGCCCGTATTTGTAGCGACTTAAATGATATAAGGCGCAACGCCCCTACGTCTTCGCATACCAAATTTATATTAGTAGGCACTAAGTGCGATACAAAAGATGCGAAACAAAATGGACTTTATCTCAGCAATTTAGCTCAAGAACAATCGTGCGAATTTATCTCCGATTCTTCGAAAAATAAAAGCATGAGTGGTATCGATACTTTAAATAACTTACTGTTTGTTTTAGCGGAAAGTAAGGCTAATAAAGAAGTCGAAAAGAAAACATCAGCGTCAGAAAATAGGGTTATCTCCCTAGGTTCTTGTTCGGGGTCTTATCCCTCCAGCTATATCAAAATTTGGACAAAAATACCAAATACTTATAAAATGGAAATTAATACCGAAGTTAGGTCTCCAAAGGGTGTCCGCTTTTCATCAGCTCCAATTAAAGAAGAATTGGTTTATAACAAGTTAAATTATTATTGCGCTTTAGCATTACTTGAAGATTATTGTAAGATAGAGGAAAAGGATTATACAAGAAGTCCTTTAAGTGTATCCATACATTCCTGGTTTAGACTTGCTAGAACATGTCACTTACGGCGCACTCATGTTAGAGAAGTACGCGATTTCTTGTTAAGGGAGCGGGAACTAACTAACAATAACGATCAATGTAAAGATGCAGATGCTCTTCTGAAGCGCTTAAATTCTGAAGTAAAAAATATTAAATCTGTTGGAAGTAGTTTAAAAAGACGTATTTATTTTATAAAGGAGAGAATCAGTCCACGAGCAAATGGCAATTTAGGTATCCCTCCAGCGCAAATCTAACCGAGTAAGACTGAAGTTCAGGTTGATGGAGAATCTTTCCGCTTTATTCATTAGGACAAATAATAAGGATAAATTAGCGCAAATCTACACAAATAGATTATTAATTGCATCTATATTAAAAAAATTCAAGCACTTGGTAGAAAATATAATCAATTATAGAATTTTATATCAAAATTGATGTATAATCAGCCAGCATTAGATTTTAAAGATCGACGAGTTTTATATGTCTATTATCATAACAGTTTTAGGAAGCCATGAGAAAAAAAAGGATACTCAAAATTTAAAAAGCCAAAAAGCCGCCCTTCTAAAAAAAATTTTAGGATGGACGAGTGATGAATATACGCCCCCTAAGGCGCCTAAATTCCATTATCTACTCCAGCAAACGCTTTGGGACGTACCAGATAATTTCTTTAATCGTAAAATTTATACTAAAGGTGTTACTGTTTTTTATTGTATTGATGAAGAAGCCGAAGAAAGGCCAATTGCTACAGATATTAAGGAAATTCATGCTCAATCACCAGCTAAAATCATTTTAGTTGGGGCTGATAAAGAAAAATTAGAAAAATTACGAAGAATGTCAACAACACCTATCATAGAACCACCCTCTCAGTCAAATAAAAAAGTTGGCGTCAGAATTCATCAAACAGTGAGTGACGTTATATCTGCTTCTGATTCCATAGCCAATATATTAGATACAATTAAAACCTCAAAGCCTGAAGATAAAACAAATTATTACTCAAAAAAATACCTAGAGTTATGGAATAAAGGGACTGAAAATCATACTGACAAGGATACAGCCGATTATTACGCTGCTTTAAAACTATTAAAAGATTATTGTAAATCCGATTCGACAGACTCTACTGCTATTGCCTATGTTAAATTAGCTTTTACATGTCATCTAGGGCGGACTCACCACTCTACAGTACGGGGATTGGTAAGAGAAGAGTTTAGTAAATCTTCGGAGAAAACTGTTGAACACCTTTTAAATACCTTAAAAGATAAGCTAAAAAGTGAAGCTATTAACTCTGAAGGTAGTTTGGCAACACGAATAAAATTTATCCAAGATATGACTAATTTAAACGTCTTTGATTTTTCTAATGATAACCAAAAAAAGAATGATTTGAACAAGGGCTTACAGAAGTAGTTTAATTAATACTTATCAAACTAATTTGCAGGATAAAATTGACAATTATCTAAAGATTCCGTACAAACATAGCCGCCCAATGTCTCAATCCAACGATAATCAACACGCGCCGGAATTTTTACTAAAGCAGGCCACCAGATAGAATAATTACCTAAACTATTTTTATAAAAACAAGCCACGCCACGGCTATAAGCACCTGCAACTAAAATATTAGCCCGAAGAAACTGTGTATTATCATCCCCTTGTGGTTTATGCTCAGAAAAAGGATTTTCCTCCCAAGGTTTAGGTATTTCACCCCATCTTAGTGAGCTTGTCAGTGGATCAGGGCAAGTCGCAGCAAATGTTAAAGGGCAAAATAGATTCATCAGTAAAACTTTACAAAGAATTACTCTTTTCATTATTACCCTCTCCATTGCTTTCTTTCTATGATTATTAAATTGGCGCACTTTATTGTCAATTTTTTTTACCTTTAGAAACAGCTATTGTTTAAGTTCATTTCTTTGTTATAATCCCCCAACATGCCGGGGTGGCGGAATTGGTAGACGCGCCGGATTCAAAATCCGGTGGTGGTGACACCGTGTGGGTTCGAGTCCCACCCTCGGTACCATTAGTTATTAATGATCTAATCTTTATTTATATTTAGGCTTTTAAAAATTAGTTAACTCATTTTTACAGATGCTGAGTAAGCAAGGCGTTCTTCCTCACCATTAGACTCTTTCATAGAAAAAATAACATTATTTTTGAGAGAATTAGGTATCTCTTTTTCTATTTTATGGGAAATATTAAGTAATTGCTCTGGTGATACATTATTCAGTATATTTATAGAATAACCAATAATTTTTAAATTTCTAGAATCATACAGTGGTTGTATACCATATCCTTCAGATTGTAACTTAGTTTTTAAGCTTTGAGGAAATTCAATATCTGGTGCATCGGAAGGTGTTCGAGATGGCGCTTTGGAAAAATCGATATCTGCAAGTAATTCTTTCGCCTTATTTAATTCGGCATTTCTTAAGTCCATATGTCCATGCTCACTAGGATCATATATACCACTGTCAACAATTTTTAATCCTGCGTCATTATAACGTACCTTTTCGCCTCTCGCCTGAATAGCTTCTCTTTCCTGAACCATATCCGGATATTGTTCTTGACCATGCCGTTGAACTTTTTCCCAAATTTCATTATATTGCTCATAAAGCCACTGCATGTCTCGTTTCATTTGTAATCTAACTACTTTTATTAATGGATCTTCCTTGCCATCAACTACCGGTTTTATTGAAGGCTTTACTCCCTCGTACTTATCAACCATATTCTGGTAATTAATCGCAAAACAACTTGAAGAAGTTTTCTGTTGAACAGTAGGTGTAGGTTTAAAGATTATATTTCCTTGACCAAATTTACGTTCTAACTCTGCAACTATTTCTTTAGGCGGATTACCGTAGGGGCTTGTAGAGCCAAAAGGATCTGAATACTCAAATACAAACTTATCGTTATTCGTTTTTTTTACATGTGCATGCACCGCATGTTGTCCGTAAAGGGTAATAGGAATGAATAACTCTTTAGCGTCTTTATTTTCCTCAAAATCCGTCATTGCGTTAACAACTTCCTCAAGGCTACCATGTGTAACGTGAGCATCTCTTACCATCACACCCTGTCTGGGATTATTCTTTACATAATATTGAAATAAAATATGATCAGCTGCTCCTTTTGCTGCTTCATTTACATTTTCACTAATCAAGTCTTGATGATGTCCATTTTTTTTCACTAGTAACTGAGCTGCTTGGCTTTGATAGAAGGGATCATTTTTGTCTTTCATAGGTTTTTTTTAAAATAATTAATATTCTTAGATTATACTAATTATTTATTATTTGATCAATTTTTAAACAAAAAGTAAGTTTTTAAATAATTTAATTATTTCTTTTATCTTTATTTAATAGTTGCATTAATAAAAAAATATTGGTGTTTTTAATAGAATTATTTTTATTAAAGAATCTTAATAAAACCTCTTAATGGCTTTAAAAAGATGCTAATGAACAAACTTTAAAGTATGTAGGTCTAATTTCTCCTCTGCTAATTGCGTTTGCATCTTGATTTTAATCAAAAAAGGAATAAAACCTAAAGCTAACAAAAATGACAGTTGATATAAGCCTACCCAACCAAGCCACATTTGCAGTAAAGCAGCAACCGGGCCTGATAAAATACGCGGTAAACTAGAAAGCGCAATGAGTGCTGCAAATTGCGTTGCGGTAAATTGCTGATTGACAAGCCGCATAAAAAGCGCAACTAATGCCGTTGATCCCATACCTGCAGCAAAATTATCGCATGCTACCGCAATTGCAAACAAAATAAAATTTTTACCTGCCATTGCTAATGCAATAAATAAAAGATTAGTAAATGCCTGAATTAAACCAAAATAAAATAAGGCCTTAAATAAAGAAAAACGCAAAAGCACAAGACCTGCTACTAATCCACCTAGTAAAAGAGTGCTGATACCTAATAGTTTATTGACATAACCAATTGTATCAAGTGGAAAGCCTATTCCTTGAATTAAAAAAGGCATCACTATTCCACTCGTGGTGGCAGTAAATGCCTCTCCTAATTTGTAGAAAAAAATAAACCATAAAAGAGAAAAAATATTAGGTCGCTGCATTAAATCTCTAAGCGGTTTAATAAAGGATGATATTAGATTATCAGTTTTATTAATTTGCCTAACAGGTTCTTTACTCCATAATGTTGTAATAATCCCTATCCCCATTAGCAAACCCATACAATGATAGGTAATAGACCAGCCAAAATAGGAAGCCATAATTAAAGCACCGGCGCCTGTAATCAGTAAAGCCAATCTATAACCAAATACGGCAAATGAAGCACCTAAACCATGTTCATTAACAGCAAGGTACTCAACTCGATGCGCATCAATAGCTGTATCTTGCGTTGCTGAAAGAATAGCTAATATTACGGCTAGAAAAGCTAAAGCATAAGCTGAATCACTAGGTTTATACATGGCCATTAAATTAAAACCAATGCATAAACTAAGTTGAGTGATAAAGATCCATCCTCGTCGTTTACCTAAAGGTAATATTGTATAACAATCAAGGAACGGTCCCCATAATACTTTATACAAGTAAGGAAGCCCAATTAGACTTAACATGCCAGTTGCTAATACGGACATGCCACTATCAGCAAACCAGGCTTGCAATGTACTTGTCAATAGAGCCAATGGAAGACCAGATGAAAAACCTAAAAGAAATACAATCAATATCCGTTTATTCATCTTAATTATTTTTTAGATTAGTCTAATTAATAAGCCTAAATTAAAAAACACTTATAGCTTTTTGCTATAAGTGTTTTTACTGTATTAACCGTTAGCGTCAGAAGATTTTTTGACAGAAATTAAATGAATTTTAAAAATTAAAGTTTCATTAGGACCGATAGCACCACCAATACCGCGTGGGCCGTAAGCTAAAGAAGGTGGAAGATAAACTTCCCAAGTTGAGCCAGCAGGCATTAATTGTAATACCTCAGTCCAACCAGGAATAACTTGCGATACTTTAAATTCTGCTGGTTTGCCAGACTTTTCTGTGCTATCAAATACCTGACCATCAATAAGTTTACCTGTGTACTCAACTGTGACTGTATCATCTTTACCTGGTTTTGCACCTTTACCTGTCTCCAGTGGTTTGTATTGTAAACCGCTAGGTAAAGCTACTACGCCATCTTTTGTTTTATTTTGGTTCAAAAATGCATCACCCTTTGCCTTATTTTCATCAGCTTTTTTAGTAAATTCAGCGTTTCGTTTTGTCATTAGATCTTTCTGAAATTTGTTTAAAACATCCTTCATTTGATCATCAGTTAATTGAAGTTGGCCGCCACTCATACCATCTTGTAAACCCTTAGCCATTGCAGAGGGACTAATATCAATACCTTGTTTCTTAAAATTACGTCCTAAATCAGCACCAATACTATAAGATAGCTTGTCCATGTCACTGCTTAAAGTGGTACTAGTATTAGATGTTGTGGCACTAGTATTAGTACTATTGTTAGCATTAGTAGAGTCTGCCGCAGCAAATGCCGTTGACACTACTAAGCTTATCGCGGCAGCGACTAATTTCATCTTCATAAACAATTCCCCTTGTTAACTTCGTAAGATTTAAAATCATGAAAAGTGCCTGGTTATTTTGCCTAAATTTAATTTAAATTGCTAGTTATAGAAAGATTAGGATAATTAAAACTTAAACAATGTAAATAAAAAAATTAAAAATAGCTTTATTTACCCTATTTGCTAATTTTCTAACGTTTTTACAAACAAAATTTAGCTAAATTAAATTTTTTTTACGCTTTTTAGCGTATACTTATATTGTTAATAATACGCATTCCTTCTACACTTGATATTTTATCTCTTTACCTTAAAACCATGAGTATTAGCCTCTTTGATTTATTTTCTATCGGTATCGGCCCTTCTAGTTCCCACACTGTTGGCCCTATGCTTGCTGCGAATACATTTATTAACCAAGTTGATTTACAGCAAAGCTTATTAAACGTTAAGCGAATTAAAATAGAATTATACGGATCTTTAGCATTAACAGGTAAAGGACATGGTACTGATAAGGCAATTCTTAATGGTCTTGAAGGCAAACTACCTGATACGGTCGACCCAGAAAGTATGGTGCCAAGAATGCGGGAGATCCTTAGGACGCAAAAAATAAAATTAAATGGTAGCCATGAAATATCCTTTAATGACACCCTTGATTTTTTATTTCTACAAAAAGAATTATTACCCAAACACAGCAATGGCATGCGATTTATTGTTTATGATGGTAATGATGAGATTCTCTTTGCTCAGATCTATTATTCAATTGGTGGCGGGTTTATTGCTACTGACGAACAAATGGATCAAGTGTCTCAGCTAGAAAATAATCTACCCTACTCTTTTTCCACTGCTGATGAATTACTGCGCCATTGTCGAGAAAATAATTTAACCATTGCTGAATTAATGATGGCCAATGAACAGACATGGCGAGACACAGCGTCTATTAAGGCAGGAATTGTAAAAATTGCCAAAGTCATGACTGATTGTATAGAAAATGGCTGTCATCATGATGGCATTTTACCTGGCGGCTTATTACTAAAAAGACGGGCACCTGAACTTTATAAAAAATTAACTAACCATCAGGGTATTAAAAGTAGCTTTGAACATGCTGACATTATGAATCGCTTAAATTTATATGCTATGGCGGTTAATGAAGAAAATGCTGCCGGTGGCCGTATAGTCACAGCGCCTACAAATGGTGCTGCAGGCATCATTCCTGCTATTTTAAAATATTGCCAAGAAGCACACCATAAGTTAAGTAATGAAGATATCTATAACTATTTCTTTACAGCAGCAGCTATTGGTATTCTTTATAAAAAAGGGGCATCTATTTCTGGCGCTGAAGTAGGTTGTCAAGGCGAAGTTGGGGTTGCTTCTTCAATGGCCGCTGCAGGCCTTACGGCAGTTCTCGGCGGTACAATTGAACAAATTGAAAATGCTGCTGAGATAGCCATGGAGCATCACTTAGGTATGACTTGCGATCCTGTGTTAGGACTTGTACAAATTCCGTGTATTGAGCGCAACGCCATGGGAGCTGTTAAAGCAGTTAATGCTGCTCGTATGGCGCTTATGGGTGATGGCTGTCACTATATTTCTTTAGATAAAGTAATTAAAACCATGAAACAAACTGGCCTTGATATGCAAACTATCTATAAAGAAACTTCTATGGGAGGTTTAGCAGTGAATCTTCCTGAATGTTAATTTCTAATAAATATGAAAACAGTCTTCCACATCTAAATACTGCAAGCTGTTCAGCGTGTTGCATAAATAACTGTTTTCCTCCCTGTATAAACTAATGTCATTACGGCTGCGCCGTAATGGCAGGAGAGCTATGTGTTGACCAGCATTTGCATATTTTAAAAATAGATTGCTAATGCATTTAGATCATTGAGTTTAAATTTTATTAACCATATATTCTGTGAAGAACTGGTTATTATACTGCGATTAATTAAACTGCGACTATTATCCTTCCATTTTTGCTCTCTATAAACTTTCTTTTACATTATAAATGGAAACTCTGTATTTTATAGCATTTTGCTAAATGCTAATCTTATGAAAAACCCTGCTTATTTATATCTCATTCATTTCTGCAATTATATACGCAACAATGCCAATTCATTTATAACCTTTTGAATTCAAAAGTAAACTATGCTTGCTATTTTTAGAGTTAAAAGATGATTTGCTATACTAATTAATGAAACAACTCATGAGGAAAGATGATATGCCTAATAAACCTTTAAGTAATCCCATAGAATTTTTAAGCGCTTATAAGGCTTATTTTCATATACATGATAGGTCTACCGGTTCATTTTCACGGAAGCTATGACAGATGCCACTATCTCAATAGACAAGATAGAAAAGCATATTTTGAATGAATTAAAGGGGATTAATAGTAGTAGATTAGATGATTTAGATGTAGAAAATGCTGCAAAATTATTCAATATGGGACAAAAGATTGTCGATTACGTAGGCAACAATGAAGCACCATTAGAATCAAGAATAAAACTATATGATTTTGCTGAGGAATATAAGTTTTCTGATAAATGCTTGTCTAACCCTCACGACCTGAACCCAAGTAGCGAAGCGGATAATGATGAGGACAAAGGCCACCATAATAATCCTCTATAAAGGTGTGCAGATTTTTATTGTTGTAAAGAATTATACTTAATGTACCAATATAAAAATTTAATTAATTTTTATATTGGTACATTAGCATGAAATGAAGTTTGGTAACTGCAAAAGGCTATAGTTGTTGATAAATATAGTTATCTAAATGTATTATCAATGGCTGCCTTTAAAGAATCAAATTGAATGAAAGTTTTGCTAATAATATTTTTTAAACACGCCCTAATATTAGTCTCTAACTAATAAAGTCCTTCTTTTGTATTGATAAACTAGCACCAAACTTGTAATAAATATCCATTCACCAATTAATAATTCGACAAAAGCTAATAATAAATTTGTAGAAAGTTTGCTAATAATGATTACCGCAATTGTAGCGCTGCCCATATTAATAAAACTCATTATAGCAGCACCGCTGGCTTTATCTGATATAGCATTTGAAGCAATAAATGAAGCGCTAGCTAAAACGATACTACTAAAAAGATATAGGTGAGTAGTACTTAGAAAAAACCATAGAGGCGAGTTTGATTGTAGCTCCCACATAAGTAATAGGCTTATAATACCAAGTGCGCTCATTACTAAACCCATTAAAACAACTTCAATCGGTTTGTATCTAAGCAGTAACTTTCTTGACCATAGACCGCCAATAAGCATTCCAAGCATATTAATTAAATTCCAATATCCATACTCTGCAGGTGATAAGTATAGATAATCACTAGCAATATGTGGCGCTACAGCAGCAAAACAATAACTAATAATCGTACAATAACCAACAGCACAGGCAAAAATCACAAGTGTTTCGCATTTTAGCGCTTCTTTATAGTTGTTAAAGATTGTTTTAATATTGATAGGTGTTTTTTGCCTTAATGTTTCAGTAAACAAAAAAGTCCCTATGAACATCCCAATATTTTGCAGTAGTAAAAGTAAAAAACAGCCTGACCATAACCAATATTCTGTTATTACACCTCCTAGAGTTACTGCTAAACCAATACCTACAGTAGCAGATACAATTGTATAAGCCATTGCAGTTTTTCTTTGTTCAATAGGCAATAATTCATTAATTAACATATAGGTGCAAGATAAGCCACTAGCCGAGCCTAAAGCAGCTAATAAGCGCCCTATCTCAAATAGGTGGTAATTCATATAATGTGCTGCAAAAATGCAGAGTAAATTACCTACTAAATAAACCAATAAACCTGTCCTTAAAGCAAAAAGGCGTCCAAACCTATTTGCTATTGGGCCATAAATTAATTGACCAAAGACATAGCCTACTAAAAAGAGACTAATTAACCATTCTACTTCACTTTGGTTTAACTTAAAATCTGCCTGAATAAGTGGTAAAGCGGGAGTAATAATAACGCCTGCAATAGATGGGACTGATAAGTAAGCTAGCAACAAAGCTATTCTTGCGCGTGATATCATCAATATACTCCTATAGCTATTTTCACATACTATAGTTAAATTGATTATTAAGATAAACGTAGGTAATAGTTAATACCTATTAACTATTAGTTAATAATTTAACTCAAATTGATAACATTGATTTCCCTGATTATAGAAATTGTCACTTATAGCATAGCCAACGATGACTGCTAATTGTTGATTAATATAGATTAGGGGAATTTCATCGCGAAGCCATGGAGGCACATGCCATTCTTGCAATAATTTTTTTAAAATCTTTGTTTGCTTACGCCAATAAAAACGTTCTCCACCGCGCCGAAAATGAATAGAAATATGAGCACCATCAGGAACGAATAAGCCTTCTTGAGTTAAATTGGCTTTCAGAGTACCTACTGCCTCAGGCAATTTTAAATCATTAGGAAAATCAACCCATTCAATAGAATTTAAATTATTTTTCTTTTGCTTATTTATTAAGTAAAGGGAATTTTTATAGCGATAAATACAAAAATTTCCCCAGTTAAGCTCTGGGATACTATCTTTTCTTGCTTCTATTATTTCGGGCACTAATCTATTAAAAAGTTTAGTTTCGGGTAGGTAATAAGTGTTTTTCTTAAGCCACACTCTTAAAATATTTTGTTTTCTATTTCTATTGAGATCTTGTAAAGGTATAAGCGAAAGCTTATTGGTTACACTATTTAAATTGGGATAATCCAGATGAGCTAATTCATCAAGATTACTTTGAGCTTCACGACTATGATGTGCTGTGCGCGCCAAATTAATAGAAACCTTTGGCCACCGTGTTTGTAGTAGTGGAATAACTTGCTGTCTTAAAAAATTTCGTGTGTAAGTGCAATCAAAATTACTTTCATCCTCAATCCAATTCAAACCGTGGTGTAAGGCATAATTTTTCAGTAAACTACGAGAGTGGGTCAATAAAGGTCTTGCTAAATAACCACAACCGAAAGCTCGCCAGTCAACCATTGCAGAAAGACCTGCAATGCCTGCACCGCGAAATAATTTTAACAATACCGTCTCAGCTTGATCGTCCAGATGATGCCCAAGTATTAATGCGTCATTTTCCTTAACGATAGAATGAAAAAAATCATATCGGGCCTGCCTGGCCCGTTCTTCAACATTTGCACTTTGGTTAAAGCTTACTTTATGGGCTAAAAAAGCCACTTTAAAACGCTGACAAATCTTCTCGCAGTGGCTTTGCCAAAATTCAGCTTTTGGGCTTAAGCCATGATTAATATAAACTGCCGTTATCTTATCCGCTAATAAAGTCTCTTTACTTAATATATGTAACAATACTGTTGAATCAAGGCCGCCACTAAAACCAACATACAAGGTATTGCAATATTTAAGTTGATTAACCCAACTAGAGGTTAAAAGTGTGTCAATTAGCAGCCCCCATACCCATAAATTTTTCGTAGCGCTGATCGAGCAATTCATTCATGGGTAATTCTTTAAGCGCTTGCAACTCTTCTAAAAATAGGCTTTTTAAGCGTGCAGCCATGGTTTCAATATTCCGATGCGCGCCTCCTAAAGGTTCTTTAATAACTTTATCAACCAAACCATGCTCATAAATTTTATCAGCTGTAATACCCATAGCTTTAGCTGCTTCACTGGCTTTACCTGCATCTTTCCATAAAATAGAGGCGCAACCTTCAGGAGAAATCACTGAATAAATACCAAATTGCAACATCATAACCCGATCTCCTACGCCAATCGCTAAGGCGCCGCCAGAACCTGCTTCACCTGTTATCGTACAAATAATAGGCGTTTTTAATTTAGCCATTTCTAGCAAATTTCGTGCTATCGCTTCTGACTGATTGCGCTCTTCAGCACCAATGCCAGGATAAGCACCTGCAGTATCAATGAAAGTAAAAATAGGTA